>CAYHAR010000136.1:0-10150 GCA_964354595.1 uncultured Anaerolineae bacterium | reverse complement strand
TCGTCAAAGTGCGCGGCCACGGCGTTCCACACCTCGTCGCTGACGTGGCCGTTGCTGCACGTGATGGCGTCGGCCAGCCGGAGCGCGGCGGCTTGTGCAGGAGTAAAGTGAGTGTCCCATGTCTCAGAAGCCTTGAGCGCGTCCAGGTCTTTTTGTGTGGCTCCGTGTCGCCTTGCCAAGGCGCTATGACTCGCAGTTCAATACCGGCAGTCATTAAGGATCGAGACGCGCACTGAGAGCAGTTCTTTGAGCTTGGGGTCGGCGGTACATTCTTCATTCCACAGTGCGTTCATGTGATCGGCGGCGGTCCTCATCGTCGCCGGGCGACGCGCATAGGTGCGAAACATATTCGGCACGCTATTGCGCGTTTTGAAGAATCCTTCCAGCACGTCTCGTGCCTCCGGGGAAGCATCGTCAGGGTGAAGAGGTGTGATTCTCGGCATGGTCTTGGTCCTTTCGCGTTTGAACTGCTTTGGATTTTACCGCAAAGACGCCAAGTCTTTTAATTGCCAGTGCTAGAGCCACAACCAACAGGGGGGATAATACCACGAAACAACAGCGCGGGATAGCCCCCGCGCTTTTTCTTCGGTCGGTCGTGACGATCCGGCCCTGACGTTTGCGCGCGCCGCACGATTTGTTGCCAGCCTGCAAGCCGAGCTGCCCTCGCAAAAGCTTTTGCGGATTGGTAACGAAGGGAGTAAAATAAGACCGCCCCACGGTGCTCGCAACACCTGGGGCGACGGCCAACGCGAATCGGGCGCGCGGCGACCTCATTGTATCACATCAGGCCGCTTGCGTCACGCCCCCGGCGCGCAGGCGGCCTTTTTACTTCTCACGCGCACACAACCGGAGGGCGACCGTTGAGCAAAGCCAAATCCACCCAGCCCAAGAAATCCTCACCCGCGGCCAAACGCCAGTCCACCCCGCGCCGCGCCGTGCCCCCTGGCGGCGTCACCATTGGCCGCGATGTTCATTGCGCTGATTTCGTCGGGCGCGACCAGAACACTATCACCTATGGCTACTCGGCTGCCGACGTGGGGCGCCTGATTGACAAAGTGTTGGCGTTCCTGGCTGCCAATGCAGCCTTTGTCCCCGTGGACGGCGCGCTCCGCGCCGAGGTGAATGGCGAGACGCTCACCTTTCGCCCCGGCGCGGCGCAACAGTTGAGCCGTTGCCGTGACGAACGGGCCTACTTGCTTTCGATCACGGTTCACCGCGACTATTATGCTTGGGCCACCCACTTTGTTCCATTGGAAGCTCACCTGGAGGCTCGGCGCGCCGCCGATGACTTGTATCTGCCCATCGCTTACGCCGAGTTGATTCCACCACCGGAAGGCGCGGGGCCGGAAGCGCGCGTCACAACGGCTCGCCTGGATAATATTGCTCAAGCCCTGGACAAGCATGATGCCCTGGTCATCCTGGGCGAGCCGGGCGCTGGCAAGACGACCACGCTGCAAAAAATCGCCTTTGACGCGGCGCGCGCACGGTTGGCGGGCGAGCCTGGCCGCGTGCCGTTGTTCGTCAGGCTCAGCCAGCAAAAAGACCGTTCGCCCTTCGAGTTCCTGCGAGCCGAATGGGAGCAGCACACAGACGCGGATTTCGCCCAAGCCCTGGCGCGAGGGCGCGTGCTCGTGTTGGCCGACGGCATCAACGAATTGCCGCGCGGCGACCTGCACGAGGAGCGGCTCAAGGATTGGCGCATCTGGGTGAGCGACCACCTGGGCCAGAACCAGATCGTCTTTACCAGCCGCAAGCAGGATTACGAGACACAGCTAAACTTGCCGCGCGTCGAGATCGTCCCGCTCGACGACGAGCGTATCACCGATTATCTGCGGCGCTACCACGCCGAAGGGCTGGAGGCGCGTCTGGGTGACCAAGCCCGCCTGCGCGAGATGGCTCGCAACCCATTCTACCTCATGCTGCTTACGCTGGCTTTTTTGAAAAACCAGCGCCTCCTGAACGACCGGGGGCATTTGCTGGAAAGCTTTGTGCTGAGCTTGTTCAAGCGCGAACAGGATTTGGCGCAGCCTGGCTGGCGGCGGCTGCCTGCCGAGGCGCAGACGCGCGCGCTGGCGCAACTGGCTTATACCATGCAAGAGCAGGGTGAAAGCCAGACCTTTTCGTTCGAGATCGCGCAGGCCGCGCTTCCGGCTACGGTAAAAACCAAGGGCGAAGAAATCCCGATTGAACCGGTCACTTTGTTTCGCTTTGCGCGAGGGGCGACTATCCTCGACCCTGGCATCGAGCCGGACGTGCGCTTCTATCATCAACTCTTGCACGAGTATTTTGCGGCGCTTGAATTGCTGAAGCGATTTGACGCGGACGAGGATTTGTCGGCGCTATGGAAATGCAAGCGGCTTGCCAGCGACATGCCCTCCGCCCAAGTGGGCGAATGGGATGCGCTGCCCGAGCCGCCCGCGACGGGATGGGAAGTCACGACGATTTTGGCGTGCGGATTGGCGCGTGATCCCGCCAAACTCATCGAGGCAGTGCGCGTACACAACCCCGTGCTGGCGGGCCGCTGCATGGACGAAGCGGGTGTGTACTTGTCGTCGGACCCTAATCCGTTTATCCGTTTCGCATCCGTTGCCCCGGTCTCGCCAGTGCGCGCTGACCTGCTGCGCGATTTGTATGACCCTGCTGTTCACCTGCGCGCGCGTTTGCAGGCTGGATTCACGTTGGGGCGCATCGGCGATACACGCTTTCAGCCGTCGCAGATCCCCGCCAGGGGACAGACCGTCAACGGCGTGCAAGTGATCGTGCCACAGATGGTGAGTGTGCCGGCAGGGGACTATTGTCTTGGGAGCGCAGAAAATGAACCCAATTCATACGACGACGAAAAGCCCCAGCACACGGTTAACCTGCCCGCGTTTGCGCTGGGCCGTTGGCCGGTGACGAACGCCGAGTTCGCTTGCTTCATGGAAGCGGGCGGCTACAAAGATGAACGTTACTGGACGACCGACCTGGCAAAGCGATGGCTGAGAGGTGAAGATGTGACGGGTGGGCAAGCCACCAGAGTCATGGACGTATGGAGGTTCATGCAATCCAATGCTGATTGGAAAGAACGGCTTGAACAAACGGGAGCTTATTCGCCTGATGATCTAAAAGCCTATGAATATATTGCGGGCTTGAGCGAAGATGAACTCAAAGCTGAACTGGCTACAAATATATCTTCCAAGTCGCGCGAACAGCCTGGCTATTGGAACGACTCGACTTACAACAATCCTTCTCAACCTGTCGTGGGCGTGACGTGGTTCGAGGCGCGGGCCTATTGCGCGTGGCTCTCGTCCGTCACCGGGCGCGAGTATCGCCTGCCCACCGAAGTCGAATGGGAAGCTGCCGCGCGTGGCCCATCCCCCTCTCCCGTCAAAGGCGGAGGTGGGGGCCGGGTCTACCCTTGGGGCAACGACTGGGATGCGGCCAAGGCCAACACGATTGAAGGGCGCGTGCTCAAGCCCTCGCCCGTGGGCACGTACCAGGCCGCGGGAGGCGTGGGGGTATTTGAAGCGGAAGACCAGTCGGGCAATGTGTGGGAATGGACGAGCAGCCTGTATCGTCCGTACCCCTATCAGCTGGATGACCGGGAGGACACAGAGGCAGAAGGCGAGCGTACAGTGCGAGGCGGCTCGTGGGACGACTTCCGTTACGACTCGCGCTGCGCGGACCGCAGCTGGTTCGTACCCGGCAATTGGTACAACGTTATCGGGTTTCGTCTGGTGTCCCCTGGCTCTATTTCTGGTTCCTGATTTCTGGTTGCTGGCTGCTGGACGCTGTTTTCTGTGGGGGAGTCCAGAGGGGGCGTTCTTTGCCCCCTCTGGTCGCGCGCAGCGCGTTTCGCTGCTAGTGATTTTTGAGGAGGCTCTCAATGGCAAAGAAACCTGTGGCAAAAAAGACAAAGACACCGGCGAAACGCCCGGCGGCAAAAAAGACGCCCACTGTCGGCACAATGAAGGGCGGCGTGATCGTCCACGGCAAGATTCAAGCCGGACGGGATGTCATCATGGGCGACCAGTACAACGACCTGCGCCAGCAAGTCGAGCAGATCAACTCGCCGCAGGAATTTGTGGCAAGGGCACAAGAACTGCAAGCCAAGATCGCCGAGATCAAAAAGCAGCCTGATCTGCTCCCGACGCAGGTCGAAACGATAGCCGTCGCGGAAGATCAGGTCAAGCAGGTGATCGAAGAAGCGCAAAAACCCAAGCCACTTCCCGCGCGCATCAACGCCACGCTGACGGGAGCCAAAGCCGTGATGGACTCGCTGGGCGAGAGCGTCAAGTCTGCCATAGGCCTGGGCACGGTCATTGCCGGTCTGGGTCAGATCGCGATCAAGCTGTTCTTATGATGACACGTCCCCTCCCCTGGCACTGTTTTTCCCGTCGGGGGAGGGGGTGGGAGTGTGGGGCCATGCCACGTAAACCCAAAACCACGCAGGTGCGTGACATCCACGCCAACCGTGATGTGATCATAGGCAACCAGTACAACCTTGCCAACCTGTCGCACGTCGAGGCGGGGATCGATCAGATCAAGGCTCTTTTGCGCCAGCCGCAATCCACCGTGCGCGTCGAACGGACCGCCA
Organism: uncultured Anaerolineae bacterium; assembly: GCA_964354595.1. Taxonomy (GTDB): domain Bacteria; phylum Chloroflexota; class Anaerolineae; order Fen-1058; family Fen-1058; genus JBGLNJ01. Next base: position 5,574 of record CAYHAR010000136.1, on the reverse strand, counting down.
ACCAATCCTTCATCGTCGTCGGCGACGCGGGCAGCGAGGTGCGCTTTGCCCCCGCCGACATGAATCTGCTGGGCGCGTTGCAGCACTCCCAGCAAGACGCGCGGGGCCGCGAGGAAATCTACCTGACGCGCTTTATCCTGGGCGAAACATACACGCAGTGGGATCGCACGTACCTGCCGTTGGCAGGCCGCCTGCTCGAAGCGCCGTTGCGCCTGAGCGACCAGAGCGATCAGGGCATCAGCGCGGCGGGGGTGGCGCTCCGGGACGTGCGCCAAGCGCTCACCCAGCTCAACAAGACGAAGCTGGTGATTCTGGGCGAGCCGGGCGCGGGCAAGACGACGACGCTGCACCGCCTGGCGCTCGACCTGGCCCGCGAGCGGCTGCGCGATCCGCTTAAAGGCAAGCTGCCCTTTCGGGCCGACCTGTTCAAATATACCGATGCGCGTCAGCCCTCGGACTTTCTCAAATCCGAATGGGAAAACAGCGGGCTGAGTGAGACGTACGGCCAGGCCATTGCGCAGGGGCAAGTGTGCTTTTTGCTGGACGGCCTCAACCAGATGCCGGTGGCCGACCGGGCGCAGCGCATCGACCGCTGGGCGCACTGGGCCAACGACGAGCTGCCGCACGGCAACTGGGCTGTGTTCACCTGCCGCACCGCCGATTACGTGACCGACCTGCGCCTGCCCCAAGTGCAGGTGCAGAGCCTTGACCCCGGCGGAATGTACCAGTATTTTGAGTTGCGCTTTGGCGCAGGGCGTGCCGCCGACCTGTGGCGTGAGTTTGAAAACCGCTTGCATGCCGGTAACGACCGCTTTGACCGACTGGCGCGCAACCCGTTCATGCTTTCGCAGTTGGCCGAGCGTTGCGCCGAAGGCGGGTCTCTGACCGATCACCGCGCCGTGTTGATGCACGATCTGGCCTCTCGTCTGATCGAGCGCGAACTGCGCGAAGGCCGCCAGCCGGAAACATTGACCGCCGACCCGCGCGGCACACTCCAGACTGAGATGGAAGCGCTGGGCCGCCTGGCCTTTGCGATGCAGGCGCGCGGCGAAGGCACGGGCCTCACGCGTGCACTGGCAGATAAAGTGTCACTGGGCGAACACGACGAGGCACAGTTGACGCTGGACCAAATACTCGCTCTGGCCACCGACGCGACCGTGCTCGAAGTGGTCAAGATCAAGAGCAAGAACAAGGCCGAGGACGGCCATACGTTCTACCATCACCTCTTGCAGGAATATTTTGCAGCGTGCGAACTAGTGCGCCAGTTCCGCGCAGGCAAGAATCTATCCAAGTGCTGGCGTGTGCCGTGGCACACATGGCGGAGGGTCTTGCGCCTGATGCTGCCAGCCGCCCCTGCAGCCGTCACTGGATGGGAGGAGACCGTCATCATGGCGGCAGCGCTGGCCGGACAAGATGCACCTCGTTTCATTGCCGCTGTGCAAAAAGACAATCTGCCGCTGGCGGGCCGCTGCCTGGCAGAAATCGGCGCCGAACGACCCGAATTGCAGACCATGGCGCGACAGACCCGTAGCGCGTTGCTGAAACGCCAGCGCAACAACAAGGTTTACCTGTGCGAGCGAATTGACGCTGGACTGGCGTTGGGCGAACTCGGCCATCCTGACCTGGCCGAGTTTGGAGGCGAAATCTTGCGGGCTATCGTCCCACCCATGCGGATTGTGCACGCTGGCGAGTTCATTTGCGGCAGCGACCGCACCGACAAGCGCGCCGATCCGAACGAATACACCACCGAACGCCGCGTGAGCACGCCTGCGTTCAGCATCGGATGTTACCCTGTGACCAACGCCGAATACAGATTCTTTGTCGAGCAAGGCGGCTACCGATATGACGATTGGTGGAGCGAGGCCGGGCGCAAGTGGAAGCAGGGCGGGCCAGAGGCGCACGCACAGTCGGTCGAAGCCTGGCTTGACTACCGAAAGACCCTTCAAAGTCAAAACCTGGAGCAGCTAGCGCGACAACGCAGCTGGTATCCTTCAAGGTTGCGTTTTTGGAAGGAAGTGACTCGATTTTCAGACGAACAAGCCAGGATGTATGCCATGCAACTGTTCGAGCGTCCCTTTGACCGCCCTGCTTTTTGGCATGACCACACGCTCAATAGCCCCGCACGACCTGTCGTCGGCGTCAACTGGCACGAGGCGGAAGCTTATTGCCGATGGCTCACCGCAGTGACCAGGCGTGAGTACCGCCTGCCCACCGAGATCGAATGGGAGAAAGCAGCTCGTGGCACGGACGGGCGCGAATATCCATGGGGCGAGACTTTTAGCGCTTCACTCTGCAACTCGGTCGAAAGCCGCGTTTACACGACGACACCGGTCGGCCTGTATCCGGGCGGCCTCTCACCGTTTGGGTTGTTCGACGCCGGCGGCAACGTATGGGAATGGACTGCCGACTGGTATCAAATGTATCCGGGCGGCGAGCCATCGGATAGTTTCGGAGAAAGGTTCAAAGCATTACGTGGAGGTTCATGGAACAATCATAAGAGTAACACCCGCTGTGCCCGCCGCCGCAGGTATGTGCCCGTTGACTTTTGGCACTTTATCGGTTTTCGTGTTCTGTCCTCCGACTCTACCTGTGGATTCTGAGTACCGATTTCTGAAGGCCAACTCGTGTGCGGGTCATGCGTCCCCACACACGCGAGGGCCTGCTTCCCGAAATTTGGCAGGTGCGGTCGCGAGTCCAGATGGCACTGAATCCATTTCCGTTCAGTTCGTGTGGTTATCTTTATAACCGCATAGAACGAGTGTGATGGGAAACAACCGTGACAAAAAAACAGAGCACGCCAGATCGCGCGGTGACAGTTGACGGAGACGTACAGGCCGACCGCGACGTGATCCTGGGCAACCAGATCAACAACATCAGCCTCGTCTTGCAGATGGGCGCCTACGCGCCGCCGCCCAACCTGGCTCAGTTGAAAACCGACTATTTGACGTACCTGCGGCGAAATCATCGCGCGCTGGATTTCAAGGGCATCCCGCAGCTCGACACGCTCTCGCACGAGCTGCTGCTGGAAGAGGTGTACGTGCCGCTCGTCGCCCGCTCTGAAATCCCAGCGGGCGAGACGTGGGAGCGGCGACTCGCCGGGCGCTCGTTCGATAAAAGCGCCTTGCCCGCCGCCAGCGGCCCCTGCACAGGGGCAGAATCGCTGGCGGCGTTGGGCAAAGCCGACGCCGCGCCCGTCCACGTCGAGCAGGCCATGGCCGAAAAACCACTCGTCGTCGTCATCGGCGATCCTGGCTCCGGCAAGACGACACTGCTAAAGTACCTGGCCTTGCGCCTGGCGGCGGAAGCAAACGCGCCGCTGCCCATCCTCGTCCCGCTCAACGCCTACGCGGACGCGCTCACGCGGGCCGACCCGAACCTGCAACACTACCTGGCCGAATACTTTGGCGGGCTGGGGCAAGACATGGCGAACCTGTCGCCCTTGTTCGACAGCGCGATGGCCCAGGGCCGCGCCGTGATCTTGCTCGACGGGCTGGACGAAGTGCAGCGCGACCGCAACCGGCTGGTCAACAAGGTGGAAGCCTTTGCGCGGGAAGCCTCGGCGAGGGGGAACCGGGTGGTCGTCACCAGCCGCATCGTGGGCTATCGAGAATCGCCGCTCAACGCCAAAGAATGGACGCTCTACACGCTACTCGATTTTGATCGCCAGGCGATTGAAGACTTTTGCTCTAAATGGTGTGTGGCGTTTGAGAAGAGCACGCTCGGCGATACGCCCGAAGCGGCGGCCTCGGCGGAGCGAGAGCGCCAGAGCTTGCTCGAGGCGCTGGACGCCAACCCCGGTGTGGCGAACTTGGCGAGCAACCCGCTCTTGCTCACCATCCTCGCGCTCATCAAGCGGCAGGGCGTGACCTTGCCCAATCACCGCGCCGAGTTGTACGAGTTGTATCTGAGGACACTCATCACGGCCTGGAACAAGGCGCGCGCGCTGGACAAACGCCAGGTCGGTCCAGACATGGACTTGCAGGTGATCACGGTGTTGGGGCCGCTGGCAGTGTGGCTGCGCGAAGAAAATCCCACGGCGGGGCTGGTCTCGGAACGTTCGCTGGTCAATTGGCTGACGGCGTACTTTATGGGCCAAGATTGGGGACTGGCGCGCGGCCCCGCCGGCGAACGCGCGCGCGAGTTCTTGCAAAGCGTGCGCCGCTACTCGAACCTGCTCGTCGAGCGCGGCCAGGGGCAATATGGCTTTATACACCTGACCTTTGAAGAGATGCTGGCGGCGTATGGCGTGGTGCAAGCCGGGCAACTCGAGCTGGACGACAGCCTGTCCATCATCCGCCAGCATTTCACCGATCCCGGCTGGCGCGAGACGATTTTGCTGGCGGTGGGTGTGTGGGGCCTCTTGAACCGCCAGCCGCGCGCGGCCGGCGAAGTGGTGCGGGCGATGCTCAAAATGGAGTGCGGCGGTGAGAACGCTTGCAAGAACATTTTGCTGGCCGGCGCGTGCCTGGAAGACGTGGGCGAATCAGGGCTGGGGCACCTTGCGGCGCAACAGGTGACCGAGGCGCTCTTGGCTGCTTCGCGCAATCGCGCCTTGCCGCCCACCGTCCAACGTGATGCAGGGTTCAGCTTGGGGCGCATCGGCTGGAAGCCGGATGATCTGGACAGATTCATCGCCATCCCCGCCGGGCTGTTCTTGTATCAAGACAAACGCAAGGTCGAAATTAAGCAGCCGTTTGCGATTGCCAAGTATCCCGTGACCAACTTGCAATACCGCCGCTTTATCAGGGCCGATGGCTATAACCGCCGCGAGTTTTGGAGTGAGGACGGCTGGGCTTGGCGCACGGGCACGTACGATAGCCAAGCGCCACAAGAGTACCGCGACTATCTTGCTCAGCGTCCGCCAGAAAAGCGCAGTGAGCCGTTCTGGTGGCACGACATGAAATGGAACAATCCACTCGCGCCGGTGGTGGGCGTTTCATGGTTTGAGGCGGAAGCCTACGGCAACTGGCTGGCAAAGGAACTGGGTAAGCCGATTCGCTTGCCGACGGAAGAAGAATGGGAACGCGCGGCGCGGCACACGGACGGGCGCGAATATCCGTGGGGGAACACGTTTGATCGCAACCGGCTCAACTGCGCCGAGTTCTGGGGTGGGCGAGATGATCTGGATTGGAACAAGTGGTATGAGGAAAAGGGCTATGAGGTAGCTTCAACTACGGTCGTCGGCCAGTTCTCAGATGGCAACAGTGTATTGGACACAAGTGATATGAGTGGCAATGTGTGGGAATGGACGTGCTCATGGTACGACGCTGAAAAGGTCTATCGTGCAGTGCGAGGCGGCTCGTGGAACGACGACCGTAGCCTCACTCGCTGCGCGTCCCGCGACGGGGGCGTACCCGACGATTGGAACTACAGGTTCGGGTTTCGTCTGGTGTCCCCTGGCTCTATTTCTGGTTTCTGAATTCTGGTTGCTGGCTGCTGGCAACTGTATTCTGTGGGGGAGTCCAGAGGGGGCGTTCTTTGCCCCCTTTGGTCGCGCGCGAAGCGCGCGGATTAAACCATGAAAACCTACAAGCATCTCTACTCGCTCATCACCGATTTTGAAAATCTGCGACT
>CAYHAR010000135.1:0-10224 GCA_964354595.1 uncultured Anaerolineae bacterium | reverse complement strand
CTAGGAAAAGCGTAGCGCGGCCCACTTCGCGGCAACCTGATTTTGGACACAGACGCTTTGCGCAGACTCTACAGATGATCTTGAAAGCTATCTGTGTTTACCTGTGGAATCTGTGTCGAAAAGGAGACAGCGAGAATGACCCTGTTTGGCTTGCACCGCCACCCATCTAAAAGCAACGGACATTCGGAAAATGGCAACGGACGCCTGATTGATCTGCGCCAGGTCGTCAAGACCTATGAAAGCGCGGCGGGCACATTCACTGCGCTCAACGGCGTTGACCTGCAAGTCAAGCCAGGCGAATTTGTGACCATCGTCGGCAAATCGGGCAGCGGCAAGTCCACGCTCATCAACGTCATCACCGGCATTGACCGGCCCACGTCGGGCCAAGTGATGGTGAGTGGCGCGGCCGTGCACACGCTCCGTGAAGGGCAGATGGCCGTCTGGCGCGGACGCACCATCGGCCTGGTCTTTCAGTTTTTTCAACTGCTCCCGGCGCTGACGGCTATCGAGAACGTGATGCTCCCGATGGACTTTTGCCACACGTACTCGCAGCGTGAGTCTTTTGAGCGCGCTTTGTATCTTTTGAATCTGGTAGATATGGCCGATCACGCTCACAAGCTGCCCTCTGCACTTTCCGGCGGACAGCAACAGCGAGTGGCGATTGCTCGCGCGTTGGCGAACGATCCGCCGCTTGTCGTCGCCGACGAGCCAACCGGCAACCTGGATTCCCAAACAGCCGATGCGGTCTTTCATCTCTTTGAAAATCTGGTCGAGAGCGGCAAGACGATTTTGATGGTCACGCACGACAACGACCTGGCGCGCAGAGCGAAGCGCATCGTCGAGTTAGCGGACGGTGAGATCGTGAAACGTGATGGGTGATGCGGTTTGCGTATCGCGCAGTGACAGACACAGGAGAGAGGCGAACGATGCTCAAATCGCGTTGGCGCCAAGTACGGGCTGATTTATGGAGCAACAAAACCCGCACGGGACTGATCGTGCTCTCGATCACCGCCGGCCTATTTGCCATCGGCGTGATCGTCAATGCGCGCGCCATCCTGGCGGAAGACTATGCCACAAGTTTCGCGGCCATCAACCCTTCGAGCGGCGTCATTCGAACGACCGAGACGTTCGACCAAGACCTGGTGCGGTCGGTGCGGCGCATGGACGGCGTGGCGGACGCGGACGGCAGGACGTACCTGGTGATGCGTTTTCGAGTCAAGCAAGATGGAGCGCGCTGGCGCGACCTTCAACTATTCGCCGCGCCCGATTACGACCACATGCGCGTCAACAAGATATGGCCTCAGAGCGGCGCATGGCCGCCGCCGTACCGCGAGCTGCTGGTGGAGCGATCCGCACTCGAAATGCTCGGCGCGCAAGTGGGCGACTCGATCCAGGTCGAGACGGCCGACCGCAAAGTGCGCGACGTGCGCGTCGCAGGAACAGTACACGATTTGTGCCAGTTGCCCGCCACTTTTGCCGACACCGCCTACGGCTACATCTCGTTCGATACACTCGAATGGCTGGGCGAGCGACGCGCGCTGAATGAGCTCGACATCGTCGTTCGCAAGGACGCCGACCAACAAGAGACGCTGCATATCCTCAACCAGGTCAAAGACAAACTCGAAAAGAGCGGCAATACGATTCCGGGCAGCCTGTTTGCCACGCCGGGCACGGTCGCGCTTGGCGACATCATGCAGACGATTCTGATGCTGCTGGGCGTGTTGGGGTTTCTCTCGCTCTTTTTGAGCGCGTTCCTGATCGTCAACACCATTGCGGCGTTGGTGACGCAGCAGACACGGCAGATCGGCATCATGAAGGCTATCGGTGCGCGCGATGGACAGATAGTGGGCATGTACCTCGCGTTGGCTCTGGCCTACGGCCTGCTCGCGCTGCTGCTGGCCGCGCCCCTGGGCATTGTCGGCTCCAATGCGTTCTGCCAGATGATGGCGGGTTTTTTCAATTTCGACGTGGCAGGCTTTCGCGTGTCGCCAGAGACCATCCTGCTGCAAATCGTCATCGGCCTGCTGACGCCATTGCTGGCCGCGCTGTGGCCCGTGCTGGGCGTGTTGCGTATCACCGTCGCGGACGCGATGCGGAATGATGGACTCGCCCCCACGCCGACCCTGGCCCTGCTAGAGGGAGTGAGAATCGTCTCCCGCCCGACGATGCTTTCGCTGCGCAACACGTTTCGACGCAAGGGGCGGCTGGCGCTCACGCTCATCACGCTGACGCTGGGCGGCGCGATCTTTATCGGCGTGTTCAGCGTCCGCGCCGCGCTGGCGCGCACGCTGGGCGACCTGACGCAGGTGTATCGCTCGGACGTGTGGATCAATTTCTCTCACCCGCAGCGCGTCGAGCGAGTCGAGCAGCAGGCGCTCGAGGTGCCGGGCGTGGTCGGCGCGAAAGGTTGGGCGCGGATGCCCGTGCGCCGCGTCCGCCCCGATGAGACCGAAAGCGACACACTCCACCTGATCGCGCCGCCGGTCGAGTCCAACCTCGTGCGTCCTGTCATCCTGCAAGGCCGCTGGCTGTTTCCAGAAGACAGCCGCGCTTTGGTCGTCAGCACAGGCGCGCTCAAACAGGAACCGGACATTAGAGTGGGCGACGAGGTTGTGCTCAAAGTCGAAGGACGCAAGACGACCTTTCAGGTGGTCGGCGTTGCGCTGGGGATGGGGATGGCTTCTTTTGTGTATGCCAACTATGCGGACGTTGCTCGCATCACACAAGACACCGGACAGGTGAGCGCTTTGATGGTCGTCACGGAACAGCACAGCGCAGAGGCCCAGGCCCAGGCCGCCCGGCTGCTCGAAGCGCGCTTCAGGCAAGCCGGGACGCGCGTCAATTCCGTGCAACTCGTCTCAGCCGAATACGCGGGAACCGAGAGCGGCTTTAACATCGTCATCATCCTGGCGCTCGTGATGGCCTTGTTGCTCGCTTCTGTTGGCGGGCTGGGCCTGACGGGCACGCTGAGCATCAACGTCCTCGAGCGGACGCGCGAGATCGGCGTGATGCGCGCCATCGGAGCGAGCGATGGCGCAGTGGCGCAAGTGTTTATCGTGGAGGGCATTGTCATCGGCGTCATCAGCTGGCTGTTGGGGACGCTGCTCGCCCTCCCGTTGAGCAAGCTGCTCAGCGACGCGGTGGGCGAGGCATTCCTCCAAGTGCCGCTGACCTATGTCTTTTCAATGGACGGCGTCTGGCTGTGGCTCACCGCCGTGGTGGTCCTTTCGGGAGCGGCGAGCTTTTGGCCCGCGCGGAATGCGACGCGGCTCACCGTGCGCGATGTGTTGGCTTACGAATAACGAAGGACGAATATCGAGACGCACGACCAATTCTATACGGCGTGATGCGTGACGCGCGTGTTGGGTTGAAGCTCAACACGCGCGTTGCGTTAGCGCGGCAGTTGCCATTCTACGCTCCTTTAGCTATACTTTTGCTGTCAACCGCCCGGCGGCCACAACAGCCTGCAGGACGTTGGACGACTGGAGGAATCAGACGATGCTGGCAAAATTCGTAGCCAAACAACTCGGCCATCCGACTGGCGTTCTCGGCCAGCTCATTCTCGCGCCACTCTGGAACAGGAGAAACTCGGCCTTGAACGACGCCGCTTTTAATAGCCTGGCTCTACGCCCTCACGACCGCGTGCTGGAAGTGGGATTTGGCGGCGGATACTTGTTGGGGCGAATGGCCGCTGTCGTCACCGAGGGATTCCTCGCTGGGGTGGATGTGTCGCCGGCCATGGTCGCCTTTTGCCAAAAGCGATTCCGGTCGCTGGTCGAGGCGAAAAAGCTCGAGTTCAAGTGCGCCCCGGCAAAAGCCTTGCCCTATCCAGCCGGTTCTTTTACCAAAGCGTGCACGGTGAATTCGATCTTTTACTGGGAAAACGTCTCGCAGGCCGTCTCGGAACTGTGGCGGGTTCTCGAAGAGGGCGGCTTGTTAGTCGTGTGCTTTACCTGCAAGAAAAGCCTGGAGGCCAAGAAATTCGCGCGCCATGGATTAGTGTTGCATGAAGACGATCAAGTTTACCAGATGATGCAAGCGGTTGGGTTTCACGCGATCAGCGTGACGCGCGCCTCGGATAGACACCGGGAATTTTTGTGTGTTACTGGCAAAAGGCCGCAGGTCGCGCTTGAAGCAGAACACAAACCATAGGCCACGATTTTTGCGAACGTGGTATACTTTGAACGGGCAGAGGCGCTTTCAGTTACAGTCTTACAGGCCAAATAGAGAGGAAAGGGGAAACATGAGAAGCGCAATTTTGAGTCTAGTCGTCGTGATGATTATCGTAGCCGGGTTGCTCGCCGCCTGCGCGCCTGCCGCGCCCCAGGCCACCGAGCCTCCCAAACCACAGCCGACCACGCCGCCGACGGTCGCCGCGGCGCCAGCCGGTGATGGCGCAGCGTTGCTGAATGAACGTTGCACCGTCTGTCACAACCTGGACCGGGTCAAGAGCGCGAAAAAGACCAGCGAACAGTGGACGCAGACGGTCAGCCGGATGGTGGGCAAAGGCGCCAAGGTGAACGCAGACGAGCAAAAGGCTTTGGTCGCTTACCTCGCCAAGACGTATGCGCCATAAGCGACGCTTGTGATGTGATAACGGCGCGCTCGGCCCAAACATGACTCACCGCGAAGCGAAGAATCTGCACGACCGGGATTCTTCGCTTCGCCTGCGAAGCGTGCTTTGAACTCTACGATTGCATATAACCCAGAGACTCTCGCCTCCATGGCTTCTCAACAGGGACGATCAATGACACCACCTATAGATCGCTCGACGTTCACAAGTGGAGCAGCCTACATAGAGGGTCGGCTCGTACCGATATCCGAAGCGCGGATTCCCATCCTCGACTGGGGCTTTTTGCACTCTGACGCGACCTACGACGTGGTACACGTCTGGCAGGGCCGCTTTTTTCGGCTGGAGGATCATCTCGACCGCTTTTTGCGCGGCACACAGCGGCTGTGCATGACTGTGCCCCACGACCGTGACAGGATCAGAGACATCCTGTTTGAATGTGTCAGGCTAACCGGGCTGCGCGATGCTTATGTGGAAATGATCTGCACTCGTGGCGTCCCACCACCTGGAAGTCGTGACCCGCGCCAATGCGCTAATCGTTTCTACGCTTTTGCTGTGCCTTTTGTGTGGATTGCCAGCCCAGAAAAGCAGATGGAGGGTCTGCATCTGGTCATCAGCCAGGTGCGCCGAATCCCAGCAGAATCCGTTGATCCAACTGTCAAGAACTATCACTGGCTCGACCTGGTGGCCGGGCTGTATGATGCCTACCATCGCGGCGGGGAGACAGCCATTCTGGTTGACCATGCAGGCAATGTCGTCGAAGGGCCAGGGTTTAACATCTTTGTCGTCAAGCACGTCAAGATCGCAACACCAGAGCGAGGCGTGCTGGAGGGTATCACCCGCAAAACGGTCATTGAACTGGCTCAAACGCTGAGCATCCCGGTCGAGATACGCAGCGTCTCCGCCGCGGAGACGCAACAGGCCGACGAAGTATTCGTCACCAGCACAGCCGGTGGCATCATGCCCGTGACAAAAATAGACGGTCACGCGTTGGGCGACGGCAAGCCTGGTCCAATCACTCTGCAGCTCCGCGAGCGCTACTGGAACCTGCACCAAGACCCTCGGTACACATCGCTCATTCAATACAATTCTTCCGGCTAGGTCATTCGCCGACATGGGCCAACCCAATCTTCACTCCTGGTCACTTGATCCCAACGAAGCAGTCCGGGTCCAGGCTGCGCTGCGTGAACGGCTTGTGCTCACGTGGGATGACCCCGGCGTGACGACCATCGGCGGAGTGGACGTGAGCCTCGGAGCCGGTCAAGCCCGCGCGGCGATTGTCCTCCTGCGTTACCCCGACCTCACGTCGCTCGACGGCGTGACGGCAGACGCGCCGCTCGTCTTTCCCTATATTCACGGCTTGCTGGCCTTTCGTGAAGGTCCGGCGGTTCTGGCTGCGTGGGAGAAATTGCAGACCAAGCCTGACCTAGTCATGTTCGACGGACAAGGCATCGCGCATCCGCGCGGCATCTGCATTGCGTCGCAAATGGGGCTGTGGTTGGACAGGCCCACCATCGGCGTCGCCAAATCGCGGCTATATGGACGCCACACGAGGCCCGGCCCCAAGCGCGGCGACTGGGCCAAACTCTACGACGAGCGACAGCCATCTCGTGTCATCGGCGCGGTTCTGCGAACCAAAGAGAACACCCATCCGCTCTACGTCTCGCCCGGCCATCTCGTTGACCTGCCACACTCTGTCGAATTTGTGCTAAAATGCTGCACGCAGTATCGGTTGCCCGAACCGACGCGCTGGGCGCACCGGGTAGCGGGTGGAGAAAAATTGCCCACTGAGGCGGCCCAGGTCCGATTGTTTTGATCGCTATTATCGAGGACGACAAGGATGAAGCCATCCGAGCGTGTGCAGGCGGCATTGGATGCTATTGGTTCTGGCATTCGTGTGGTAGAATTTGAGGCGAGCACGGCCACCGCGCCGGAAGCGGCCGCGGCGGCCGGCTGCGAATTGGGCGCGATCGCCAAATCGCTCTTGTTCTTGATTGACGGCCAGCCGACCCTCCTCCTGGTGGCGGGAGATCGCAAGGTCGATTTCAAAAAAATCGCCGAGTTGTTTGGCGTGGGCAAAAAGAAAATCAAGCTGGCCGACTCCGAAACGGTGCGCCGCGTGACCGGCTACGAGGTCGGCGGCGTGCCGCCGGTGGGCCACGAGACGAAACTGCCGGTGCTCGTGGACGCATCGCTGGGCCGCTTTGAGACAGTGTGGGGCGCTGCCGGCGCGCACAATGCAGTGTTTCCGATTGCGTTTTCCAAGCTGGTTGAAATGACGGGCGGCCAGGTGGCCGCTTTGACGGAGGAGTAGAAATGCGGATTGGAATTTTAACCGGCGGCGGCGACGTGCCGGGACTGAACCCGTGCATCAAGACCGTCGTCTATAGCGCGATTGACGAAGGTATGCAAGTCATGGGCATCCGGCGCGGATGGGCCGGACTGCTCGAATACAACCCGGACGATCCCGCAAGCTGCGAACGGTGCGCGATCCCGCTCAACAAGCAAAACACGCGCACGATTAACCGCTCGGGCGGCACGTTCCTGCACACCAGCCGCACCAACCCCAGCCGGGTGAATCGAGAGGACGCGCCCGACTTTTTGCGCCCGCCGCTGGCGGAGGGTGCGGAAGGCGACGACGAGCCGTTCGACTTTACGCCGCACGTCCTGCGTGTGATAGAAAAGCTGGGCCTCGACGTGCTCATCCCTATCGGCGGCGACGACACGCTCTCTTACGCCGAGCGCATGTACCGCGAGGGCGTCCACATCGTCGCGATTCCCAAGACGATGGACAATGACGTGTTTGGCACGGACTATTGCATTGGCTTTTCGACGGCGGTCACGCGCAGCGTCGAGTTCATCCATCAACTGCGCACGTCGGTCGGCTCGCACGAGCGCATCGCCATCATCGAGCTGTTTGGGCGCAACTGCGGCGAGACCTCGCTGTTGGCTTCGTACCTTTCCGGCGTGGATCGCGCCATCATCAGCGAAGTCCACTTTGACCCGGAAAAGCTGGCCGCGTTCATCGTGGAAGACAAGCGAAACAATCCCAGCAACTATGCCATGATCACGATGAGCGAAGGCGCTCAGATGGTCGGCGGCAAGATCGTCGAGTACGGCCAGGCCGACGCTTACGGCCACAAGAAACTCGGCGGCATCGGCCAGATCACGGCCGACGCGCTCAAAAAGCTCACGGGCGAAGAGACGCTCTATCAGCAGATTTCGTACCTGATGCGCTCCGGCGCGCCGGACAGCCTCGACCTGATGGTGGCGGTGAACTATGCCAACACGGCCATCAAGCTGGTCAAGCGCGGCGCGAGCAACCGGATGGTGGCGCTGCGCAATGGCACGTACACCAGCGTTCCCGTCTCGACGATCATGCAGGGCCTCAAGCGCGTGGATGTGGAAGAGTTGTACGACGTGGATCAGTACCGGCCCAAGGTGCGGAATGTCGAGGGCAAGCCGATGTTTCTGTATTAGGCCGTAGAGCGTAAAGGGCGGAGCGAATGGCGAAATCGTAGGGGCGACCCTTGTGGTCGCCCGTGTGGAGCAACCACAAGGGTTGCCCTACAGCTTTGATCAGAGGCGCGTCTGCGCCAGGAGCATTCCGGCCAGCATCAACCCACAGCCCAGCCATTGCTGGGCTGTGAGTGTTTCACCTAGAATCAGCCAGCCGGAGAATGCCGCAAAGACCGTCTCGGCGCTGAGAATGATCGCCGCATCGGTGGGGGGCGCGCGCCTCTGTGCAACCACCTGCAGCGTGTAGGCCAGTCCAACCGAGAACGCACTGGTGAACACCACCGCCCACCAGACGATAGCCAATCCCCCCAAGGTGTGATATTCCAGGCTCAATCCTAACGGCGTGCTGAACACTCCACAGACGACATACTGCACCACCGATAGCCGCAACGCATCAACACGTTGCGCCAATCGCCCGATGAGGATGACGTGGAATGCCCACATCACCGCGCCGGCCAGTTCTAAACTATCGCCGGGCGAAAGCGCCATCCGCTCGACCGCGCTGAGGAAAAAGAGGCCAAGGGTTGCCAGGAATGAAGCGACCCAGGCCGTCCAGCGCGGCCACTGCCGCCAGATCAGCGCCAGGAACAGCGGCACCAGCACCACGTACAATCCGGTGATGAATGCGGCCTTGCCCGCTGCCGTGAACTGTAATCCCATCTGCTGAAAAGTGGACGCAGCAAAGAGCAACAACCCGGCGAGCGCCCCGCCCCCCAACTCTAGTCGCGTCAGGTTCCGCAAGCGCCGCCACACGAATGGCAAGAGTGTCACCGCACCGAAAAAGAACCGGACGCCGTTGTAGAGGAGCGCGCCCACATGCGCCGCCGCCACCCGATTCACGACGAACGCGATGCCCCAGATCGCGGCGATGGTCAGCAGCATCAGGTCGGCCCGCAGCCGCTCGCTGCGAAGGGTCAAGACCGTCACTCGATCTTTTTCTCCCAATTCTCCAGATTTGAACGGCATAGGGCGGCATAGGATGCCGCCCTATGACGCCCGCCCTTATCTAAACCGCATTGATGCTAGGCCGGCTTGACCAACGTCTGGATCGTGTGAACAATCTCGTCAAAGTCAAACGGCTTGGGCTGGAACGCCGCACTGATCTCGTCCAACACGGCGCTATCGGGCCGGTTGTAGGCCGAGACGATGACGATGGGTCGCTTGTCGCCGTGGGTGCGCAGCTTTTTCGCCAGCTCTAGGCCGGTCAGCCCGGGCAGCCGGATGTCCAACATTAAAATGTCGGCGGCGGCAAACTCGGGCGAGGCGATCTTGCCCAACATCTCTTCAGAGCTGCAATAGATCGGGCTGACGACCATCCCGAACAAGGCCAGCCCGGCGCGCAACAACTCGGCCAGGCTCGGCTCGTCTTCGACGTACAGCACTATCACTTTGCCATCTTTCATCTTTCGCCTCCATAGATAGACCTCCAAGGTTTTAGAAATCTCGGAGGTCTCGCCGGATCGATTCCAATACGCGGATGACCTGCGCCACGCGCGCGGCCACGCGCTCAAGATATTCGGCGTTGAACGATTCCAGCGGAATCGTCTCGTAGACTTTGGTCCAACCCTTATCCCACGGCTCGGCTTCAAACGATGAGCCCAGCTCCGCTTTGATCTCGAACAAGTGCGCCAGCATTCCCTCCAACAAGCGCGCGTTCAATTCGCGCTCGCGGCTTTCAAAATGCAGGCCGATCTCGAGCCGCTTGCGCCGCTCGCCAAGATTCCAGACCTCATAGTGCAAGCGGGGATCGTCATAGTAAAACTGCGCCAGCCAAGAACGACTTGCCGTCTTGAAATCTCGCAGCCGCTTGGGCAACCGGGGCCGAACCACTTCCGGCAGCGCGCGCACAAAGTCGGAGCTTTTCATGGCCTGATTGTATCACGAATTCGAGTGTTGGGCCTTGTATCGTACTGGATTTGCGCACCCTGCATGGGACGCAGAGAAACGCGCAGGCCCCGCAGATGCGGCGGATAATCGGCGTCTATTTGCCAAACTCTAGCTCTGTAGTAAGATATGGATTATCTGTGAGTTTACGCGCGCGCCTACCATGCGGTCAACATGAGTAACCTGTACCTGCTTGCCTTTCGCAACCTCTGGGTCCGCAAATCCCGCACCTTGTTCACCCTGTCCGGCGT
>CAYHAR010000134.1:0-10378 GCA_964354595.1 uncultured Anaerolineae bacterium | reverse complement strand
AAGCGCACGGCTTTATCTACATCTATTGGGGTGAGCCCAAGGATGATCTGTCGCCAGCTCTTTTGCCGCCGCTGCCGTGGTTCGATTCGATTGACGATTCGTTCTCGTATTCCACGCTCCGCGACCTGTGGGCCACGCATTATTCGCGCGCGATTGAAAACCAGCTCGATTCGGTGCATGTGCCGTTCGTCCACAAGACGACCATCGGGCGCGGCAACCGCACGCTCATCAACGGGCCGCTGACGCACATAGAGTCGCAGCCCTATGGCGATGTCATCAACATGTGGGTGTTCAACGAAGTGGACACGGGTCAAAAGCCGCGTCGCGCCAGCGAGCTTCCCGCGCCCACCCGCCATCCGATGCTCCAGTTCATCTTTCCCAATCTCTGGCAGAATTGGATTGCCGATGACTTGCGCGTTGTCGTGGCTTTTGTGCCGATTGACGCCGAGAACACCATGATGTATCTGCGCCAGTATCAGCGTGTCGCTCGAACGCCCGTGGTGCGCGAGTTGTTCAACGCGCTTGGCACGTTGGGGAATCTCATCATTGAGCGGCAGGACAAGCGCATTGTCATCACTCAGCGGCCCAAGGCGTCCGGCCTGCACATCGGCGAAAAGATGATTCCGGGCGATGGGCCGATTGTGGATTACCGGCGGCGCAGAGACGAGTTGATCGCCGGCAAGTGAGATCGCATGTCCATCGAAGAGCACAAGACCATCGCATTGCGCAACGACCAAGATGATTACAAGTGTGGCCATCACACCCTATCGCATTGTCGGCGGCAAGATTTCCAAGATGCAAACGCTCTGGGACAGAGCTGACCCTTGGCAGCAGTTTGGCGCGATTCTCCAAGGGACCGAGATTCTGGCACGCAAACCATGATGGGTTCGTGCACTTGGCAGCACGTTTGGGGACACGTCCGCCGTATGGGGGACGTGTCCCTGCTGTTTGAAGGGCAATTCCTAAAGCATTAGAAACTAGTCAATATATTGACAAAATATATACACTATGATACAATTCTCTTTGTAAGTAACTGAATAATGTCTGTGAAGCTGGTTTTGCGAGGAATATTGAAATGAACAACAAGAGTTTGTTGACCATCTTTGTGATTGTATTTGTTGATTTGCTTGGCTTTAGTTTGATTCTGCCCCTGTTGCCCTATTACGCCGAAACTTTTGGCGCGAATCCGACTGTCACCGGTTTTCTCGTCGCGTCCTATGCGCTGGCGCAGTTGCTTGGCGCTCCGCTCCTGGGCCGCCTATCCGACCGGATTGGCCGCCGCCCGGTTTTGCTCGTGAGCATCTTCGGAACGTTTCTCGGTTTCATCTTGCTCGGCGCGGCGCGCTCGCTGTGGGTGCTATTTGCCGCGCGCATCATTGACGGCCTGACCGGCGGCAATATCTCGGTGGCCCAAGCCTACATCACCGACGTGTCCGACGAAAAGAATCGCGCCAAGGCGCTCGGCATGATTGGCGCGGCGTTCGGACTCGGCTTTATCATCGGTCCGGCGGTTGGCGGATTGATGAGCACCTGGGGCTACAGCGTCCCGGCGTTCGCCGCCGCGGCGCTCTCGCTTGTCAACTTGACTTTGGTCTTTTTCTTCCTGCCCGAGTCGCTCTCACCGGCTCGCCGCGCAGTGCTCGCGCAGCGCCCGCGCCCTTCGTTCACGTTTGAGGCGCTGTGGTGCGCGCTCAATCGCCCGCGCGTGGGACCGCTGCTTCACACGCGGCTGTTCTTTGCGCTTGCTTCGGCCACGTTCCAAACCGTGTTCACGCTGTACGCTCAATACAAGCTGGGACTGAACGCGCGCACGACGGGATTGGTGCTGGCGTATGTGGGCGTGCTGGCTGTGATTGTTCAAGGCGGGGCGATTGGATGGCTAACCAAGCGCTACAGTGACAAGCAGTTGATTCTCACAGCTACAGTCGTGATGACGCTCTCGCTGGCCGCGTGGGCGTTCGTGCCGAACCTGTGGATGTTGTTGCTCGTGCTCGCGCCGCTCTCGGCGGCGAACGGCACACTCAACACGGTGCTCAACAGCGCGCTGACCAAGTCGGTGTATCCGGAAGAGGTCGGCGGCACGCTGGGGCTAGCGGCTTCGATTGAGAGCTTGTCGCGCGTCGTCGCCCCTTCGGTGGGCGGCGTGCTGCTGCAAAACGTCGGCACGTGGGCGCCGGGCATTTTCAGCGCGCTCGTGATGGTATGGGTCGTGACGTTCGTGTGGCGGCGCATCGTCGTCAATCCCGACCCGCCGCTGCCGCTGCGCGAAGGCGGCCCGGCGCTGGCGTATGCTCCGGTCCGGGTAGATTGATGATACAATAGGAGGGCGTTCTCGCGAACGCCCTCCTACTTTCGATCAAAGGAGACACGTGGACAAGCTCGCTCAATTCGCCAATCAACAATTCATCAACGTCGAGACCTTTCGCAAGAACGGGCAGGGTGTTCAAACGCCCGTGTGGTTCGTCGAAGACGGCGGCACGCTCTATGTGCGGACGGTGGATAACTCGTTCAAGGTCAAGCGCATCCGCAACACTCCGCGCGTTCGTGTGATGCCGTGCGATGTGCGTGGCGGGCCGAAGGGTGAGTGGGTGGATGGCACAGCGCGCTTTGCCACGGCGGACGAAGACAGGCGCGTGGGCCGGCTTTTCACTCGAAAGTATGGCTTGCAGAAAATCATGTTCGAAGTGATGAGCAAGCTCCAGGGCCGCAAGTATACGGCCATCGCCATCGGTCTGTAACACAAGTTTTCAACCATAAGGCAGATGTGAACAAACTCAAATGGGTTCTCGTCGCTGTGGCAATCGTGCTGGTCGTGAGCGCGGGCGGTTTTGTTGTCTGGGCCAGTGATGCATCTCAGCCGATGCCGGAAGCGTTGGCCGCGCTGCAATCGGACGCGCAGGTCAAGGTTGAAACGGGCCAGTGGATTGTCTTTCGACCTGTGATGACCGAGCCGACGACGGGCTTGATCTTTTACCCCGGCGGCAAGGTGGACGCGCGCGCGTATGCGCCACCGGCACATGCCATCGCGGCGCAGGGCTATCTCGTCGTCATCACGCCGATGCCGCTGAACTTGGCAGTTTTCGGTGTGGACAAAGCGGTGGACGTGATGCATGCTTTTCCTTCGATCAAGCATTGGGCCATCGGCGGGCACTCGCTCGGTGGGAGCATGGCAGCGAGTTTTGCCCGCAAGCATCCCGATGTGATTCAGGGCATTGTGTTCTGGGGGTCGTATCCTGCCGGCAGCGACAATCTGTCGGCGACGAATCTTGCCGTCGCTTCGATCTATGCGTCGAACGATGGACTAGCGACGGGGGACAAGATCGAAAAATCGCGCTCGCTGCTTCCCGCTAACACGACCTGGGTCAAGATCGAGGGTGGCAATCACGCGCAATTCGGCTGGTATGGCATTCAGGCAGGCGATGGTCGGGCTGCGCTTAGCCGAGAGGCTCAACAGGAACAAACGGTCGCCGCGACACTCGAATTGCTCAGGCGTGTCGAGAGCCCCGAGTAGTCATTATCATGTCAATGTAGGTAGATGCGATTTAATGGGCCGATGAAGATGTTACGAGAAAAGTCATGGCCAAGGTAGCGCGAGAGATGGTGGAAAAGGCGGGAGTGAACGTTAATCAACTGGTGGAACTGTTGGTCAAGAACGCGTCCGCCGAGCTCACCACGTTTTACGATTACACGATTCTGCGAGTGAACTTGATCGGCCTGGAGGGCGAAGGCATCAAGGAAATCGCCGAAGTTGATCGCATCGAAGATCGCAGTCACTTTGAGGCGCTGGTGCCGCGCATCTATGAACTCGGCGGCAAGCTCCCGGCGAGCATGGTGGACTTTCACGATATTTCGTCGTGTCCACCCGCCAGTCCGCCCGCGGATCCTACCGACATCAAGGCGATGTTGACGGTGCTGGTAGAAGCCGGGCGATGCGCGGTGCGCGGCTATACCCACATCTGCAACATGGCGGCAGGCAAAGATCATCGCACTTACGAGTTGGCGCTGGCGATTCTCAACGAGGAAATCGAGCACGAATCGTGGTTCTCGGAATTCCTGGGCGAGGGACCGTCCGGCCACTTTATGCGGCGCGGTGAGACGTCGCCCTTCGTGGGCAAGTTCATGCGCTAATCGCATTTGGCCCAGGGAAGACGACCTGCACCAAAATCATCCCTGGGCCGTCAATCACTTGCGATATGCGGGAATTTACAAAAAAGGAATTGGCCCGGTACAACGGCCAACACGGTTCGCCGATCTTTACCGCCTACCAGGGGCAAGTGTATGATGTGTCCACCAGCTTTTTGTGGAAAAACGGCCAGCATCAAGTATTGCATTCTGCGGGAATAGATCTGACAGACGGCTTTGGTCAGGCTCCACACGGGGCCGACGTGCTCGTCAGATTTCCAGTGGTCGGGAGGCTGATCGAAGACTGAGCCAGTCCCCTTGTCACGTTCGTTTGACCCACGGAGCTGGCGGTCCGCTACGAGGAATTCAAAAAGCTCGACACAGAAGTATTGGCGATGAGCATCAACAGCCGCTTTGTTCACCTAATCTGGCAGAACGAGGAACTCGCCAAGTTAGTGCAAGGCGGCGTGCTGTTCCCGATTCTGTCCGACGGCGGCTGCAAGATCGGCGCGATCTGTGGCGTGTACGACGATGACGCTGGCGTGGACATTCGCGGGCGCTTTATCATTGACCCCGATTTCGTCATCCGCACAATGTAACCGGGATCGCACCGTGATCACTCTGGGCAGGCTGGCGAACATTGCGCCGCTCGTGCTTGAAGAAAACAATGCACTGCCCGAGGCTGGCAAGGCGCACGTCCGGCTTCGTTCATGCTTCGCCTTTATTCCGGCCCTTTCGTCGAGATTAACTGAATAATTTGTCCATATATTAGTAGAAGATTAATAAAGTATTCAAAACCTTGACAAATAGTATACAATATGTTATGATATTGACAGTGGAGGGCAGGAAATGCCCGCACAAATCTTACGGGGAGGGACTGGAAAAATGAAGCGCTTGATGAGTGTTGTGATGGTGTTGGGGTTGGTGGCGGTGATGGCGACTTCGGCTTTTGCGGCCGAGGGCAAGGCGCGCGTGCGCGTCGTGCATGCGTCGCCCGATGCGCTGGCGGTGGATGTGTGGGTGAATGGCGCGCCGGCGTTCAAGAATGCGCCGTTCAAGGGCATCACGTCGTACGCGGAATTGGCGGGTGGCGACTATGACGTGCAGGTCGTTCCGGCGGGCGCCACGACGCCGGTCGTGATAAAGGGGACGTTGAGCTTTGGCGCGGGCAAGGACTATACCGTCATCGCGCTGGGCAAGCTGGCGAACATTGCGCCGCTCGTGTTGGAAGACAACAACACGATGCCGGAGAATGGCAAGGCGCACGTCCGCTTTGTTCATGCTTCGCCCGATGCGCCCGCGGTTGATATTGCGGTCAAAAATGGGCCGGTGCTCTTCAAGAACGTCGCCTTCAAGGGCGTCGGCGAGTATCTCCCGGTCGGCGCGGGCACGTATGACCTGGAAGTTCGCTTGGCGGGCACGAACACGGTCGCGCTGAGCGTGCCGGGCGTCAAGCTCGACAATCAGACGGTGTACACGATCTTTGCGATGGGTCTGGCGGGTGGTCAACCTGCGTTGACCGCGGTGCCGAGTGTCGACGCGAGTGGCGCGCCCAAGCCGATGACGCTGCCGGTTTCGGGTGGCATTCAGAATTCGCTGGCTGCGCTGATTCTTGCGGCAGGCGCCCTCTTGATCGTGGGTGGTCTCGGCCTGCGCGGTCGGCTGGCAAAAGTTCAAGCTGACAAGTAACACTCGCTAGGATGTAGCGGACAAGTAGCTGCGTAATGAGGGTGGCATCGGATAGGGTGCCACCCTCAATTTGTCGCCATGACGAGGAGGAACCATGTCGCAGCATCTGAGCAAAAGTATCGCGCCAGATTTTGCGCTGGCCGACACGCAGGGCAACATGCTTTGCCTGTCCGACTATCGCGACAAGAAGAACGTTGTACTTGTCTTTACGCGCGGGTTCACGTGACCGTACTGCCGCCGGCATTTGGCGCAGTTGCGCCAAGACTATTTGGCCGACCCGCAGCACACGGTGGCTAACTCGTACAACCAAGAGGTCAATCTGCTCAAGCTGGGAAGGATGCCGGCGGCGCTGGTCGTGGACAAGCAGGGCAAGATTTGCTTCGAGCACTATGGCGAATCCATGAGCGACATTCCGCTCAATCAGGAAATCCTGGGTGTGCTCGATCAGTTGAATCAGCCGGTGATGACGGCTGACCGCCAACCGCTGACCTCAGAGCCTGACGTTCGTTAGAACCGACAGCGGCTTTATTGGGCATGGAGGGAGAGAGATGAGGCAGATGCAACGCTGGTTAATTCAAGTGACGATTGTCTTGGTGTTGCTGGCAACAGCGGCTCCTGCGCTGGCGCACCGCCCGTACTTTGAGGAAAACGACATTACGGCGGACAAGCCGTGGCGGGTGGATGATCCGACGATTTCGACGGCCCTGTACGCGACGCTCGATTCCACAGAGGACGTGGATTACTTTGCTTTCAACGGGCGCACAGGGCAAAGCATCTTGTTGAGCATCGTGATCCCGCAAATCACAGGGCAAGAGGATTTTGCTCCGGTGATGGCGCTGTTTGGCCCCGGCTTGCCGGCAGGCGATGCGCCAGGCCGAGTGGCCCGGGCGGACGGCACAGGCGTGTTGCAACTCGAACCGCCCCGTGAGGCCACGACTTTTTTTGAGCCGTTCAGCCGCACGTCGTATTGGAATCGGCAAGAGCAGCGCGTGACGTTGCCCGCCGATGGCCGCTACACGGTCGCGGTCTGGCATGACGACGGCCGCGCCGGGCGGTACGTTTTCGTCATCGGCGACAAGGAATTGCCCGGCGGCGATATGGGCTTTGCGTTCAAGATGAAGAGCTACTGGACGCCGTTGGCACAGCTCGCGCCAGCGCCATCACGGCGCGTGTGCGGCGACTGGATGAAATAGAGGACAAGCCATGATTCTTCAAATACTCAAAATCGTCGCCGCGCTGGCGACCGTCGCCACGGGGGCGTTGGCGCTGTTTGCTCCCCGTTCCGTTTTCGGTTTCACGGGCCTCCACGCGCCCGGCCCGCGCGGCATCACCGAGATTCGAGCGGTGCTGGGCGGGCTGTTCATCGGACTGGGCCTCGCGCCGTTCATCTTGCCGGGGCCTGCGGCCTACCAGATGTTGGGCATCGCCTACCTGGCGATTTTTGCCGCGCGGCTCGTGTCGCTGTTTGTGGACAAGTCATTTGAGCAATCGAACTATATCAGCCTGGGCGTCGAGATTGCATTCGGCGTTATCTTGATGCTGTAGGTTTATTCAAAGGGAAAGGGGACACATGCAAGCCAGACGGATTGTGGGGCGGATTGCTATGGGCGTGCTGGGCCTGCTGATCGCGACCGTGGCGGTGATCGGGGGGATCATCCTGTATGACACGGTGTTTCCATCTCAGCGCGTCACGGATTTCGCGAATGTGACTTTTACCGGTTCGGAGGGCGTGACGCTGCGGGCCTATCTGGCGCGTCCAGCGGGAGCTGGCCCGCATCCGGCGCTGGTGATGGTTCACGAGTTTTTCGGCTTGAATGAGGACGTGGTCAAGAAAGCCGATGTGCTCGCCCGGGAAGGCTACGTCGTCCTGGCTGTGGATGCGTATCGCAATCAAACGACGGCGCTGGTTCCCCGCGCAATCTGGCTCGTGGCGACCACGCCGCAGGATCGCATCGCTCAAGATATTGACGCTGGCTTTGCCTATCTTGCCAAGCTGGAGGGCGTTGATCCCAAGCGGGTCGGTGCGGTCGGCTTTTGCTTCGGTGGGACGCAGGTGATGAAGATGAGCGCGCGCAATCCCGATTTGGCCGCTTCCGTCATTTATTATGGCAGCGGCCCGTTCACTCGGCCGGACGAACTGGGCGTGATGGGTGCGCGCGGCCCGGTGCTGGGCATCTATGGTGAGGAGGACAACAGCATCCCCGTGAGCAAGGTGCGCGCCTTTGAGCAGGCGATGGAGGCGCGCGGCGTTCGTCACCAAGTAACGATTTACCCCGGTGTGGGTCATGCCTTCGTCAAGTCGAACACGCTCGGTGTGCCAGGCCCGGCTCAACAGGCGTGGAACGAGATGCTCGCGTTCCTGGGCAAATCGTTAAAGGCGGAGTGACACGATGAACGAGACGCAACCCAGAGTCGCGGTGACATCGAACACGCGCTATGAATTGCCACCGAGCGGCATCACGCTGCTGGGCTATGTCGTGCGGCGGATGCACAAGACGGCCCTGTTGCTGCCAGTGACCGAGATAATTCAGTCTGGAGAGACGGCCCAAGCTCTGGCCCAGGTGGCATGGTATGCCGCTGGCGCATCGGCCTCGTTTGGCCCGGCGTACTATCAACCCATGTTCAATCAGGTGGGTGATGTGGTGTCCGAAGCGGATCCGGCAACGGGTGTCCTCATCACGGCCAAGCTCGAAGCTCGCTCACCCCATTTCCGCATCTCGTACTCGTTCGAGATGCCAGACAGCGGTCGCTTTGAGGGCACCGAAGAAATCACTGGCACAACGGTGAGCCTGTCTGGTCTGGGAATGCCAGCGCCCTCACGCTTTCGCTATGTTTCGGGCGACGGCAAATACACGGCGCAGATGACAGGCGTCATCACAAGTGAGCTGGTTCCCGGTTTCTTGGTCAATTCGCGCATTCGGGCGTATGGCAAGCTCGATCTGCGAGATGGTGATGACCATACGGGTGCACTCAAGCTTGCTCGCAATAGCGAGGTCGAGCTGGTGGTCGAGGACTCGACTGGCGCACGCTTTGCGCGCCGAGTGCGGCTTGCGCCATGAAAAAGATGGGGCGACCCGGCCGGGTTGCCCCAATGGCGTGGCGCTAGCCGGTGATACCTGTCGTTATGCCGGTCTCGACACTTGTCAGTTACCAGTTTAAGGAGAAAATGAAAATGATCCGCTTTCAGACATTCATCTACCGCGTTGGTAACCAACGAGTGTGACAGTCCCCAGAACTGTCGCGCTACAATGTGGGGACGGAAGGTATGTTCCTGTCATTGCAGAGATCGGAAATCATCGATTTGAGTCAACGCTCCTCCCAGCGAAGGGAGGAGATTTCCGCCTGGTTGTGCCCGTTAAAGTTTTCCGGTCAATGGACATTGATGAAGGGGCAAGCATACAAGTCGGTTTGCTGCGTGACCCGAATCGTCAGGCTCCGGAGCTTCCGCCTGATTTCGTTCCAGCGCTTGAAGGCCTGCCTTCCGGGGTTCAAGTTTTTCAGTCGCAAAGTATCGCCATGCAACGGCAAGTATTGCGCTATGTTGACTGCACCAAGACTCAAGCCACTCGATCCAAACACATTGAGGCGGCGATAGATGAGATCGCTCACAAAACCGAAGAAGAAACCAGTGTAACGACCGCGAGCACTCAACCGCTTCGAAATGCGCGTTCGTCTGGCTGTGGGCGCATCATCCATATCATGGCTTAAGGCAGGTGCTCAAGGATAGAAGCTCATAACCCGGAGGTCGTTGGTTCGAATCCAACCCCCGCAACTGCAAGCTTACCTGAATAGGATTGGGACTAACGACCCGCAGATTATTGGTTCCAATCTGACTCCGTGACCTCTGGGACACCGTGGGCGACCAGGCCAGATTGTCTGGGCAGATCCGGCAATCTCCAGTTCGCGCATTTCTCTTCCGGGGAGGATCTCAACGTGAACCGTGGATCACCCGGCTTTTCGTTGTCAAAAGCTGTCATTGGGTCTCTACATCTTTGGCCATGGCGGAGGCCCATGGCCCCACGCGCTTGGCAGTTACG
The DNA here is from genome assembly GCA_964354595.1 of uncultured Anaerolineae bacterium. GTDB lineage: Bacteria > Chloroflexota > Anaerolineae > Fen-1058 > Fen-1058 > JBGLNJ01. The sequence goes on along the minus strand of CAYHAR010000134.1, from coordinate 530 downwards.
AGCGTTTCCTCAGACTGTGGCTGGACCAGTGTGCTTCTTGAGTGACACGTGTGACATTTGACGCACAGGCGAATGAATGAGACAGGGGCATCGCCGATCTGGCGACAGCAGATCGGCTTTTGTTTTAACGCCGCCGCTTCTGCGCGAGGCCGAGTATGGGTACTGCTCCAGCAGGGCTTGTACTGTTCCTCTTTTTGTGCAAGATGGACAATGCTCAGGTTGGGTGGTCAGTCGTGTTTGCCACTTGGAGATAAGGAGAGTAAAATAGACGCATATGACATCTCAGGTCCGTCACACTTTAGCACGCTGTTCAGCCAGCACAAGACGTCGGGTTTCGAATTCATAAAAGTCGCTCGCCAATCCAATGCTGCTCCAGGACCTCCTGCTGCGTACCAAACTCTCTCCGCCACGGCTACATCGCCGGGTGCTTCATCGCCCCGACTTGTCGGCCAAGCTGCGTGAAGCGCTCGACTATCGGCTGACACTGGTGCAGGCCGGCACTGGCTACGGCAAGACGACAGCGCTCGCTA
>CAYHAR010000133.1:0-10475 GCA_964354595.1 uncultured Anaerolineae bacterium | reverse complement strand
TGTTGCTATTCTTGGCGCGTTGGTCTTCCAGCACTTGAACACGCGCCTCCAGCGCACGGATCACGGCTTGCAATCCGTCGAACAGGGCGATCACTGCCTCTTCACCTTGTTGATAGGCGGCGCGTATTTCTTTGTGCGTGGGTAAGCGTCAAGGTGTCATTGGTTTTACAATAGCTGGTTGGTGTATGATTGACAATAGAAAATCGTTGGAGATTGTTAGACTTGTGCTGTGCCTGAGTAGTTACCGGATGACACCGGCTGGCAAGTATCCTGCCCATGAACAAGATTCAAGTCATTGACCTCGATTTCTTTTATGGCAATAGCCAGGTGCTCTGGTCTGTATCGCTGGACGTGGCCGAGCATCACATCACGGCACTGATTGGCCCTTCGGGATGCGGCAAATCCACCTTCTTGCGCTGCCTGAATCGCATGAACGACACAATCTCTGGCACGCGTGCGCAGGGCCAGATTTTGATGAATGGCGTGAACGTGCTTGACCCGGCCATGAATGTGGTCGAGTTGCGCCAGCGCGTGGGCATGGTTTTTCAGAGGCCCAATCCTTTCCCGCAAGGCATTTACGATAATGTGGCGTTTGGGCCGCGCGTTCGACCCGCCGCTTGAACCTGGACGATGTGGTCGAACAGAGCTTGCGCAAGGCGGCTGTTTGGGACCAGGTGAAAGATGACCTGCATGGCAGCGCGTTTGATCTGTCTTTGGGCGAACAGCAGCGCCTGTGCATCGCGCGAGTGTTGGCGGTGCAGGCCGAGGTGATTTTGATGGATGAGCCGTGCAGCGCGCTCGACCCGATCACGACGCTGCAGATCGAAGAGTTGATGCAAGACTTGAAGAAGGACTATACCATTGTCATTGTGACGCACAATATGCAGCAGGCAGCGCGCGCCAGCGATTCGACCGGCTTTTTCTGGCTCGGCAAGCTGGTCGAGTTTGGGCCGACCCCTGAAATGTTCACTCGTCCCCGACAAAAACAGACCGAGGATTACATCACAGGACGGTACGGCTGATGGCGTCCCCATTACCCAAGCGCAAGTTTGTGTGGCTTTGCAGCCTGATCTTGCTCATTGCATTTGGGCTGCGCGTGTATGCTCTTGGACGCGCCGATTTCTGGACGGATGAAGCCGTCTCGCTCCAGCATTCTCAACAGCCCGATGTGCCGGCCTTGGTCGAGTCGCTTGCTCACAATGAAGGCATGCCGCCGCTGTACTTTTTAGGCTTGTGGATGTGGCAGGGCCTTGGCTCAAGTGAGTGGGTTGTACGCTTCTTGTCGGTTCTATTCGGCCTCGTGAGTATTGCGCTAACAGCCAGGCTCGGCGCCGGCATGCTGGGGCGAGAAGCGGGCTTGTTCATAACAGGCTTTATCAGCTTGTCCTCGATCCATGTCGCGCTGTCTCAGTGGGCGCGCCCTTACGCATTAGTGTTGTGTGTCGCTTGCGGCCTGATGCTCATTGCGCTAAAACTGGGCCGGCTCTCTACGCCTCGGGCGTGGTTTTTCTTTTGGATAGTAGGAAGTATTGCGCTCTATACACTCTATCTTTTAGGCGTGATGCTGCTGGGCGTGGGTCTGTACGTTGTGTATACAAGACGCCGCTTGGGGTTGATCCGTGCCCTGGGGCCAGTGGCGCTCGTGGGGCTCGGAATCTGGATGGCTTTTTTGCCCTGGCTGCCTGTCCTGTTGCACCAGAGCACGTGGGCGTCCCGAGCGTTATGGTGGGTCCATCCGCCTCAGCTCGAGGTGTTCCTGGCAACGCTGGACGAATTTTTCTTGGGCTCTGTAGGGCGAGGCTGGCCGCCTGTGGTAGCGGTGATTGTCGTTATTCCGAGTGTGATCGCCCTGCTTTTCCTGGGAATCTATCAAGCCTGGAAAACCGGCCGGCTTGCTTTTGTGCTGTTGACCACGCTGTTTCCCCTCGCGATCATCTGGCTTGTTTCATATTGGCGCCCGCTCTTTCATGCCCGGCACATCGTCTTTGCTTTGCCGGGCGTCATGTTGCTGTGTGTTGAGGGCCTCTTTTTTTTAAAGCCCAAGCTGCGCGAGGCGATCGTCATTCTCTTGTTGGGTGTGGGGCTGGTCGCCCAGATGACGCCCCTTAGCGATCCGGGCTATCGAATCCCGTGGTCGCGGATTGCCGAGTGGATGGCGCTGCATGCGCAGGCAGGCGACATGCTCGTGTTCGCTCCCCCGTTTCAACGCCCCGCTTTTGATCTCAAATACCACGGCCCCCCCCTGGACGAGTACGGGATCAAAAACTATGAGAGCTATATCCGTCAGCCTGATGCGGTGTTGGATTCTCAAATTCCGCTTGCAGCGATCCAGAGATGGGCTCAAGGCCGGTCTGCATTTTGGCTATTGGAAGATAAGCGTTGGCCGGCAACCTGGGGAAAGTGGGAATACCAGGGGGCAATCAAGGCTCAATTTGAGGGTGTGCGCATTTCTCTCTTTGAGAGATATAGGCCGGCGGATGGGCAATAGCCGAACGCGCCGGCCAGGACTGGGCGCTTACCTTGCCAGCAAGCGCGTTCCAGGCTGTAGGTCCCGCTTCAAGCGTGACCTACGCACTGGGACGTGAGGGAGATTTGATGACGGCTGTATTGGATCGGTTTGCCGGGGCGCTGGCCCCGGAGGATTCGCGCGTCCTGACCGATGTCCGCGACTATGTCGAATGGCAGGACGGTCGCCGGGCGGGCGAGTTTGTTCCTAGCGCCGACGACGACGTAGACTTGCGCACCTACTTGCTTCACCTGCAAACCACTGATGCAGAAGTGGATCGTAGCGCGCTGCAAAAAAAGGTCTCTTCGCTCCAACGCTTTTACGAGTGGGCGCAGACACAAGCGTTGATTGACTCGACTCCCTTTGCGCGTTTCAACTTTGACCGGCCCTTTCTCAGCCAAGACCAGATTCGGCGGCGGCAAGATGCGCTCGTCGCCGATCCGCGCGAGCGCGAGATCGTCCGGCTGCGCGCGCTCAATCAGATCGCCGGACACCTCAACCATTCGGCGGATGTGCAGACGGCGCTCGACGGGACGCTCGAGACATTGGTCGAGTTGATGGATTTACCAACGGCTTGGGTGTCTCTGTCGGTCGAGCCAAGCTCCTCGGCGCCTTACGGCTTTGTGCTGGCCTCTACCTGCGGCCTGCCGCCCGGGCTCGAGCAGGACAACTGCAAATACCTTCGCCGCCCGCCGACTTGTCATTGCCAGCGTTTGTTGCGCTCTGGCAAATTGCAGCATGCGGTCAACGTCGTCGAGTGCACTCGCTTGCGAGATTTGGCCCGCGCCGGCGGCGACACGGGGCAATTGCTGTTCCATGCGACCGTGCCGCTCATCTCGCAAGGGCGACCACTGGGCTTGCTCAACGTGGCGACGAGCGAGTGGCAATTCCTTTCGGCGGCCGATTTGCAATTGCTGTCGGCGGTCGGCGCGCAAGTGGCGATTGCCATCGAGCGGGCGCGCCTGTACGAGCTGGCGCAGGCTCAACGCATTCGCCTGGAGCGCGAGCTGGAAATGGCGCGCGTGGTGCAGGCTGGCCTCATGCCAGACCGACTGCCGAGTATCCCCGGCTTTGGCCTCGCCGCCGATTGGCGTTCGGCGCGCGAGGTGGCCGGAGATTTTTACGACATTTTTCCGTTGGCCGAGGGCCGCTGGGGAATCGTGATCGCCGATGTCTCGGACAAGGGCGCGCCGGCGGCGTTGTACATGGCGATGGTGCGCAGCCTGATCCGGGCTGCGGCGGAGCGCGCATCCAGCCCGGCGGCGACGCTGATGCAAGTCAACCGGGCGCTTGACGCGCAATCGTCGGCCGAGATGTTTGTGACGGTGTTCTACGCGATCCTCGATCCGGCGACCCGCACGCTGACGTATGCGAACGCCGGACACAATCCGCCGCTCGTCCGCCGCGCCGCTGCGCCGGGCAGAATCGAGCAGCTTCCCCTGGGCGGCAGATTCATCGGCATGCTCGGCGAGGTGAGCCTGGCAGATGGGACGCTCAGCCTCGCGCCGGACGACGCGCTCGTGGCATACACCGACGGCCTGACCGATGCCGAGAACTCGGAGCGCCAAGATTACGGCCTGGCTCGCCTGGTTGCTGCGATTGCGGCCGCTCCCACGACGGCTCCGGCGCTTCTGGCGCGCGTCCTGGCCGACCTGGCCGCTTTCACCGGGAATGCGCCGCAGCCGGACGACATCACCTTGTTCGTCGTGACGTGTGAAGCCCCGCTGGATTATTCTGTCTGAGGAGACGCAACATGACTCGCGCTAGACTACGAGACCTGGGTATTACCATTGGCGTTTTTCCCACCGGGCCCTATAACGCCATCACCGACGTGCCCGGCATCCTGGTCGGGCATCGCACGCTGATGTATAACGAGCCGCGCGTGGCGCGCACGGGCGTCACGGTGATCATGCCGCGCGACGGCATGATCTGGGCGGACAATGCTTTTGCGGGCTTTTTTTCGTTCAACGGCTGCGGCGAGATGACCGGCCTGTCGTTCATTGAAGAGTTTGGTTTGCTCACGTCGCCGGTTGCTCTCACCAACACCAATCAAGTCGGGCTGGTGCACCAGTCTATCGTCGAATACGGCGTGGGCAAGCGCAGCACGTTTGCCTTCAAGCTGCCGGTGGCGGCAGAGACGTGGGACGGCTGGCTCAACGACGTGAACGCTTTCCATCTCACGCGCTCGCATGTTTTCGAGGCGCTCGATTCCGCCGCGTCCGGTCCGGTGGCTGAGGGGAATGTGGGCGGCGGCACGGGGATGATTTGTCACGAGTTCAAGGGCGGCATCGGCACTGCGTCGCGGCTGGTCGAGACACCCAATGGCCGATACACCGTTGGCGCATTGGTGCAGTCCAACTATGGCGACCGCGCGCTGTTCCGCGTGGACGGGGTCCCGGTCGGGCGCGAGATCGGCCCCGACCACACGCCGGTCCCTTGGCCGGAGCCTCGCCAGAGCGGCTCTATCATCGTCGTCCTTGCCACCGATGCGCCCTTGCTATCCGATCAATGCAAGCGGTTGGCGCGGCGCGCGACGGTCGGGCTGGCGCGTGTGGGCGGCACGGGACACAACACCAGCGGCGATATTTTTCTGGCGTTTGCCACCGGCAATCACGTGCCCGCCGAAGATCGAGCCTTGCTTCAAGTCGAGATGCTGCCGCATCACCTGTTGAATCCCCTCTTGGACGCGGCAGCCGAGGCCGTCGAAGAAGCGATCCTCAACGCGCTGACCGCCGCCGAGACGATGACGGGCTGGCAAGGCCGCACGGCGCACGCGCTTCCACTGGACGAGCTGCAGCGAGTGATGGCGAAATATCGGCCTCACTCTTTGAAATAGTCGTCGGGATACGGCGCGACCATCGCGCCCTCGTCGCGGATTGCCATCCACACTGTCGCCTGCGTGGGGTAAAAGACGATCCCGTGCGTGCGGCCAATCACCCAGCCTTCGTTTTCAGAGCGCAGCACGCCTTCGCCCGCGGAGCGGCCCCAGATGTCGCGCATCTCGACCAGCGGGTCGCCGACTTGCACCACGTCTCCCGGTTCGACCAGGTGATGGACGATGCACGACTGCGGCACGCGCGCCACGCCGCGATGTCGGCACGGGAAGCCGGGGTCAACGACCTTGATGCCGGTGATCGGCTCTGGATTGCCGGGGAGCATGTCGGCCCAGCGCAGCACGTTGCGCAGCCCGGCGACTGAAGCGCGCACAATATTCGGGTCGGGCATGTGACCGGTGCCGAGTTCCGCCGTGAGCGCGGGAATGTGCGCTACGTTGATCGCGGCAGAGGTCGTCGAGCGATGCAGCTTTTCGTCCAGGTACCTTTCCACCGGAAACTCGCAGACGACGGAATGACCATAGGCCGCGCACATTTCGGCCAACCGCGCGTCCAGCGCCTCGGCCTCGGCTTTGTTCTTGGCCTCGTCTCCGTCTTTGCGATACAGCACGCGGTCACGAAAGACGAACGAGACCGAGCCTGTGCCGGCGCAGTGCAGGTCAAAGTAATAGCTGGCCGTCTTTTGAATCTGCTCAAAGAGCCGCACATAAGCCAACTCTAAAGCTGAGGGCGGTTCTTTGTCGGGATCGGGCGGCTTGCGCGGTTTGCCGTCGGGGAATAGGCGATTCGGGTCGCCGTCGTGATAATAGGCCAGGCGCTGCATCGTTCGCAGCCCGGCCGGATTGAGCGCGGGGATGGCGACAATCGTTCCGCGCAAATCGCGCGCCAGCTCCGGCGTGATCAGCTTGTGGATCACCTGGATTCCGGCGTGCTCGACGCCGTGAATGCCGGCGGTCAGCCAAAACGTCGGGCCGTCTTGTCGGCCCTGGGCCAGAATGACGGGCAGGCGATCGCTCCCGCCAAGCGGATGCTCGACCAGATCGAATTCGCCGTAGGTGATCTCGCCCGGGCGGGCGACGGCGGCGCCCAGTGTGAGGGACATGGTTGCTCCTTTCGATGTGATGTCATTGCTGTTCCCATCTTATCACGTAGCGTGACTTGATGCAAAGACATTCGATTGTTCTGCGCCTAGACTCGATGACCTATGGCGGCGACGCGCTCGGCAGGGCAGGGGGCAAGGCGATTTTTGTGCCGGGCGGCATCGCGGGCGAGCTGGTCCGCGCCGAGATCGTCGAGGAGCGCGGTCGCTTTGCGCGGGCGCGGTTGGTCGAGGTGATCGAGCCTGCGCCGGAGCGCGTTCAGCCGCGCTGTCCGCATTTTGGCGAGTGCGGCGGATGCGCCTGGCAGCATATTGATTATGGCGCGCAACTGCGCTTCAAGGCAGAGATTGTGCGCGAGCAATTGCGCCGCATCGGCAAGATTAAAAGCGCGCCCGTGCGGGACATGCTCCCCAGCCCCGATGTGTGGGCGTATCGCAATCACGCCCAGTTCAGCGCGTCGCCGGATGGTCGGCTGGGATTTCAGGCGGCGCACAGCAACCGTGTGATACCGATTGAAATTTGCCATCTTTTCCAGCCGCCGATCATGGAATGGTTCAAGTCAGCCGGGCGAATGGAGGCAGGCGTCGAGCGAGTGGACGTGCGATGCGCCGGCTCGCGGTCGTCGGCGACGGTGGAAAGGAGCGGGCGGCGCATTCAGAGCGGCTCACCGCTCGAGTTTACCGTCAAGGGTGTTCCGTTGCGCGTCTCGGCGGAGAGCTTTTTCCAGGTCAACACTTTGCTGATCGAGACGCTGGTGGATCTGGTGACGAGTGGACTGGGCTTGCGCGGCGGCGATACGGCGTTGGATGCTTATTCTGGGGTGGGCTTGTTCAGCCGATTTCTTGCGCCGGTCGCCGGGCGAGTGATCGGGATCGAGTCGAGCCGGAGCGCGATGGCCGATGCGCGCGCCAACCTGGCGCAGTTCGATCACGTTGAATGGCATGAAGGATGGGTCGAGCAGACGCTCCCATCGCTCGCGTTGCCGATTCATGTGGCGGTCTTGGATCCGCCGAGGGCGGGCTGCGGGCCGCAGGTCATCCAGGCGTTGATAGACAAGCAGATCGAGCGACTCGTCTACGTGAGTTGCGATCCGGCGACGCTGGCCCGCGACGCGCGCCAGTTGATGGACGCGGGCTACGTCCTGGCAGAGGTTCAGCCGGTGGACCTGTTCCCGCACACGTTTCACATCGAGACGGTGACGGCGTGGAAGATGGCTCGACCCGCGCTGGCCTGCGGATGAATCCACGGGCTATGATGACAAGTCGGCTAAAGCCGGCTCGGACAGCCTGCTTCAGGGCGCAGGTTTGAGCGGCGCCAGCGCCGCTCGAATCTTGTCGAGCGCCTCTAGCAGCGTGGAGCGCGGGCAGCCAAAGTTGAGCCGGACAAATCCTTCGCCGCCTCGCCCGAACGTCACGCCATCATTCACGGCCACCTTGGCCTGCTCCAAAAAGAATTTGTGCGGATTGCCGGGGATGCCCGCCTGGCGGCAATCGAGCCAGGCCAGGTAGGTTGCCTCGGGCTTGCCCATGCGGATGCCGGGCATCTGCTCGCTCACGTACTGGACGAGCAAATCGCGATTGGCTTCCAGGTAGACGAGCAATTCGTCCAGCCACTCTTGACCCTCGCGATAGGCCGCCAGCGCAGCGACGAGACCGAGGATATTGACTTCGTTCACGAGGTCAACCCGCGCCGCTTTGAATTTTTTCCGCAGATCGGCGTTCTGGATAATCGCCACCGAGCATTGCAGCCCGGCGATGTTGAACGTCTTGCTCGGCGCGATGAGCGTGATCGTGTGGTTGGCAATCTCGGCATCGAGCGAGGCGATGGGTAGGTGCTGAACGCCTCGGAACAGCAAATCGCAGTGAATCTCGTCCGAACAGATCACCACGTTGCGCCGCAGACAAATCTCGGCCATGCGTTCCAGCTCTTGACGTTGGAACGCGCGCCCCACCGGGTTGTGCGGATTGCTCAAGATGAAAACGCGGGTGCGGTCGGTCATCGTCTTGTCAAAGGCATCGAAATCAATCGTATAGTGCCCATCCGGCTGGCGCGTCAATTCCATTTCGTCGCACGTCAGGCCGACGTTGCCCGGGACGCGAAGGATGGGCGGATAGATCGGCGTCTGCACCAGCATCCCATCGCCGGGCGCGGTCACCGCGCGGCAGGCCAGGTTAAAGCCCGTGATCACTCCTGGCAGGAAAACCAAGTCTCGTGGCAAGACGCGCCAGCCATAGAGATCTGCCAGCCGGTCCACGAGGACCTGGCGCAGCTCGGGCAGGTCTGTGCCGTAGCCGAACACGCCGTGCTCCACGCGCTCGCGCAGCGCGCGAATCGCCGGCTCCGGCGAGAGGAAATCCATGTCCGCCACCCACATGGGCAGAACGTCGTCGCCATAGTAATGCCACTTGACGCTATCCGAGTGGCGGCGGTCAATGAGGCGGTCGAAATCGTTAATCATAGAATGATGTTAACTCCTGGTTGAATTAGGCGCAGACGAACGACGAAGGACCAAGACCAGCTTTCGTCATTCGTCTTTGGTCTTTCGTCTGTCAGCCTGGCTTGACGATCTTGCTTATGTGTTGATTGACCAGGGCAAAGTGATAGCAGCAATGGGCGCATTCGTCAAACTGCGGCGGCTGGCAGCTTGCCCTGAATGTCTTGTATGCTTCTGAGAACCAGATTTCCTCAATGGATATTTGCTGTGCGTTGCCCATTCGCGTCATGGGATGCTTGACGGTGTTGCAGCCGACGACGTCGCCATTTTCGCGGACGACCATGTAATACCACGGCTTGAAGCAACACTGGACTTGCAGCCGGTCAACGTATCGGCATTGAGCGGCCCGTTGGATGTCCTGTTCCTCGGTTCCGTAGATGTACAAATCATCGCGGCTTGTGGACATCCGATACGCCGCAGCGTGTTCTGCGATTTGAGGCGCGATCTCGGCATTGTATCGAAGAATGTCCTCTCGCAGCAGCGCGCGCTGACGGTTCTCTCGCGGGATGACGGGATTCAAGGCAATCTCGTCAACGGCCAGGCCGGAGAGGAGGCGCGCCAGGCTGGGCATGTCCGAATAGTTTTCTCGCATGACGACGGCGTTCACTCGAACAAACAACCGATGGTTTAGCGATTGCGCTGCTTGTTGCATCGCTTGCAGGCCGCGCATCGCGCGACGCCACGCGCCGGGCGCGCCGCGAATGCTATCGTGCAGCGCGGGTGTGCTCGCGTCGAGCGACAAGTCCAGCTCGGCCAGCCCGGCCTCGACGAGGGCGCGCGCGCGTTCCTCCGTCAACAGCGTGCCGTTCGTGACGAGCGCGCACCGGATGCCGAGCGTGGAGGCGCGCTCGACGATGATGGCCAAATCCTGTCGAAGCGTCGGCTCGCCGCCAAAGAGCTTGAGGTTGGCCAGTCCCAATGGCTTGGCCTGGGTGATGACTTGCAGCCAATCGCCCGTGCTCAGCTCGTCGCGCGCGTCTTGCCTACTGGTCCATGCGTCGCACATGACGCAGCGGAGGTTACATCGGCGCGTGAGATAGACCTTCATATCCAGAAGGCGATAAGGCTGGTTCTCCTGAATGCATCGGGCAAATTCACGAGCGGCGGCAGAATCGCGCTGGAGACTTTTTCTCAGGCTCATGTTCGGTTTTCGCAGCGGCCGGGCGAGGATCGGCGAAGCGCAATCTATTCTACTCCACTTTACCCCCGCCGCAAGTAGGGGCGACCCTTGTGGTCGCCCGCTTGAAAGGTATTGCTTTTGGGCTACAATTAGACAACTCGCATTGAACACCTTGGGAGCTGGCACGTGCAAAACGCCAAACGAGTCACCCTGATCACCGGGGCTTTTTCGGGCATCGGCCAGGCGTGCGCCGCCCATTTGCATCGGCGCGGCTATCGCGTGTACGGCACGAGCCGCCTGGCGCGAGCGATCCAGCCTGACTCTTTTGAGATGATTCAGATGGACGTGGACAGCGATGCCTCGGTCGAGCAAGGAATTGATTTCATTGTGAGGCAAAAAGGCCGCCTGGACGTGGTGGTGA
>CAYHAR010000132.1:9614-10707 GCA_964354595.1 uncultured Anaerolineae bacterium | reverse complement strand
ATCGCCAGCTTGACGCCGCCTGCAATCGCCGCGGGCAGCACGACGCGCAGCGCATCCACCACACGGCCCACAGCGTTCGAGTCGCCCTCCTTGCCGCCCGTGGTGATGCGCAAGAGCGGCGCGCCCAGGAACCGCGCCGCCTCGATGGCGGTGCCGATGTGTGTCAATTGCGCACGACGAGTGTCCGCGTCCGTGATGGTCAGGTCAGTGTCCACGGCCCAGCAAGCAAGCTGCACCCCCGCGCGCAGCCGCGCCGAACGAAGCTCGTTCAGCGTCTCGCGGCTGTAATCGGCGGTGGGCGATGTCGCTGGCGCGGCGCGCCGCAGCACGCGCTGGAGAATCCCTGGCGGCTTGCGCCAGAGGAACATTTCCAACAATTCGACATGCCGAAAGCCCAACGCGGCGACCTCGGCCGGCACGTCGCTCTGGCGGAGTTTGCCCGCGTAAAGCGGTGTATGGAATGACCAGGCAGAAACGGCGAGTTTCATGGTCAATCAGTCGGTGTGTATTCCGTATTCCGTTGGCATGACGGAATACGGAATACGCGCTACGTTTCACGGGACAGACTCGACAAACCTCATCACAAGTTCGTTAAAGATGCTCGGTTGATCCACCGGCGTCGCGTGACCGGAATCGGCGATCACCTCGAATCGCGCGCCAGGGATGTGTGAAGCGAGTAATTGTTTGGCGCGCAGCGGCGCGGTCGAGTCGCGGTCGCCCGCGATGACCAGCGCCGGACAGGTGATCTCGCTCAAGCGGCGCGTCACGTCAAAGGCGCGGATGGCGCGCAGCAAACGCCGATAGCTCGCCGGGTCGTTGGCAGCGATGCGCTCGGCAGCCATCTGGCGCAGCGGCGCTTGCTCCGGCTTGGGAAAGAGTCGCGCGGCGACAAAGTGCGCTTGCGCCGGCAGCCCCAGCAATCCCAGCACGGCCATCCGCAGCGCGAGCGGGAGCGCGTTGGCCGGCCCGCCCATGTCAAATCGCGCGAACGTGTTGACGAGCGTCAGGCTGCGGACGCGCGCGGGAAAATCGAGCGCCAACTGTTGCGCCACGCAGCCGCCGAGCGAAAGCCCCACGACGTGCGCGCGCGAAA
>CAYHAR010000132.1:6977-9514 GCA_964354595.1 uncultured Anaerolineae bacterium | reverse complement strand
CCGTCCTTCGTCAGTGCTTGACTGCGATCAGCGCTCCAGCAGCTTTGGACACGCGAAACTCGCCTTGCGCAGCGATTTTGTCATTCACAACATCACGCAGCGCGGCGGTGAATTCATCCCACGTCCGGCCCGGCGGCAGATCGTCGCGGACGACATCGCGCGACGAGGCGACGTAGGCCAGCACCGGCGCTGCTTCTGGAAAGACGAGCGCCGATTCGTGGCGATGCACGGTGACGTGGAAATTTGGCTCAAGATATGCCAGACCGCTTTCCAGCGTGAACCGTCGCGGCACTACTCCCCAGCGCGTCTCATTGGATGTGTCCAACTTGGCCAGCGCGCGGTTGACCACCACGCGCAGCTCGTCCATGTATACGTGGGCCATCGTCACGGCCAAGAGCGCCCCGCCCGGTCGCAAGACGCGATGCGCTTCGGCGAGGGCGCGTGGAATATCGGGGACAAAGAACAGCACATAGCTGGCGATGATCGCATCGCACGATTCATCGGCCAATGGCAACGCTTCGGCGTCGGCGTTCAAGAGCCGCGCATCGCCAGGCACGCCTTTCGCGCGCAGGTCGCGCAGCATCCCCATCGCCAAATCGCCGCCGACGATGCGCCCGCGCGGAATCCGCTCGCGCAGCGGCGCGAGGTATTGCCCGGTGCCCGTGCCGATGTCGAGCACGGTCTCATCGCCGCGCCAGGCGTAACGGTCGAGCGCCCACGCGGGCAGGTCAACCGGCGGGACGCTGTAGCGACGGTGCGTTTCAATCCGCACCGATAACGGTTCGTCGTTGGCGTACGATTCATTCACGAGCCGCGTTTTGTCGGGCGCGGCAAGCCGAGTTGCAGGCGTCATTCTGCTCTCACATCCTTATCAACCGGATCGAAGAAAGGCACAGGTTTCTCACCACGCAACATTTGGAATATGCGCGGCACAATTACGTGATGGCCCGGGGAGAGAGGTGGCAGAGCACTCTCATCAAAAAAGGCCGCCGCCGTCGTCTCTGGGCCTGCTATCGGCTTGGCAGGACTGGCTTTTATCAAGAACACTGCCCAATACATGTGAAACTTGACCTGGCTATGACACAGCCGAGAATCAAAAATCCCTAGCAATTGTATGGCAAGGCCACGGATGCCCGCTTCTTCCTCTAGTTCGCGCTGCGCTGCCTGGGCCAACGTTTCGCCGACTTCCGCCAGCCCGCCCGGCAAAGCCCATAAGCCGTTATCGCGGCGTTTGATGAAAAGTTGTCCATCTCGAACCACGGCCGCATTCGAGCCGGCCAACGGGCTCACATGGAACAGATTGCCTTGGAATTGGAGCAATATTTCATCAGGCGGCTTTTGTTCCAACACACCAACCAGCCGCGAGCTGGCGGCGAGGACGCGCTGGTACCTCTCCGCGTCATAGTCATTTTCCGCGAAACGTAACCCCAAAGAAGCGACAGCGCGCAACTCGTCGGCAATCTGGTACAGTTCCTCAATGGATGACATCAGCGACCTCACCCAAGAAATTCTCGCTCGGATGTTAGCACCGAAATCACGCTTTGACAACCGACCACCCATCACTGATCACCGATCACTGACCTCACTTGCGACTTTAGCTCTCCTGAGGTATGATTGCCCCACTTCTAATAGGAGTCTGAACTTATGAAAGTGCTGTTGCTGCGGGATCACGCCAAGTTGGGCAAGGCCGGGACGATCAAGAACGTGGCCGATGGCTATGCCCGCAACTTTCTCATCCCGCGTGGCCTGGCGGTGTTGGCGACCGGGGGCGCGCTCAAGCAGGCCGAAACCATTCGCAAGGCCGAAGACAAACGACAGGCCCAGTTGTTTGCCGAGGCGCAGGCCGTGGCGAATCAATTGACCGGGACAACGCTGATCTTCCGCACGCTGGCCGGCGAGACGGGCAAGCTGTATGGCTCGATCACCGCACACGACATCACACAAGCCATCCAGCGCGAAAAGGGCATCGAGGTGGACAAGCGCAAGGTGGAGCTGCGCGAGCCGTTGCGCACGCTGGGCACACATACCGTGCCGATTCGGCTGGCGGCCGACCTGGCGCCAGAGGTGACAGTGGTCATCGAGCCGACCGAGGCCCCGGCGGGCGAAGCTGAGGCCGCTCAACCTGCGGCGTAAAGGTTGAGGCGATTCTAGTTGTTGAGGGTGTAGATCAGTCACCAGCCGCAGCCATCGGCGCGTTCCACAGCCGATGGCTTTTGTATGTGAGGCGATGGCACACAGCGAACTGGGCGATCAACTGCGCCGCGCGCGCGAGAGCAAAGGCTTTTCGCTGGAAGAGGCGGAAAAGGCGACGGGCATCCGCAAGCGTTTCCTCCAGGCGATGGAGGAAGGCCGCTTTGACGCGCTGCCCGGCCCGGTGCAGGTGCACGGGTTCTTGAAGAGTTACGCCAGTTGCCTCGGGCTGAGCGCCGAAGAGATACTGGCGAGCTATGAGCGCGAGACTCGCTCGGCGCAGACGGCGGCCGCGCTCAAGTCCGCCTCGCCCGCGCGCCCGGTGGCTGTGCGGCCCACTCCGCCGC
>CAYHAR010000132.1:0-6877 GCA_964354595.1 uncultured Anaerolineae bacterium | reverse complement strand
GGCCGTCTTGGTGCTGTGTGTGGGGGCATTGGCGGCGTTCGTTTTCCTGGGACCAGGATTGAGCCAGCCCGCTCCTGCGCCTCGCCCCACGGCGACGCGCACAGTGCGAGCCACTGCGCCATTGCCCACGATTCCCCCGGCCACGCCGACCGTGATGTCTCTGTCGCAAATCACGACGAGCGTCCGCACGACCGGCACAACCGGTTACGTCCAGGTGGCGCTGGCGGCGACGGAGCACGTCTGGGTGCGTGTTTCGACGGACGGGACGACGGCGTTCGAGGGCATGTTCGCGCCGGGCCAGGCGCTCAACTGGGAAGCCAAAGAATTGCTCATCGTCGAGGCGAGCAACGGCGCGGGATTGACGGCGTCGTATAACGGCAAGCCGGTCGGCGTGCTCGGCCAACGCGGACAGGTCGTCGCGCGCGCCTGGACACCGGCTGGCGAAACGGCGCTTCCATCCACCCCTACGGCTCCGGCCCCTGCGCCTTCCCCCACTCCCTAGACGGATGACGAATGACCAGCGACGGAGGTTACTCCGGGTAGAGCGCTTCCGTCTTTCGTTTTTGGTCGTTCGTCCGTGCTTTTTGATGTGAGATGCCGACCAAGTATTTCCTCTCGTCATTAGGTTGTTCCAAGAACACTGTGGATTCGCAAAGCATGGCGCAACTGCTCGATGGAGCGGGGTACGTGGCTGCCGAGGAGCCGGGCCAGGCGTCCGTGCTCATCGTCAACACGTGCGGATTCATCGGCCCGGCGCGCGAGGAATCTATCCAGCATTTGCGCGAGCTGGCGCAAGGCAAAAAGCGCGGGCAAATCCTCGTCGCCGCCGGATGCCTTGCCCAAATCTGGGGACAACAGTTGATCGCGGAGGTATCGGGCCTCGACGGCATCATCGGCACACGGCGCTGGATGGACATTGTCGAGTTTGTGGAAAAGGTGCGAGGCCGTAGAAAGCCCGAGCCGATGTATCATCTGCCCGGCGATGCGACCGTCGTCGGCTCGGACGAGCGCGGCGTGATGCGCGTGGCCGTGCAAGGCGCGTCGGCCTATATCAAGATTGCGGATGGCTGCCGCCGCCCGTGCGCGTTCTGCTCTATCCCGCGCATCAAAGGCGTCGCCGTCAGCCGCCCGCCGGAAGCCATCATCGCCGAAGCGCGAGAACTCGCCGCGCGCGGTGTGCGCGAAATCATCCTCATCGCGCAAGACACCACCGACTATGGTCACGACCTAGGCCGGCAAGACGCGCTGCCGAATCTGCTGGAATCCATTTGCAATGTCGCGCCGGAATTGAAATGGCTGCGCGTGATGTACGCCTACCCCGGCGCAGTCAACGATCGGCTGATCGAGGTGATGGCAACGCGCCCGCAAATCGTGCATTACCTCGACCTTCCGCTGCAACACGGCCATCCTGACGCGCTCAAGCGGATGCGCCGCCCGGCCAACGTGGGCTGGGTGTATCGCGCGCTGGAAAAAATCCGCGCGGCCATGCCCGACATTGCCATCCGCACTACGTTCATCGTGGGCTATCCCGGCGAAACCGAAGCCGAGTTCGAGACACTCTGCCAGTTCGTCCGCGACTTGCAGTTCGACCGCGTCGGCGCGTTCACCTACAGCGTGGAACCGGGCACGCCTTCCGCCGAATTGCCCGATCAGTTGCCCGAACAAGTCAAGCGCGAGCGCTACGAACGTTTGATGGCGCTTCAACAGCCGATCAGCTTGAGCAAGAACCAGTCGCTCGTCGGCCAGACGCTCGATGTGCTCGTGGAAGGCCAAGGCGATGGTCTGACGATTGGCCGCACTTTTCGAGACGCGCCAGAGATTGATGGGCTGATGATGATTGAAGGCCATGCGCCGGTGGGCGAGTTTGTCCGCGCGCGCGTCACCGGCGCGATGGAGTATGATTTGACTGGAATTGTGAGCCATCTCTGGAGGTAAATGTGTCTGCACCGCTTGTCGGCATCATGGGTTGGAAGAGCGATCCCTATGGCCCGCTGGCGCGGTACTCGTACAACCTGGGCGAAAACTATATCCGCGCGATTCAAGCGGCGGGAGGATTGCCGGTGACGATTCCCCCTATGCTGAAAGAAAACGAGCTGCGCGAGTTGTTTGCCCGGCTCGATGGACTGCTGCTTTCCGGCGGCGGGGACATTGACCCGGCGATCTTTTATCAGGCGCGACATCGGCTCACGCACGGCGTCAGCGACGAGCGCGACCGCGCCGAGCTGGCGCTGGCTCGCTGGGCGTTGGAAGAGGACAAGCCGGTGCTGGCGATTTGTCGTGGCATCCAGGTGATGAACGTGGCGACCGGCGGCACGCTGATCCAGGACATTCCAGCCCAAGTTTCCCCGGCAGTGTGTCACCGATATAGCGACGACACGCCGCGCGATTTCATTGCGCACACTGTCCGCGTGGAGACGGGCGCGCGCCTGGCGAGCATTCTGGGCGCAACCGAGGTGGGCGTCAACAGTTGGCATCACCAGTCGTGCGATGCGCCGGGCAACGGCATCGTCTACACCGCGTGGTCGCCCGATGGTGTGGTGGAAGGGGCCGAAGCGCCGGGTCGCCGTTTTGCCGTTTGCGTGCAGTGGCACCCCGAGGAAATGTTCCACAACCGTGCCGACATGCTGGCCTTGTTCCGCGCGTTGGTTGAGGCAAGCAAGTGATCGGCGTTTTTGATTCGGGCGTCGGCGGGCTATCCGTCTGGCGCGAAATCGCGGCGCAATTGCCGGGCGAGAGCACGGTCTACTTGGCCGACCAGGCGCACATCCCCTATGGCCCGCGTCCCATGCAAGAAATCCGCGCGTTTTCGGAAGCGATCACGCGCTTTCTGTTGAGCCGGGGCTGCCGAATCATCGTCGTGGCATGTAATACCGCCTCGGCGGCGGCGCTGGCGCATTTGCGCGCCGCGTTCCCCGCTGTGCCGTTCGTGGGAATGGAGCCGGCCGTCAAGCCAGCAGCGCAAAGCACGCGCGTGGGTCGCGTTGGCGTGATGGCGACCCCGGCCACGTTCCAGGGCGAGTTGTTTGCCAGCGTCGTCGAGCGATTCGCCAACGGCGTGCAACTGGTGAACCAGGTCTGCCCCGGCTTGGTGGAGCAAGTGGAGGCCGGGCGGCTGGACTCGCTCGACACGGAAGCGATGCTGCGTCAGCACCTCGCGCCGATGATGCAAGCCGGCGTGGACGCCATCGTGTTGGCCTGCACGCATTACCCGTTTCTCGCGCCAGCGATTCGGCGCATCGTCGGGCCGGACGCGCAGGTGATTGATCCCGCGCCTGCGATTGCGCGCCAGGTCAGACGGGTGATGGAGCAGCGAGGGTTGCTTTCATCAGACAACCAAGTGAGCCGAGATTTTTACACGAGCGGGGATGCTTGGGCGTTTGCCGAAACGTTGAGGCAGTTGGTCGGTGTAACGGGTGCCGTCGTCCTTCCGGCGCAGTGGAACGACTCGCTAAAGGTTGAGAGTTATGGCTGACGCACTCATCACGCGGTTCCCGGCCGCAACCAATTAACCGCAAAAGTAACTGGTTAGCCCTCGGCCGGTTCTGGAACTCGACAGGATGGACAGAATAGAATCAAGAGGAATCTTGTCCTGTCCATCCTGTAAAATTCTTGCCAAGCAGGCGTGCCCTACCTTTCGGGGGTGGCAGTTCAAATTAATCTCGCGGACCATGCAATTGTTGCAGAGACTGTCTGAAAAGCCTGTACGCGAAGCGTAGGGCCTCGTGCCCGTTCGCCCACAAGGGGCTAGCTACTTTTCAGACAGCCTCTCAGAGCAATGCTATAGACAAATCGTGGTTGTCAGCCGCATCGAGTTCAGCCTGGTTCTGGAAACGCTCAAGAGACGCCTCGGCCTCTGAGGTCAACGTGTCCGGCAAAACCCTCGCTCGCGTGATCATTGCCATTTTGGGCGGCATCGCCGTGGGTGGCGCGATCCACCTTGCCCTCGCGCCGCGCCCGTTTCTCCCGCCGCTGCCGCCTCCGCCGATCATTACCGCGCCGCGCGGCGATCCACCCACTGACGCTGTCGCGTTCGAGGAGCGGATTCGAGCGGGCGCAGGATACGACCTGCTCGGCAGCGGTTTTTTGCTCGAGCTACCCAATGGTGAGGTAATCGGCGTGACGACGGCGCATAGCCTGGGCGGGCGCGATTTTGCGCCGATGGCGTTCACGATTGCGGGGCGTGGCGAGCAAGTGGCGGCCTTTTCCCAACTGCGTGTCCCGCGCGGCCAGCCGCGCACTGGCGCGGACATGACGATTGACTATGTCCTGCTGCGGCCCGAAACGCCACCCGCGCCCGCATTCGTCCTCCGTCCTGATTCACGCGGCGCGCCGCAGCCGGGCGAGCGTGTGTTGCTCTACAGCGGCCTGGGCGACGGACGCGGAGGACAGCGCATTCTGCCCGGCGTCGTCGAATCGGTTGACCAGAACGGCGCATGGGTGAGAATGGACAGCGTTTTCGATCCGGGCCTGATGAGCGGATCGCCGGTGCTCAGCCAGCACACTGGTCGCGTCGTCGGCATGACGATTGCAATGAACTGGAAACCCGGCGCGTTAATGATCGGCCTCAACCCGGTCGGCGCGATGGTGAGCAAAGCCATGGCTGACCACTGACCGCAGACCGTTGCTGGCGCGCTGCGGTCCGCGGTCTGCCGTCGGCGGTCGTTTCATGCAAGTTTCGCCCGCAGATATTGTTTCGGCCACGCCACGTCATGCCCCAGCGTGCGCGCGGCGCTCAGCGGCCAGTAAGGATTTCGCAATAGCTCGCGTCCGAGCGCGACCACATCGGCGCGACCGTTCCGCACAATCTCTTCGGCCAGCTCGGGCGTGGTAACAAGCCCCACCGACATTGTGGCGATGCCGACCTCGCGCCGAATTCTTTCCGCGAACGGCGCCTGGTAGCCCGGCCCGGCAGCCGGGACGAACGACGAAATGCCGCCCGACGAGCAATCTACCATGTCCACGCCGCACGCCTTGAGCCAGCGCGCCACCTGCGTCTGATCGTCAATCGTCAATCCGTCTTTGATCCAGTCCGTGCACGAAAGCCGCACGAGCAGCGGCTTGTGTTCCGGCCACACCGCGCGGACGGCGTCCACTACGCGCAAGAGCATCCGCGCACGATTTTCCAGCGAGCCGCCGTACTCGTCCGCGCGATGATTCGAGATGGGCGAAAGGAACTCGTGCAGCAAATAGCCGTGCGCCGAGTGAAGCTCGACCGCGTCAAAGCCGACCGCGAGCGCTCGCTGTGCAGCCGCTCGAAAAGCTGATACAATTGCGCCCATCTCGGCGTCGGTCAGCTCTTGCGGCGCGACCCAGTCGGCATCGAACGGAATCGCGCTCGGCGCGACAGGCGGCAAAGGCCCGACGCCGTGGGTGGCGCTCCAGGCTTTGCGTCCGGCGTGCGCCAGTTGGCTGCACACCACCGCGCCCTGCGATTGGCACACGCGCACGATGCGCGCCAATGGCTCGACTTGCGCGTCGTTCCACAGGCCAAAATCGTTCAGGCTGATTCGTCCGCGCGCTTCGACCGCCGTTGCTTCGGTGACGATCATCCCGACGCCGCCCACCGCGCGCGAGACGAGGTGCGCCAGGTGCCAATCTGTGGCGATCCCATCCTCGCCCGCCGAGTACATGCACATCGGCGACATGGCGATTCGATTGCGGAGTGTGATGTCGCGCAGTGTAAAAGATGTGAATAGCACTGACATGAGACTCTCCTATGTCGGTTGAGGTGATGAGAAAAGTATAGCACGTATTCTGTATCGCGTATTTTGCGCTGTGTGCTGAGGAACAGAATACGCAATACGCAATGGAGGAAGCATGGAACTGACAATGGCCTTTATCGGTTTTGGAAATGTAGCTCGCACGCTCATGCGGCTGATGCAGCGCAAGGACGATGCGCTGCGCTCGCGCAACTTGACCTGGCGCGTCACCGGCATCAGCACAGCGCGGCACGGGCTGGCCGCCGACCCGAACGGGCTGGACGTGAATGCGGCGCTGGCGGCTGTCGAAAGCGGCGGCAAGCTGAACGGGTTGCATCGCCGGCCGGATTTGCGCGATAACATGAGTCTGATTCGCGCCGGCATCGCCAACACACTCGTCGAGCTTTCGACGCAAAATCCGCAGACGGGCCAGCCCGCGCTCGACCACTGCCGCGCCGCGCTCGACGCGGGAATGCACGTCGTCACGGCGAACAAGGGGCCTATCGCGCACGCCTACCGCGAGCTGCGCGACCGCGCCGCCGCCAGGCGTCTCGGCTTCTTTTTCGAGTCCACCGTGATGGACGGCGCACCGATCTTTTCCGCCGCGCGCGAGGGCTTGCAGGGCGCGGAACTGCTCGGCTTTCGCGCCATCCTCAACAGCACGACCAACTTTATCCTGACGCAAATGGAAAGCGGCGTCTCGTTCGACGACGCGGTCAAGCAGGCGCAGGCAATGGGCGTGGCCGAAGCCGATCCCAGCAACGACGTGGACGGCTGGGACGCGGCGACCAAGACGGCGGTGCTCGTCAACGTATTGATGGAGGGCGACCTCCGCCCGACGCAGGTGGATCGCACCGGCATCCGGGACGTGACGCCGCACATGCTGCGCGACGCCATCGCGCAGAATCAGCGCATCAAGCTGATTTGCCAGGCCCGGCGCGAAGGCGGAGCCATCCAAGCGCGCGTTGCGCCGGAAGCGGTGAGCGTCGCCGATCCGTTCGCGTTCATCACGGGCACCGATAGTGTCCTGCGGCTGAACACGGACCCGCTGCCCAATCTCACGATTATTGAAGCTGGCGGCGGAGTCGAGACGACGGCGTTTGGCGTGATGGCGGATTTGCTCTCGGTCGTCCGGCATTTTAGCTGATCGCGGATCGCATATCGCCTCACGCGCTTAT
>CAYHAR010000131.1:6994-10710 GCA_964354595.1 uncultured Anaerolineae bacterium | reverse complement strand
CCAGGAGTTGATAACACAACCGGCCCAGAGCCTGGTCGGCGGTGAACCCCAGCAGGTCTTGGGCGGCCTGGTTCCAGAACACGATGCGCTGGCTGGCGTCCACGGCCCAGACGCCGCTGCCCGTGTTGGCAAACAATTGCAGGCCGAGGGCGGTCTCGCTTTCCGTGGCGCTGGTCATCCGGCAATACCGCCCGCGCCCGGCAAAGTAAAGTAAAAGACACTCCCGCCCGGCGCGCCTTGACTCTCCACTCCCACTTGTCCGCCCAGTTTTTCCACGATCCGCCGCACGATGGACAAGCCCAGCCCATGCCCCTTGGCGCGCACCCGGTCCAGCCGTGTGAATGGCGCGAACAATTGAGCCTGCTCCTCTGGCGAGAGACCGGGGCCGTTGTCGCGCACCCAGAAACGAACCATCCCGCCATCTTGCGCTGTTGCGCCCAACTCTACCCGCAGCGCGGCCGCCGGAGTGCCGCCATATTTGAGCGCGTTACTGAGATAGTTGACCCATATCTCTTCCACCCACGGAGCATAGCCCAGCGCCTCGGGCCACGCGGACGCATCCGGCAAAACGATCTCGGCCCGGCAGACCTGGATCATGTCTGCCAGGCGGCTGAGGCTCTCGGACACGATACACGCCATGTCCAGCCGACGCGGCTCTACTTGCATGTGCCGCAATCCAGCCAGCAGGAGCAGCTCGTCAATGATGTTGTCCATCTTGTGCGCGCTCCGCGCGATATCGCGCAGGGCTTGCCGCAGCTCGTCGCCGGACGTGGCGGCCCAGTCTTGTTCCAACGCGGCCGCAAAGCCGATGATGGGGCTCAACGGGCCTTTGAGGTCGTGCGCCACCGTGTGAGCAAAGGCATCCAGTTCTTGGTTGCGCGCCTCCAGTTCCCCGGCTTGCCGGCGGAGCGTCTCGACCAGTTGGGCGTTCTCAATCGCAATGGCCGCCGAGCCGGCCAGGGTCTCGGCGAGCGCCAGGTCGTGCGCGTCAAACTCGCCTTCCAGCTTGTTGACGGCTTCCAGCACGCCGATGACTTGATCCCGCGTACACAGCGGCACAGCCAGCACAGAGAGGGTGTGGAAACCGGTCTGAGCGTCAACGGCCGGGCAAAAACGGGCAGGCTCCGCGTCTGACACGCGGTGCACGATGGCGCTCTGTCTGTTCTGCGCCACCCAGCCTGCGATGCCCTCGCCGGGACCCAGGCGCACATTCACCAGGGCACGCTGGAGGTCAGCATGGATCGCCACCAGACAGACCAGCCCGCCTGGCCGCTCGCTGTCCCACACCCAGACTGAAGCCCCTTCTGTTCCGATGGTTTGTGTGAGGGCCCTCGCCAACCGCCCGGTCACCTCCTGCAGGTCGAGGGTTGCCGTGAGCATCTGACTCACCTGGTTGAGCAGGGCCAGGTCGCGGTTGCGCTGGTACAGCGCCCCCTCGACCAGCTTGCGCTCGGTAATGTCGCGGACGTATTCGATCGCGCCCCGAACCTGTCCGGTTTCCACGTCCAGGCGAGGAAAAGCGTAGAGGTCCAGCCAGCCGGCTACCTGGCCATCTGCGCTTCTTTTGGGGACGACCGCATAGGCGGCCTGACCCGTGGCGAGAGCTTGTTGGGCGGGACAGTTCTCGCAGGGGGCGCTCCGCCCGTGGTAAGCCCGGTAGCATTTCTTGCCGACGAGCGGCATGGCATACGAGTACCACTGTTCCATCGTCGGGTTGACCCGGACGATGTCGAGTTCTTGATCAAAGATGCTGAGGCCGTCCTGGATGCTGTCCAAGATGCTGGCCAGAAAACGCTCTCCTCTGCGCAGCGCCTCTTCCGCTCGCCTGCGCTCGGCCAGTTCGTGTTGGGCGGCCTCGTAGAGCCGGGCATTCTTGATCGCCATGGCCGCCTGCTCGGCGAACAGGCCCATCAGCCACAAGTCGTGCGGGCTGACCAGGGCCGTCTGATCATCGTCAATCACTTGTAGTATCCCGATGACCTGCCTGTCCATTTTGAGTGGCACGCCGAATACCCGGCGGAGGGGGCTAGGGGCGCACGCTTCGCGCGGCGCCTGATCCTCCCGGGGATGATCGTCATCCATCGTCATCGGTTTGCCGGTCTGGGCAATGCGACCTGCCAGCCCCTGTCCCAGGCGGAGCTCTGCGCCAACCAAGCCGCTTGGCAGGTTATGACCGGCCGCCAGCCGGAGGGTTCCGCTGTCAGGTTGCACCAGGTATAACGCGGCCATGCGGGCGCCCGACAAAGCGGCGGCCCCCTGGACGATAGTGAAAAGTAGCGTCGGCAGATCCCATTGACTATTGACCTCCAACGAGGTCTCGTACAAGGCCATCAGCTCCTGCGCGTGGTGTTGCTGCGCCGTCTCCACCCGCTTTCGCTCGGCGATGTCTCGTGTGTCGCCGATGCGATATCGTTCTTGGCTCTCCTGCGTGGCAAGCCGATCAGGCAATGCCGCTTCTACTGGTTTGTGTTCGCCCATGTTCGCCCGTGCAAGTTGGCTGGCTCGCGCTAGCTCCGCCTCGTTGTCCAACTCGCATCTCTCTCGGTTGGCTTGCATGACCTGCCGGATGGCCGGGAGCAAGTCAGTGTTCATAGCGGTCTTGGGGATAAAAGCGTCGGCGCCCGCCGCCAACGCCGCACTCTGATAACTGCTGGTGTCCAGCAGCGTCAAAGCGATGATGCGCGCGTGGGGCAGCCTGGCGCGCAGGCGCGGAATGGCGTCCAGGCCGTTCAAGTCGGGCATCATCAGGTCGAGCAGAATGACTTCTGGCGGAGGGTCCAGGGTTTGCGCCAGAGCCTCTCTGCCGCCGCGGGCGGTGCCGACGACCGTCACCTCGCCCAGGCAAGCCTCTTGCAGAAAACGGGTGGCAATCCGCAAAAAGCCGGGGTTATCGTCTATCAGCAAGACGCGAATAGGGTCCACAGGATCAGTTTAATGGCTTTTGCTGAGCCGGTCTATACTGGAGGTTACGTATTTAAGGCAAAAAAGGCCCGTATTCTTGCCGGGGCCTGTGGAGCTGAAGGTGAAAAGGGGGTGGGCAGCCGGGGAGCTACTCTTCCATCGGCAAGATCCCTCGCCGCAGGGCGTAACGGATCAGTTCCGCCTGGTTGTGGAGACCCAGTTTGCGCATCACTCTGGCGCGGTGAGTTTCCGCTGTGCGCCGGGTGATGGACAGCCGGGCGGCAATGTCGGCGTTGCTGTAGCCTTCGGCCACAAGGTGCAGCACCTCCCGCTCGCGGCTCGTGAGGGTCTCGTAGATATCTGGTAGTGTAGCTTGCGCTTTTTGGACATACAACTCGATGGCGCGCTCGGACAGAGGCCGGCTGAGGTAACGCCGGCCGGCAACCGCCTCGCGCACCGCTTGCACCAGATCGGCCGCGGTTGATTCCTTCAGGACATAGCCCGCCACGCCGTTTCTCAGCGCCTCTAGCACGTAGGCTTCGTTAGCGTGCATCGAGAGGACGACGACCCGGGTCTGCGGCGAACGTCGTCGCACTTGTCGCGCGACCTCCAGGCCACCCAGGCGTGGCATCATCAGATCGAGCACGAGCACGTTCGGCTTTAGGCGCTCCACCAGGTCGGCGGCCGCCAGACCATCAGCCGCTTCGGCCACCACCGAGAAACCCGGCTCGGCTTCCAGTAAAGCGCGCAGGCCTTGTCGAACGACGTGGTGATCATCCGCCAACACGATGGTCGTCAGGCTCATTCAAGACTCC
>CAYHAR010000131.1:5466-6894 GCA_964354595.1 uncultured Anaerolineae bacterium | reverse complement strand
CCACTCGATAAGCGACGGTCTCTATTTCCGGCGCAAAACGCTGTTCCGGCAACGTGTGCTTAAAGGTCACGCGCACGTGGGTCTGAGCGGTGAAACGCTCCAAGTGCCACAGCAGCGCGGGCAGCAAGCCCAGGTCGTCCAGCATCGCCGGCCGCAAGTCCAGCGACATTTCGCGCACCCGTGTCAAGAGGTCATGCGTCAGCGCCTGCGCTTCGCGCAGGTTGTCTCGGGCCGCATCGCCCGTCTGGCGTGCGCTCATTTCTAGAAGGAGTGTGAGCCCGGTCAGCACCTGGCCGATCTCGTCGTGGAGCTCGCGCGCAATGTGGCGGCGCTCGGCCTCTTGCACCTCCACCAGCCGGCGGGAAAGAAGTTGCAGGCGCTCGGCGGTCTTGCGAGCCTCTTCAAAGAGCCGGGCATTCTCCAGTGCGACAGCCGCCTGGTCGGCAAACGCACGCAGCCGCTCAGCGTCCGACCACACAAAGCTGCCCGGCGTGACGCTAATCACGGCGAGAAAACCAATCGTCTCTCCACGCACACGAATGGGCACGCCGGCGTAAGAACGCTGGCCTTCCACCCCTGGCACATGGACCCAACTCGGGTCGCCGCATACGTCGGGGATGACCACAGGCTCGCCCGTCTCGACCATTTGCTGCAGGTTGCGCGTGCCAGACACCGGGAGAGTGATATTGGTCAGGTCCACAATGCCGAATCGCTCACACCCCTCAAGGGTGTCCTGGGGATAGCCGCGCCAACCGGCAAAGTGAGCACGGTTACCCTCGATGAGTAGGACTTCGGCCGCGTCGTTGGGCACGACGCGGCTGACCTGCTCCAGAATACGATCCAACACGGCATTGGTGTCCAACGTGGAAACCAGCGTCGCGCCGACCTCGCACAGCGTCTCGGCCAGCTCACGCTGCTCGCGCTCAGCCTGATACAGTCTGGCATTCTCGATAGCGATGGCCGCCTGATCCGCAAACAGGCTCACCAGCCGGATTTCATCCTCGCTAAACGAGCCGACCGTTTTGTCGTCGGTCACGTCAATCACCCCAATGACGGTGTCTCCCACTTTGAGCGGCACTCCCAACACGCGGCGCAGGGGGGCATTGGCATACACGGCCGCACGCTCCTCCCAGGAAAGATAATCCTCTATCGCCATCGGTTTCCCCGTCTGGGCGACACGTCCGGCCAGTCCCTCCCCCAAGTGAAGCGTGACGCCCAGATAGTCGCCCGGCAGATTATGGCCGACCACCAGTTCCAATGTCTGGCCGTCCGGCTTTATCAAGTACAGCCCGCCCATCTGGGTTCCCACCAAGCCGGCTGCCCGCTGCACGATGGCCTGAAGCAGGATGGGAACATTCGGCTGGGAATTGATCTCTAATGACGTATCGTACAGCGCCTCCATCTCTTGGGCGTGACGCACCAGCAAGT
>CAYHAR010000131.1:4173-5366 GCA_964354595.1 uncultured Anaerolineae bacterium | reverse complement strand
GTGATGTCGAGCATGACACCCTGAAGAAAGAGAGGCCGCCCGTCCGCGTCACGCACCAGCGCCGCTTCATCGTGGAACCAGACGACGCGTCCATCGCGCGTCAACATGCGGTAATCGGAAACCAGCGGCTCACCCGTGGCATGGCAGCGGGCAACTTCAGCCAGCGTCCGCTCGCGGTCGTCGGGATGCAACCGTTCTCTCCAGATGTCGGGACAGGCTTTATAGTCGGCTGGGGAGAAACCGAGGATGGTTTCGATCTGAGGGCTGACATAGAGCGTGGTACTGGCCTCGTCTAATGCGGCAATGTAGGTGATCGCAGGGATCTGCTCCACCAGTGTGCGATATCTGGCCTCGGACTCGTAGAGTTTCTTCTCAGCTCGTTTGCGCTCCGTGATGTCCTGCACGGCGCCAAAAATACGCACGGCGCGCCCCTGAGCCTCGTCCCATACGGGGCGTCCGTAAACACGCAGCCAGCGTATCTCACCGTCCTTGGCAAAGATACGATACTCGGCCACGCCGGCCTGGTTGGCAAGATTGCTCTGCAAAAGTTGGAGGGCAACCGGCAGGTCGTCGGGATGCATGATGCTGCGCCAATTGTCTAAAGACACTTCGCCAGCGGCAAAGCCAGTAATGCGGCTGTAGGCCGGGGTCACCCAGTCGGTCACGAGTGTGCCATCCGGCTCGACACGGTGAGCGTAGGCAAAATCGGAGGTGAGTTCAGAGATGGCGCGGTAGCGTGCTTCACTCTCCCGCAGCGCTTCTTGCGCCTGCCGGCGCTCGGCGACCAGCGCCAGGCGGATGTGTTCTTGCTCGGCGAGGATGATTTCGCGGACTTGAGCAGAAAAGCCGGCGGCCAGCTCGGCCAGCAGCGCCGTCAGCCGGGGATACAGCACGGCGATCTGGTCGGCGGACAACCCCTCAACCAGCTGTTGTGCCAGCGCCTCTTGCGTTCCCGCCAACGCTTGCGGCTCGAGATAATGGAGG
The DNA here is from genome assembly GCA_964354595.1 of uncultured Anaerolineae bacterium. Classification (GTDB taxonomy): domain Bacteria; phylum Chloroflexota; class Anaerolineae; order Fen-1058; family Fen-1058; genus JBGLNJ01. Next base: position 4,382 of record CAYHAR010000131.1, on the reverse strand, counting down.
CTCGCCAGCGCTGCGCCAATGCTGCGCGCCGCGTCACGATCCAACGGCTCGGCGAGCAAAAGCGCGATAATCTGTTCCGTTAAATCAGTCAGGCGCTGACGGACTAGGTCCGATTTGAAGGGCGCGAAACTGGTTGTCGCGACGGCGCGGTGCCAGCGGTCGGCAATGGCATCGCGGCGGTTGTGCAAGAACTGCGCCACTGGAGCCAG
>CAYHAR010000131.1:1301-4073 GCA_964354595.1 uncultured Anaerolineae bacterium | reverse complement strand
CCCAGCCCACAACTCGCTCCGGCTGTGTAAGGAATACATCGTCGGGACCTTCTGGCCGCCAGAGTGGGGGATGCACCAGTCCTGGCGCCACGAGTTCCAACCCATCAAAGAACTGGGCCGTCTCGGCGTGTGTGCGTACTTTGGAGAGACTGGGTTTGGCCATGACCTTTTTAAATCGCTCGATCATGTCGGGTGGGGCGTCGTCGAAAGTAAAGTGCGTGATGGCGACATATCCGCCAGAAGTCAGCGCGTCACGCAAGACGCGCACCGCGCGGTATGCCTGGTCGTCATCCGTGGCAAAATGGAGAACGGCAACCATCAGAACCGCCACGGGGCGGCGAAAGTCGAGCAGACGCTTGACCTCTGCATGATCGAGCACCTGTTCCGGCTGGGCGATATCCGCCTGGATGGCAGCGGCATTGGGGTTGTCTCGCAAGATAGCCAGACTGTGAGCCACGGCAATGGGATCAATGTCCACGTAAACGACGCGGGCAGCGGGATTGGTTTGCTGGGCGATCTCGTGGACATTGCCCACAGTCGGAATGCCGGAACCGAGGTCAAGGAATTGGTCAATCCCCTGCTCGAGACAAAAGTGGACGGCCCGGCGCAGAAAAGCGCGGTTAGCCTGCGCTCCCAGCCGGAAATCGGGCATCGCCGCAATATACTTTTCAGCCGCCAATCGGTCAATCTCAAAATTGTGATAGCCACCCAAAAGATAGTCGTATATGCGGGCCGAGTTGGGCCGGTCCTGCGGCGTGTGTTCGGTTACCCATTCGTTCGCGGTCATTGACGGTTCTCCTTTATATTTGAGAGGGCCTGTTGCCAGTTTGGTTAAAGTTTCACCTTGTCCGGTTAAAGAGATGATCGAGCGCCAGATACAGCACAAAGATTGCGCCAAGGATGAGCAGCGCCAGTCCCCACCACGGCACAGGGACAAAGATCACGATCCGCAGCCGCGACAGGACAAACCACAGCACAACTGCTGTGGCAATCGCCAATAGCAAGCCGGAAAGACGATTCTTCATCTCATTCCTCGGTTCCGAACTCGTGCGCCATCATGCGGATAAGGTCGGCGCGGCTGACGATGCCGACGAGGATGCCATTCTCGACAACCGGCACGGGGTTGAGGCGGCGCTTGACCATCAGTTCAGCCAAGTCCTCCACCGTATCGTCCGGGCCGATAGCGACGACCTCGGCCGTCATGATATCGGCGGCGTGCGTGCCGAGCATGTGTTGCAAGCGCTTGCGATAGTGGCCCGGCGTTTCCAGTGGAATGCGCCCGTCGAGAATCTGGATGAACGCCGGCATTTCCAGCCGCGTGTTGCGAACGATCACGTCCAGCTCGGTGACGATGCCGACGACGTGATGGGCGTCGTCCACCACAGGAATGCCGCTAATGTCGCGCTCGCTCATCAGCCTGGCGATGTCATTCACCGACGTGTCCCGCCGAACCGTGACAACGTCGGCAGCCATGATTTCACGCACTTTCATAGCTCGCCTCCAACTTGCTCTTGCGAAGGTTCAGACCCTTCGTTTCACTCAGGGCAGGCTCTTGGCAAGAATCCACGACGACCTGTCCGCGCTTGATAACAGTATATACCAGATTCGTCCCAAAGCGATAACCCAAGTGCCGATAGTCGGGCACGTCCAGAATCACAATGTCAGCCTGCTTGCCAACTTGTAGCGAGCCGACCGTATCGCCACGGCCAACGGCAAACGCCGCGTTGATCGTCGCTGCGGCGAGCGCCTGCGCCGGGGTGAGCCGCAGGGTGCGGCAAGCCAGCGCGATGACGAATTGCATGGATTCGCACCAGCACGTGCCAGGGTTGCAATCCGTCGCCAGCGCCAACGCTCCGCCATGTTCGAGCAAGAGCCGCGCAGGCGAATACGCTGTGTGGCCCAACCCGAACGGCGTGCCGGGCAGCGAGACGGCAATCACGTCGGATTCTGCAACCGCCTTGACCTCATCCGGCGGCGTGGTGACAAAGTGATCCACCGAGGTTGCGCCGAGTTCCACACCCAGCCGCGAGCCGCCCAACGGCTTGAACTCGTCCACGTGAATTTTTAACCCGAATCCCAGCTCCTTTGCTCGCGTCAGAATCCGCCGTGTTTGCTCCAGGGTGAAGGCGCCATCCTCGCAAAATACGTCGCAGAAAAGTGGAGAGTGGTGAGTAGTGAGTGGAGAGAAGGCAGGCAGCATTTCATTGACGAGCAAATCCACGCAAGCATCGGGACGGTCTTTGTATTCCGCTGGAACTGCGTGCGCGCCGAGAAAAGTGGGAACCAGCTCGACGGGCTGCTCGGCTTGCAGGCGATGAATAGCCTCGAGCATCTTTAACTCGGCGGCGGTCTCTAGTCCGTAGCCGGTCTTGGCCTCGGCGGTCGTCGTACCATGCGCGAGCATCCGCGCCAGGCGAGGCTGGGTCTGCGCCACCAATTCGTCGAGCGAGGCGGCGCGCGTGGCGCGGACGGTGGACATGATGCCGCCGCCGGCGGCCATGATCTCCATATAGGTCTTGCCCGCCACGCGCATCTCGAACTCGTTCGCGCGGTCGCCGGCCCACACGACGTGCGTGTGCGGATCAACCAAGCCAGGAATAACAGCGCGGCCCGTCGCGTCAATCTCGCGCGCCGCCGAAAAGTGCGCGCGCAATTCGGCGGTGGGGCCGACGGCGACGATGTGTCCAGCCTGCACGGCCAACGCGCCGTCCTCGATCAGTCCCAAGTCGCCCAGGCGCGCGCCGCGCTGTGGGCCGCCATTCGAGGCCGGGA
>CAYHAR010000131.1:0-1201 GCA_964354595.1 uncultured Anaerolineae bacterium | reverse complement strand
CTTGCGCCTCGCCAATTCCGCCAGCGTCTTTTCGTGCCCCGCTTTGGTGATGGGGAACAAGTACACCAGCACGATGCCCGCCGCCAACACGACTGCGGGCACCGGGCCGATCATCCATCGAATCGCCAGCAGCGCGTTATCGGGTTGAACGACAGGTGACGCTGCGCCGGGCGGCGGCGTGATGTAGCCTGCCCACGAAAGCACCTGGCCGACGAAGAACAGCCCGAGCGCCAGTCCCGCCTTTTGCAGCAGAACAAAGAAACCGTAGAACGTGCCCTCGCGTCTTTGCCCTGTTTCCAATTCGTCCAGCTCGATCACGTCGGGCAGCATGGCCCACGGGACGAGGTAGGCCGTCGCCACGCCGATACCGGCGAGCAAACCCAGCACCACAATCACCCAGCTCGGCCAGGCCGGTTGAACGATGAACAGCCCGAACGACACGGCAATCCAAAAAATCATGCCGCGATAGTACACGCCCTTCTTGCCGACCTTTTCGCTGATCTTGGTCCAGATGAACAGCCAGATCAACGCACTGCCCTGCACGGATAGAATGACGAGGGAAATCATGTCCGGCCGGCGCAGCCAGTAGGTCATGTAGTAAATCACAATGGTCGAGACCGTCTGCACGACCAACCAGGAGAGCAAATAGATGCCGATCACGTAGCGAAAGGCGCGATTGCCAAAGGCAATCTTTAACCCTTGCCAAAATGGAATCGGCTGTGCTTCCTCTTGCGTGTGACGCTCGTAGGTTCCCCAGAACGCAAAAACAAACGCGGCCGCCGAGATGGTAGCCCAAATCGCCGCCGACACCACATAGCCGAGTGGCTCGCCGCCGATTGGCTTGAGCGCGTTCACGATGATGGGATGCAGGACGGCGGCCAGCAATCCGCTGCCGATCGAGAATGCAAAGCGATACGAGTTGAGGCTGGTGCGCTCGTCGTAATCGCGCGTAAGCTCGGGCGTGAGCGCAGTGTAAGGCACATTGACGACGGTGAAGGCGAGATCGAGCATGAGCGAGACGATCAGGTAATACCAGAACCGGCCCGTGGGATCAAAAGGCGGAACGAGGAACAACAGCACGAACGTCACGCCGAACGGAATCGCGCCGAACAAGAACCAGGGGCGGCGGCGCCCCCAGCGCGTGTGAACGCGATCCGAGATCATGCCGATAATCGGATCGTTGATCGAATCCCAGATTTTG
>CAYHAR010000130.1:0-10725 GCA_964354595.1 uncultured Anaerolineae bacterium | reverse complement strand
CGGATTATACAAGCCAAACTGCCAACTAGCAAACTCGGCCACTTATGTTACAATGGCCCGCGATGAAACTTGTCGAAGCACTTGGTATCCAGCCTGGCGAGGCCATCGCGTTCGTCGGCGCGGGCGGCAAGACGACGGCCATCTGGCGGGCGCAGGCCGAACTCGTGGCGGAGGGCGCGCGCGCCATCTACACGACGACGACCAAGATGATGGAGCCAGCGCTGCAGGGCGATGGCTCGCTTTGCCTGGCCCCTCGGCCTGACGCGGCCCGCATCGCCGACTTGCTCAATCGCGCGCCGCATCTGGTGTTGGCCGCGCGCCGGTTGAGCGGGACGTACACGCCGCATGCCGACCATCCGGTGCCGTCGCGTCCGTTCAAGCTAGATGGCCTGCCGACTGATGTGCTGGATGAACTCGTTGCTCAACTGCCGGGCGTTACGTGGCTGATCGAAGCCGACGGCGCGAAAGGCTGCGGCCTCAAGCTTCACGCCGCGCACGAGCCGGTTATTCCTTCCCATGTGACGACCGTCGTCGTGATGGCGCACCTGGACGTGATGGGGCGTCCGCTTGATGCGACAACCGCGCATCGAGTGGACGACGCAACACGCTTGCTGAGCGTACCCATCGGAACGCCAATCACACCCACGCTGTTCGCTCGCGTGCTGTGCGACGAATCAAGTTTGAAAGGTGTGCCAAAGAGTGCGCGCGTCGTGGCGATGCTGACGCAACGGAGCGCGGCGCTTCACCCGGCCGCGCTCGCGTTAGCCGACCTGTTGCGCGAGCGATATAGCCGCGTCGTCATCGCGGCTTTGCGCGCGGATGATCCTGTGTTGGCTGCGTTGATGCAATGAGCGAGTTGCCTGTCGCCGTGATCATTCTGGCCGCTGGCGCATCCGAACGGTTCGGTCAGCCCAAGATGTTGTTGGATTGGCGCGGCAAGCCGCTCATCGCGCACGTCGCCGACGTTGTCTTGGCTTCGCCCGCGCGACCCGTCGTCATCGTGCTGGGCGCGCACGCGGAGGAGATTCGCCGCGCGTTAGGTGAGCGATCTGTGCAGATCGTCGTCAATCCAAACTGGCGCGAGGGGATGAGCGCGTCCGTCCGCGCGGGCCTGGCTGCGCTCCCATCCGATGTGGCCGCCACGTTGTTTGTCTTGGGCGATCAGCCGAACATTACGCCAGAGTTGCTGGCAAGGCTCATCGCGCGATTTCGAGAAACGAACGCGCCCATCGTCGAGCCGCGCTTTAGAGATCGGCCCGGCAGCCCGGCATTGTTTTCCCGCGAGATGTTTGCAGAGTTGACGCAAATCATGGGTGATAAGGGAGGGCGGTCGCTCATTAAAAAGTACGCTGAGCGCGTGGCAGTCGTCCAGGTGAATGACCTGACCGCGCTGGAAGACATTGACACCCTGGAGGATTACAAACATCAAATGTCAGATCTCAAGTATCAAGATACTCGTGCGCTTGCCAAGATTCGCGCGGTGGTGAGCGACATGGATGGTGTGCTTTGGCGCGGCAACAAGCCGATGCCGGGGCTGCCCGATTTCTTTGCGTTCTTGCGCGAGCACAACATTCGTTTTATTTTAGCGACGAACAATGCGACGCGCACAGCCGCGCAGTACGCCGCCAAGCTGGCCGAGTTTGGCGCGCAGGTCTCGGAGGCCGAGATTCTGCCTTCGTGCGACGTGGTGTCGGATTATTTGACGACGATTGCGCCGCCGGGCACGCGCGTGTTCGTCGTCGGCGAGGCGGCGCTGGCGCAAAGCCTTCAGGCGCGCGGATTTGTCGTCAGCGAGGGCGAGGCTGAGATCGTCGTGGCCGGGCTGGATCGCCAGGCTACATACGCCAAGCTCGCGCACGCCACGCGCTTGATTCGCAAGGGTGCCCGGTTCATCGGCACCAATCCCGATAAAACTTGGCCGAGTGAAACCGAGATCACGCCCGGCGCAGGCGCGATCCTGGCCTTTCTGGAAGCATCCACCGACGTCAAGCCGTTCATCGTCGCCAAGCCAGAGCCGGTGATGTTCCAGCAAGCGTTGGCGCGGCTGGGCAGCCGACCCAAAGGAACCGTCATGATCGGCGACCGGCTAGAGACGGATATCCTCGGCGGCCAGCGCGCCGCACTCAAGACAATCTTTGTGTTATCTGGCATCAGCACTGAGGCCGACATTGAGCGACACGGGATTCACCCGGATTGGATGTTTCGCGATATAAGCGAGTTGACGCAAGTTTGGCAAAGTGTGATTGAATGACCCGCCCCCTGGCCTTGCTCGACCAGAGTTTTGACCAGCTCCAAGATTTGTTTGCGTCTTGGGGTGAGCCAGCCTATCGCGCCGACCAAGTTTGGAGCCGGCTCTATCAAAAGCTCGCTGCATCATTCGACGAGATGACCGAGTTGCCTAAATCGCTGCGTGAGCGGCTGGCGCAAGAAACCATCATCGGCGTGCCTGCGCCGCGCATGGAGCAGCGTTCGTCGGACGGGCAGACGCGCAAGATTCTCTTTGCGCTGCCCGAAGGCGCTCAGGTCGAGTCGGTGTTGATGGACTATGAGCGCCGCCGCACGGCCTGCATCTCTACGCAAGCCGGTTGCGCGGTGGGTTGCCTGTTTTGCGCCACCGGCCAGAGCGGCTTGCAGCGCAACCTGACCTCGGGCGAAATCGTCGCCCAAGTCCTCTACTTTGCCCGCGAGCTGAAATCGGAGGGCGGAGGTCAAAAGTCGGAGGTTGCAAGTCGGATTTCCGACTTGCAACCTCCGACCTCTAGCCTCACCAACATCGTTCTGATGGGCATGGGCGAACCCTTTGCCAACTATGACCAGGTGATGTCTGCCGTTCGCCGACTGAATGACCCGACGGGGTTTAATTTCGGCGCTCGGCGGATGACGGTGTCCACAGTCGGCTTGGTGCCGGGCATAAAGAGGTTAGCCCAAGAAGACATCCAGATCAACTTGGCTGTGTCGCTTCACGCGGCGACCGACGACCTGCGCGACCAGCTCGTGCCGATTAACCAGCGTTACCCGTTGAGTGTGCTGCTGCCCGCCGTGCGCGAGTACATCGAGCGGACGCATCGCCGCGTCAGCTTTGAGTGGGCGCTCATCGAAGGAGTGAACGACACGCCGGAGCAGGCCCGCGCGCTGGCCCGGCTCGTCAAGGGGATGCTGTGCCACGTCAACCTGATTCCGCTCAATCCGACGAGCGGCTATCCAGGCGCGGCCTCCACCCGGCAGCGCATCGCCGCGTTTCGAGCGGTGTTAGAATCTGCGAATATTCCCAACACTCTGCGTCTGCGGCGCGGCATTGACATTCAAGCCGGTTGCGGTCAGCTTGCCCAAAGACAGTGATCAGGGATCAGTTGCTCAGTGATCAGATGATGGATCACTGAGCAACTGTTCACTGATTGACTGATTGACTATACCAGTGTATGATTGCTCGCTGCTACCCAACAAAAACGCCAGCCCTTGACGAGGCTGGCGTGTGTGCGCCCAAAGAACGCGGATCGAATTACTTGGCTTTATTGAGCGTCTTGAGGCACGCAGTGCAAACATACATCCGGCGCGACTCGCCGTTGATGTAGAGCGTGTGCTTTTGAATGTTCGGTTTGAACATGCGGTTGGTCGCCCGCTTCGAGTGGCTGACGCTGTGCCCGAACTGGGGACCCTTGCCGCAAATCTCGCACTTGGCCATCGCTATCACCTCACTTAAAAGTGCCGCGATGATACCACGAGAGCAGGTTTGACGCAACTCGTGTGTTGTTTACGTTTGACGCATCATGCGTACCGCAGACGAATGCGGGAGGTTGCGAATGTCGGAAGAGAATCAACTTGGCAAAATCGAAATCTCGCCTACGGCGATTGCCACGCTGGCCGCGCACGCCGTCTTGCAGTCCTATGGCGTGGTCGGCATGGCCGCCAAGAACCTGGCCGACGAGCTGACGACCGCGCTGGGCGACGCGGCTCATCGCGGCGTCGAAGTCCGCATGAACGGCGATTCCATCCAGATTGATCTGTACGTCATCGTCGAGTATGGCACGCGCATCTCGTCGGTGGCCCACAGCATCATGAACGTCGTCAAGTATAACGTCGAGCGGGCGCTGGGTGTGCCGGTCGCCCAGGTGAACGTCCACGTGCGAGGTTTGCGCGTGAGCAATATGGACGCATAGGAGACCCAGTGATTGACTTGAAAGCGAGCGCCCCGTCTTGGGAAGCGTCCAGTCAAGACCCGCTGTTGGCCATCAATGGCGATGACTTGAAGGAATTGGTCAAGGCCAGCCTGGCCTGTCTGAAAAGCAACCAGCAAGTCGTCAATGCGCTCAACGTTTTCCCGGTGCCCGATGGCGACACGGGCACCAACATGCTGCTGACGATGCAATCCGCCTGGGCCGAAGCGGAGCAAGTGTCGGAAAACCGGGTCGGCCTGGTGGCGCGCGCGATTGCGCACGGCGCATTGATGGGCGCGCGCGGCAATTCCGGTGTTATCCTTTCGCAGCTCTGGCGCGGCTTTGCGCGCAGCCTGGACGACAAGGAGATGCTGACCGCCGCCGACTTGTTCCCTGCGATGCAGGAAGGCGTGCAGACGGCTTACAAAGGCGTCATCAAGCCGGTGGAAGGGACGATCCTCACCGTCGCCCGCGAGGTGGCCGAAGAGTGCACCGAGGCGGCGCATGAGAGCAGTGACCTGATGATTGTTTTGGAGCGGATGGTCGCGCGCGGGCGCGACTCGGTGGCGCGCACGCCCGATCTGCTGCCGGTGCTCAAGCAGGCCGGCGTGGTGGATAGCGGCGGACAAGGCTATTTGGTGATCCTCGAAGGCATGTTGCGTTACTTGCACGGCGAGCCGGTCGCGGAAGAGGTGATGGCGGTCGCCGCACCCACAGCCGTCGAGGTCGGCGAAGCGGAGGTTGACGCGGGCGATGTGGCGCTCGGCTGCATTTACGACGTGCAGTGCCTGGTCGAGGGCGAGGACCTGGATGTGGAACGGATGCGCGCCGACATTGGCGCGATGGGCCGCTCGGCGCTCATCGTGGGCGATGCGACGGTGGTCAAGGTTCACGTCCACGTGCCAGACTATATGGTGGTGATCGAGTACGTCCGCCGGGCGGGGCGAGTGCGCGAGGCGAGCACCGAGGACATGCAAGCTCAATACCGCGACTACGTGGCGGCCCGGTCGCAGCGCACAGCAGAACAGATCTTTGGCGTCCCGCCGGGCGAGATTGCCACGCTCGCCGTCGCCTCGGGTGAAGGGTTGGCGCGCGTTTTTCAAAGCCTCGGCATCAGCGCCATGATCCACGGCGGGCAGACCATGAACCCCAGCACGGAACAGTTTGTGCGTCTCATCGAGCAGTTGCCGACCGATCGCATCTTGATACTGCCGAACAATGGCAACGTCGTGATGGCCGCGCGCCAGGCCGCCGAGCTGGCCCCGGTGGGCAAGCGCATCGTCGTCGTGCCGACCAAGACGGTGCCCCAAGGCATTGCGGCGCAATTGGCGTTCAATCCCCAGGCTGATTTGGAAGCCAACGCTGCGGCGATGGAAGCGGCGGCGCACGCCATCCAGACGGGTGAGGTGACCACCGCCACGCGCGACGTGGAACTCAACGGCGTGCAGGTGAGGCAGGGCCGTTTCATCGGCCTTCTGAATGACGAGCTATCCGCATCCGGCGATACGGCGGAAGACGTGATCTGGGAACTGCTTTGTCAGATGGCGACTCTTAACCGCGAGATTGTGACGCTTTACTATGGCAACGGCGTCCGCCGTAACGAGGCCGACGCACTGGCCGAGGCCATCCGCGAGCGGTATCCTTCGCAAGAAGTCGAAGTCATCGAAGGCGGGCAGCCGCATTATCATTACATTCTGAGCACGGAATAGCTTGTCGCGTATCGCGTATAGCATATCGCTTGTCGCGGGTCGAGTGACGTTTGACATTTGACGTTTTACGCAGTACGCAATACGGAATACGCAGCACGTTTCACATGTATCATCCGACCTTTGAGTAGAAACACATGTCCAAGGTTCACATTGTCACCGATAGCACCGCGCACTTTGAGGACCCGACGACGCCGCAGAGACTCGGCGTCACCGTCGTCCCGCTGACGATCCAGTTCGGTCGGCAGTATTTCAAGGAAGGCATAGACCTCACCGAGGACGAGTTCTTTAATCGGATGGCGACCAGCGCGCAGCCGCCGACGCTACATGCGCCGGCCGCCGACGATTTTCGCGCCGTCTATGGCAGTCTCATCAAGAGCGCCGACAAGATTCTCGCCCTGCACATCTCGAGCAAGCTCAGCCAGACTTGTGCGCGAGCCAAGACGGCCGCCGAAGATTACCTGGGCCGCTGCCAGATCGTCGTGCTGGATTCGTGGACGACTTCGGTGGGGCTGGGGATTTTGGTGCAAGCCGCCGCGCAAGCCGCCAACGAAGGCAAATCGCTCGGCGACATTGTCCGCATCGTGCGCGGGATGATCTCGCACATTTACGCAGTGTTCTTTGTGGACACGCTGGACTATTTGGAGCATAGCGGGCTGATCGGTAAATCGCAATCCATCCTCGGCACGATGCTGGGCATCAAGCCGTTTCTCTCCATCGAGGAGGGCGAGATCATCCCCATCGAAAAAGTTCGTTCGCGCGACAAAGCGGTTGACAAGCTGATCGAGTTCGCGTCCGAATTTACCAACATTGATCGCGGCGTGATTTTGCAAAGCGGCAAGACGCCCACCGACGACACGCGCCTCTTGTTGGAGCAATTGGAGATGACCTACCCGGGATTAAAGTTCCCGGTGATGCGCTACGGCCCGACGTTGGCCTGCCAACTGGGGCCGGATAGCCTGGGTATTTTCATTTACGAAGGCGTGACCGGAGAGGCAATCGGGTAGCCTATGGTCAAAATCGTCACCGATAGCACCGCCGACATTCCGCCTGACCTCAGCGAGGATATTACCGTCGTGCCTTGCTTTGTCCAGTTCGGCACGGCGAGCTACCTGGACGGCATTGACATCACGCGCGAGCAGTTTTACGAGCGGCTGGCGCACAGCGATACGCTGCCCAAGACGGCCGCGCCGAGCGTCGGTATTTTTGAAGAGGTCTATCGGCGCGTGGCGGGCGAGTGCGACGAGGTGATTTCGATTCACATTGCCAGCGCGCTTTCCGGCGTGTTCAACTCGGCGCAGTTGGGTGCGCAGTCTGTGCCCCAGGCTCGCATCACGGTCTATGATTCCGAAAGCCTCACGATGGGCCTGGGCTGGATGTGCTTGGCGGCGGCCCGCGCCGCGTGGCAGGGAAAAAGCCGGGCGCAGATCGTCGCGCTGTTGGACGAGATGAAGCCTCGCACGCACGTTTTCGCCGCGCTGGACACGCTCGAATTTTTGCGCCGCAGCGGGCGCGTGGGCTGGGCCAGTGCGATGATGGGACAGTTGCTCAACATCAAGCCCGTCGTCCGGGTGTATCGAGGCGTGGTCGAGATGGTGAGCCGCGTGCGCACGCGCGCTCGCTCGGTGCAGCAGCTCGTGGAGTTGGCGAGCGGCCTGGGCCGGCTCGAGTCGCTGGCGGTGCTGCACACGCGGGCGCAAGCAGCCGCGCTGCAACTGGCGCAGGACGTGGCTCACCTGGTTCCTCCGCCCGTTCCGATCGTTGAGGCTACGCCCATCATCGGCACGCACGTCGGGCCGAATGGGTTAGGGCTGGCGGTGGTCGCGGAGCGTGGAGCGTAGGACGTGGAGTATAGAGAGTAGTGTGGAGTGTGTTCCGCGTTGTGTGACAGAATATTAAACACGACTCTACCGCAAAGGCACCAAGAACGCAAAGAATCTATGGATCAAGCTTGGCGTTCTTGGCATCTTGCGGTTCAAATCCGATATGCCCATTTCATCTTTTGACAAACTCTCCAAGATTCTGAAACTGGAAATCGAAAGCGGCTTGCGCGACAAAGCCGTCATCGGCGGGCTGGGCAAGTTTGCCGACTTTTGGGAAAAGGAAGCCGTCCGCGAAGCGCCTGCCGAGCAGGTGACGCAAATCGTCGCGCTCTTGCGCGGCTACAACGCGCTGCCGGATCGCCCCGCGCGCGTGCAGGCCATCGAGCGCATCAAGACATTGATGGTAACGCCTGTGCCGGCTTCCATCGTTGATGCTCCGCCAGCGCCGCCGCCCATCGAACCTGCCGCGCCACTGGTCGAGCCTGAGCCTGTCGCGCCACATGGGGTTAAAGATCATCCGGTCGTCGAGCCGCCGCCTTTTCAAGAAGCAGTTCAGCCGCGCCCGTCTCCTAAACCGACCGGTCAAGCGCCCGGCGTCCCCACCATCGTTCCGCACGCGGCAGCCCAGGTCGAGCGGATGGGACTGGACGCGCCCGTCACGGTCATGGTCGGCATCAGCCGAGGCTATGCCGAAAAATTCGTCAAGCTCGGCGTCACGACGATCCGCGATTTGCTGTATCTTTTTCCACGCCGCTACGACGACTATCGCAACCTCAAGCCGATCAACCGGCTCGAGTATGGCGAAGAGGCGACGATCATCGCTTCGGTGTGGGATGCCGGGCTGCGCAAGACGCGCGGCGGCGCGCCGATCTTTACGGTCACGCTCAGCGACGGGTCGGGCATGTTGCAGTGCACCTGGTTCAACCAGCCGTACCTGGCCGACAAGATCAAGCCCAAGATGCAAATCGTCGTCAGCGGCAAGGTGGACGAGTATTTGGGCCGCCTGACGTTTCAATCGCCCGAGTGGGAATTGTTGGAGCGCGAGTTGTTGCACACGGCGCGGCTCGTCCCCATCTATCCGCTGACGGAAGGGCTTTCGGGCCGGTGGGTGCGCCGGCTGATGAAGCGCGTCGTGGACTATTGGGCGCCGCGCATCCAGGAATATCTGCCCGAATCGGTCCGCGCGTCCGCCGGGCTGCTGGACCTTTCGGCGGCGTTGGCGCAGGCTCACTTTCCCGACGATTGGAGCGACCTGGAGCGCGCTCGCCAGCGGTTGGCCTTTGACGAATTGTTCCTGATCCAGATTGGCGTGCTGCGCCAGCGACAGGCGTGGCGCTCACAACCGGGCCGCGCATGCAAGTTTGATCCGACGACGGTCCATCGCTTTATCGGCTCGCTGCCTTATCCGTTGACCCAAGCGCAAAAGCGCGCGCTCGATCAGATCATGGCCGACCTGCAAGCCGGCGTCCCGATGAATCGTCTGTTGCAAGGCGACGTGGGGTCGGGCAAGACCGTCGTCGCCGCGGCGGCGATGGTGGCAACGGTGGCCGCGGGCGCGCAGGCGGCGCTCATGGCCCCGACAGAAATCCTGGCCGAGCAGCACTATAAAACTCTCTCCAAGCTCTTGGGCAACCTGGCTAATCCCCCTGTCGTTCAACTGCTGACAGGCAGCACACCCGACAAAGATCAGGTGTACGCCAGGCTCGCCTCCGGCGAGGTGAATATTGTTGTCGGAACGCACGCGCTCATCCAGCGCGGCGTCGAGTTCCGCGATCTGGCTTTCCTGGTGATTGACGAGCAGCATCGCTTTGGCGTGGAGCAGCGGGCCGCGCTGCGGCAAAAAGGCGAGGGCACGCTTCGCGCGCACGTGCTGGTGATGACCGCCACGCCGATCCCGCGCACGCTCGCGCTTACGCTGTATGGCGATCTGGACGTTTCGGTCATTGACGAGATGCCGCCGGGCCGCCAAAAGATCGAGACGCGCTGGCTGTTCCCGACTGAGCGCGAGCGCGCGTACAACTTTATCCGCGCGCAGGTGGAAAAGGGCCACCAGGCGTTCATCATCTGCCCGCTCGTCCAAGAATCGGAAAAGGTGGAAGCCAAGGCCGCCGTGGAAGAATACGAGCGGCTGCAAAAAGAGGTTTTCCCCCACCTCAAGCTGGGCTTGCTGCACGGGCGGATGAAGAGCGACGAAAAGGACGCGGTGATGGGCGCGTTCGTGCGCGGCGAGCTGCACGCGCTCGTGTCCACCTCGGTCGTCGAGGTGGGGATTGACGTGCCGAACGCCACGGTGATGCTCATCGAAGGCGCGAACCGGTTCGGCCTGTCGCAACTGCACCAGTTCCGCGGGCGCGTGGGACGCGGCGAGCACGCCTCGTACTGCTTGCTGCTGGCCGATTCGACCAACGTCGCCAGCGACGAGCGCCTCAAAGCCATCGAAAGCACCGACGACGGATTTGCGCTGGCCGAAAAAGATTTGGAGTTGCGCGGCCCCGGCGAGTTTTTTGGCACGCGGCAAGCGGGCCTGCCTGATTTGCGCGTGGCCAAGCTGGCCGACATGAGACTGCTGGGGCTGGCGCGCGAGCAAGCGCAGCGTTTGTTTGGAGCTGACCCGACGTTGAGCGCGCCGGAGCATCGGCTGCTGGCGCAAAAGGTCAACCGCTTTTGGGCCAGCACGAGCGACGCGAGTTGAATGAAGGAACCTCTTATGACTGTGCTTCACGTGACTCCGCAGGCTTACGAGATTATTGCGCGTCGGGCGCAAGAGACTCGGCGCTCGCCCGATGAGGTCGCCAGCCAAATTATCACAGCCCAGGCTGCCACGACTGAACATCCCTACGTCGAGCGCCGATACGACGTTTTGGGCGGCAAGCCGACCATCAAAGGCACGCGGCTTGCCGTGTGGCAAATCGTCGAACGAATCAAGCTGGGCGATTCGCCGGATGATTTGCTCAATGCTTACTCGCATTTGCCAGCGGCTGCGATCTATGACGCCATCAGCTACTATTACGATCACCGTGAAGAGATAAAAGCTCAGATCGA
>CAYHAR010000129.1:0-10734 GCA_964354595.1 uncultured Anaerolineae bacterium | reverse complement strand
ACCCTGAGCGCGAAGGGTCTCTGCCCCGCGTGAGAGAGATTCTTCGCTTCGCTCACGCCCTGTCCGCCGCTTTGCGGCGGGGGCGCGCTAGGCAGAATGACAGGCTGAACGGTTACAGACTAGTGGCGGATCCGGGGGTCAATGATGACGTAGCAGATGTCGGCGATGATATTGCCCAGAATGATCGCTACGGTCAACACAAACATACACCCCTGAAGGACAGGAAAATCGCGAGAGTAGATGGCGCGCACCATCATATCGCCGACACCCGTGCGCGCAAAGATACTCTCGATGACCACGGCTCCACCGATGATGTAGCCCAGATCCAGGCCGACGAGAGAAATGACCGGGATCAACGCATTCCGCAGAGCGTGACGAACCACCACGACCCATTCCGCCAGCCCCTTGGCCCGCGCGGTGCGCATATAGTCCTGCCCGACGACTTCTAGCATACTGGAGCGGGTGATGCGCGCGACCTGACCCACGCGCGGCAGACCCAGGGCCAGCGCAGGCAAGATCAGGTATTTGAGGCCGGAATACCCGGTCGGTGGAAGCCACCTCAGGTACACCGCGAAGGTATAGATCAAAATGAGCGCCAACCAAAAGCCAGGCATGGAAACGCCGATCAGCGCCAGGATCATTGTGAACCAATCAGAGAACGAGTTGCGATTGAGGGCCGCAATGACGCCGAGAGGGATGGCCAGTAGATAAGTTAAGGCAAAAGCGGCCAAGCCAAGCTCCGCCGTAATAGGCAGCTTGGTCGCGATCATCTCACGGACTGGGCGATGGTTGAGGATCGAGTCTCCCAGGTCCCCTCGCGCGACGTTGCTCATATAGATGATAAACTGGATCGGCAGTGGCTTGTCCAGTCCCAACTGGGTGCGGATGCGATCGCGGACTGCTTGAGGCGCAAGAGGGCCGGCAATCACGTCCACCGGATCGCCGGGGGAGAGATGAAGCGCCAGAAACACCAACAGCGATGTCACCAGAAGGACCGGTATGGCGAGCAAGAACCGCTTGATCAAATAAGCTGTCATCCCACCTCCCTCATCTGTGACCCCGACGATTTACACAGGGAGACTGTTGCTGGATGGGCAGGCGCCATCCAGCAACAGTCCTTTCAAGCCCAAGAGCGAACTACTTTTGCGCCAGCGAGACTGATAACCAGACGATGTTGCTGCTGGCTCCTCTCAAGGGGACGGGCTTAAAGTCCTTGACCGTAGACCGTCCGACAAAGATGTTCGACTCCTGGCGGATGGGCGCCCACGGATACCACGTATCAATCAGGTACTTGTGGAGCACTACGTACTGGGCATCGCGATCTTCAAAGGTGGGCGTCTTGTAATTGGCGTTGTCCAGCATGTCGTCGTACTTTTTGTCCTTGACGCCCAGGTAGTTGGGATAGGGCAGATACTTGCCGTGGTGGAACCACTCTAGGATGTCGTTGTTGTCCCACTCGTACTTGCGCAAGATGAGCTGCTCGCCGCCCTTCTTCAATGCAGCGCTGTAGGTCGGGTTATCCATGAGCTGGATGTTGGCCTTGATGCCGACGTTGGCCAGCATCTTTTGCGTCGCCTCGGACAGCCGTTTATACTCGTCTTCCTGGTATGTCAAGTAACTGACCTCGAACTTGGCGCCTTTCTTGACGCCCTCGACTTTGTCGGCCACCAGGATTCCATCAGAGCCGGGCTTCCAGCCGACCTCGGCCAGCAGTGCCTTGGCCTTGGCCAAATCAAAGTCAGGAGCGCCGGCCGCCACGCCCTTGTTACCGCCCAGCTCGGCCGCCAGGTAGGTGGTCGTGGGTTGCCCCACGCCCTGGTAGATGGTCTCGTTCAGCAACTTGCGGTCAACGGCATAGCCGATAGCCTTCCGCGTCCTCACATCCTTCAACAGCGGATCGTTGACGTTCATCCCGATGAACTGAATCGCGTCGTTGGGCCCCGTCATGTAGAAATAGTCGGGGTTGTTCTTGAACTGCTCCTGTTGGCGCGCCTCTGGCGGGCGGAGGAGCAGGTGGACATTGCCGGCCTGCAACTCGATCACGCGAGTGGCGTCTTCTGGGATGATGCGGTACAGGATCTTGTCCACATTGGCCGGGCCTTTGTGGCCGGTCCACTCGGGCGCCCAGTTATAGTCAGGATTCTTGGCCAACAGCAGATGGTCATTGGGCACCCATTCCTTGAGTATGAACGGGCCAGTGCCGACCGCATATTTGGTGCCGTACTCTTTGCCGTACTTTTCATAGGCCGCCTTGCTCTGAATGCCACTGAAAGAGTTGGACAGGTTGTAGAGCAGGTTGGGGAAAGGCTCCTTAAAAGTCATGGCAAGAGTGAGGTCGTCCACGACCTTGGCCTCCGTCATGGACTCGAACATATAAGAGTTGATGCCCTTTGACATGCCCTCAACCCACCACTTGACGACCTCGGCGTTAAAGGGGCTGCCGTCGTGGAACTTGACGCCTTTGTGCAGGCGAAAAGTCCAGGTGAGGCCGTCTTTGGATAACTCCCAGCTATCGGCCAACCCCGGCACGAATTCGTATTTCTGGTTCACGGTGACCAGCGGCTCGTAGATCATGTTGTGCGGCTCCATGGTCGTGCTGCTCTGGAACATGTCGAGCGTATCGCCGTACTGGTTGGAGACGGCGACGACTAACGTCACCTCAGGGCGCTTGGTCGGCTCGGGCGGCTTGGTCGGCGCCGCCGGAGGCTTGGTGGGTTCGGGCACTTTGACGGCGGCAGTTGGGGGCGCCGCCGGAGCGGCTGCCGGTGCACAGGCAACAGCGACCAACACTATGCAGACCAACAGGGGCAAAAGCTTCCACAGAGTTCGTTTGACAGACATCTCTTTTCTCCTTGGGAATCAAGTTGGACAACGCTACTTTTAAGCTAACGAACTGAGGTGTATCTTGGGTCACATATCAGCTTATAATTTCTCCTCCTTCTGGCATTTCAAAGGGCGAGGCCTAAATGGACTCGACAGGATTCGTTTGTATCTGGGGTTGCTAATCCGCCATCCAAAGCACAGCAAGCAGCGAAAGGGGAAACATTGACGCAACCCCGAATCTCCAAACTGGCTCTATGAGCTGATGGGGCTTGCATCCGGAGACGAGACTCGATAGCCAACCTGTCACTTGTAAGAAAGTCGTGCATGCCAGTTACACAGGAAATGAAGGCTAGTCCAAGTACGTCTGCACTATACCGCAAGCCAATTCATTTGTCAAGAAATTCGGCCGCACTGAAAACCTGCCATTCCGAGCGAAACGAGGAGTCTCGTTCATCCAAGGTCGAGACTCTTTGCCTCGCTCAGTGTGAAAAGCATTCGGGCGGTCTCTCAGATCACTCGGCCGGGCAAGGCGCCAACATGTTCGCCCTGCTCAATCACCATCACACCGTTCACGATAACGTACGGAATCCCCACCGGATATTGCTGCGGTTCGGTGAACATGGCACGCTCGGCCACCGTCTGAGCGTCAAACAACACCAGGTCGGCCCACGCTCCCTCCCGAATCACGCCCCGGTCGGTCAGGTCAAACCGCTCTGCAGTGAGGGAGGTCATCTTTCTCACTGCCTCTTCCAGCGAAAGCACGCGCTCCTCTCGCACATAGTGTCCCAGCACTCTTGGGAATGTGCCATAGCTGCGCGGGTGAGGTTTGCGCTGGCCCAACACACCTTTGGGAGATAAGGCGTAACCGTCACTGCCCACGGCCACCAGAGGGTCCTGCATCAAAGTCCGCACATTGTCCTCCGACTGGTCGAACCACACACAACTCACCTGCCCTTCGCTGACCACGATCAAATCAAAGGCAGCTTCCAGCGGGTCCATTCCCTGGGCCTGGGCGATTTCGGCCATGTTCTTGCCCAGCACCTCGGGCCGCGCCTGGCAATCCGAGATAATAACGTCAGTCCAGTCCCGCACGCCGGTGCGGTTATCCCACTCGATGCGGTTGTCCTTCCAATCTTGCCAGAGCTGCCCCCGCACATCCGGGTCGGTCAAAAGCTGCGCCACTGCTTTGGCCCCGCCGGCCTGCGCCCAATAGGGCAGCATCGCTCCCAGCCAGCACGAGCTGGCACGGTAAGGATACTGATCGCAGCCCAATCGCACTCCCCGCGACTGTCCCTTTTCCAGCGCAGACTGGAGCCGGTCCACCTCATTCCAATTGCGATAGCCCGACAACTTGAGATGAGATATCTGGACGCTAACCCCGGCTCGCTCACCGATCTCGAGGGTCTCGGCCACGGCGTCGAGCAACAGGTCGCTTTCGCTCCGCATGTGCGTGGCATACACGCCTCCATGCCGCGCGACCGCCCGCGCCAACCCGATCACCTCTTCGGTTTTGGCGTAAAAGCCCGGGGGGTAAAACAGGCCAGTGGACATTCCCCGCGCCCCCTGCTCCATCGCCTCGCCCACCAGCCGCTCCATCTCGACCTGCTGCTCGGGCGTCGGTTGCACATCGCCATACCCCAACACCGAGCCCCGCACCGTGTTGTGGCCGACCAGGGCCACAACGTTCACCGCCGTGCCCGGCTTGCGCAGGTGATCCAGGTATTCGGCCATGCTTCTCCACGTCACGTCCACGCCCACGCCATTGGCGTCGACCTCCGTTTCCGCCACAGCCGCCCCTCGGATAGGAGCAGGCGACATGCCGCAATTGCCAATGATCTCGGTGGTCACACCCTGACGAATCTTGCTCTCGCCGCGCGGATCGGCCAACAGGGTCAGGTCAGAGTGAGTGTGGGGATCTATGAAACCGGGCGCCAGGTGCAAGCCTTGCGCCTCGATGGTGCGCCTGGCTTCCTGGTCAATGTGTTCGGCCACCAGGGTGATGCGACCTGCGGCGACCCCCACGTCGGCCTTGAAAGCAGGTTTCCCGGTGCCATCTACCACTGTACAATTCTTGATCAAAATGTCTAGCATGTTCTTTTCTCCTCAATAGGCTTGATAACAAGAGTCACTCCCAAGCTGGCCATGGCAGTAGCCACGGCAGCATAGATTGGGTCAAACTCCAACTCCTCGCCCAGCTGGACGGGCGGGTCGGCCTCTGTCACATCCACCACAGTGTGGTCGGAGCTAGCGCCTACTATGGTGACCCCGGGCCGCTTGGGGCGCAAGCTGCCAACGCGCAAATCTTGCTCGCCCATCGCCACAACGGCTCGTCGCCTTGGTCCCCTATCTTCCCAGACCGGCGCACGCCCCATGGCGTCAATGGTGACCGTGCCTTCAGGCAGCGACGGCTTGGTCTGGATTTCGACCACCTCCGCCACCACTCTAAAGGCGTCTTGATAGGGACACGGCAGAGGCCAATTGCCCGAAGTATCCACGCCCAGCAAGATACCCTCGCCGACACGAAGCTGGTTCACCTCTGGCGGCATCTCGCCACGCTCCACCAGGGCCAGGCTGGCAGTGTGACCACCGGAAATCACTTTTAACCGGATGCCCAGGGCTTGTTCGACCTCTCTTGCCACATCCACCAACAGTTGCGTATTCTCCCGCGTTGTCAAAACGCCGCCGATGCAGCCGACGTTGGCGCCCATACCAGCCAACTCTGTGCCAGGTAGCCTCAACATCTCTCGTGCCACATCCACGGCCTGCTCGGGCATCACCCCCTCCCGGCGGTCGCCCGTCTCCACCATGAGGATGATTCGGTGGGTAATGCCATGCGCCTGTGCGGCGCGAGATAGCGCCCGCACTGTCTCCACCTCCGAATTGAGACTGATCTGGGTGAGTCTGACGACCTCATCGGCCTCAGAAAGTCGTGGCAGGCGCAACAGCATGACATCTGCGACAATTCCTCCCTCCCGCATGCGCCGCACGTTCATGAGCCGTGAATCGGCCAACATTCTCACTCCGCCGGCCAACATGGCCCGCGCCACTTGGGGATGACCACAACAAGCCTTGGTCACGCCGACCACATCAATGCCACGGGCGGCGCAGAGCTGGACAATAACCTCAGCGTTGCACCGGATGCGCTCGCAGTCTACCTCAATTCTCATGGGACACCCGTTCCGTTTGCACCTTTTCAATCAGCTTGAGCAAGAATCTATCGGTCTCGACCATGCCCGGGTTGTTCAACAGGCCCAGGTTTTCGATGGTGCTTTCGATGGTATGTCCGACGATGCCCATCCCGGCCGGAACATACGCCCCCTGCTGCGCCAGATACGCAAACTGAATCGCCAGCGCGACGGACGCGCTCAGCTTGTACGCGCACGATTCTTTGGCCCCATCGCACAACATGCCCGATAGCGTCCCGACGACGGATTGCATCGCGTGAACCGAACCGGAATAATCGCCGCCCAAAAGATAAACCGTTCCCGCCGCAACGCCCGTGGCCGCTGCCACCGAGCAACCGCAAAAGGCCGTCATCCGCTTGACAAAGCTCTTGATGTACACTGTGACCGTCGAGCTAATCGCCAGAGCCTTGGCTAGTTTCTCTTGAGAACTGCCCAGCGTCTCTGCCACTGCCAGAATGCCCAGGAAATTGGCGATGCCGTGATTACCGCTGCCCGCCATCGCCACCACCGGAACTGGCAGCCCGGACATGCGTGCCTCTCCGGCGGCCGCTGTCAAGACCTGGGCCTTGTTCATAGCAGAAAAGGGCGCGGGCAATCTGGACGGGCGCTCATTCAGCGCAGGCCCGAGCCGGAGCGAATCGCTGCTCAATCCAACCTCAGCCGCCGCTCGGTTGACCTCTGCCGCCTCTAGCAGAAATCCGAGGTCTTGCAAGGTCATCGTCTCGACGAGATCGTAGAGTTGCCTCAGCGTGTATCCGCCGAGAACGTCTCTGACGGTCTCGGCCTTTTTCTCTGGCGAAGAAAAGGTGATCGCGTCATTGCGCGCGATTTCAACAATGTTGGAATAGTCGTTGGCGATGACGACGTGAGCGCAATCTTGGCCGGCCCAGGCTTCCGCTTTGATGTAGAGCGGGTCAGGCGTCTCGGCGTACCGGATTTCAACGGCGTGGTCAAGTTGCATAGCTTCTTCAAGCTTTTCCTCGGTGACGTGATCGAGGATCGCCAGCCCCGCTTCGCTCTTGTCCAGGACGGCCCCCAACGCTGCGGCGACACGCAGACCTCGCCGGCCTGTCCCCGGCACGCCGACGCTGACGCCGTTCTTGTACACGTTCGGGCTGACCGTAACGAGCACCTTTTCAGGTCTCTGGCCCAGTTCCTTTGCCGCCCGTGACACAGCCAGGCACACCGCTCCGGGATCCGTGCAGCCTGTGGATCGCTCCATCTCCTCGCGGAGCACGCGGATCAACAATTCCTTGTCCATCGTTTATCTCTGGCCGCCGACGAACCGGCTCAGGAATATCCGCCGCCAGGGCTGGTCGCACAAATAGCCCACCGCGTCGGCGAACCGCGCTGGATCGAACCCGAAATGTCTTGACACCGCGCCCAGCTCGGTCGTCGTGTCCACGCCGAGCAAGTCCACCGTCGTCGTGGTCAGGAGCGGGCGCGGCATCACGCGCTCCATCCACTCGGCCGCCGCTCGCGCCAGCGGCACACGGACGAACACCTTGCGCCGATGGACGCGCAGAGTTCGCGCAATAATGTCCAGCATGTCGTTGATCGTCAGGTAAGCCGGGCCGCCCAGCGCCAAAGTGTGGCCAATCGTCTTGGGATTGCTCAGGCACCGCTCGATGCACGCGGCGAGATCCTCGACCCACAAGGGTTGAAAGCGCGTCTGCCCGTCGCCGACGACGGGAAAGACGAACGGGACGGACTTGAGCGCCGTCGCAATGTTCGTCGTCAAATAGTCCTCGGCGCCATAGACCAGAGAGGGGCGCAAGATGGTAAAGCTCAAGCCGCACGACTTGATGGCCTCTTCGGCCAAGCCTTTGCTGCGCAAGAAAGCAAACGCGCTGTTGCGGTCAGCGGTGGGGTAACTGGAAAAAATGATGCGGCTCGCGCCAACTTCGAGCGCCGCTTCGAGGAGGTTGAGTGTGCCCTGATAATTGACCGCTTCGAATGTGCGAGCGCCGCGCTGCGCCCAAATTCCCGCCAGGTGAATGACGGTATCCGCATCTTGCAGCGCCACGCGCAGCGTCGCCACATCGGCCAGGTCGCCCGCCACCACGTGGACGCTGACGCCGGGCGGCAGTAGTCGTTCCTTGTAAGCCGGGCGAACCAGGCAGCGCACGGCGTGCCCGGCAGCGGTCAGCCGTGCCACGACGCGCCGCCCGACAAATCCCGTTGCGCCGGTGACGAGGATCATGACATACCCTGTTCGGGGAAAGCGTTAGTGAAATCGCTCAACCGGCCACCCCCGGCGCTGAGCCAACCGCCGCAGCCGAATGTCGGGATTGACCGCCACCGGATAGCCGACGCGCTCCAGCAGAGCCAGATCGGTGTGGCTGTCGGTGTAGAAAAAAGTGTGCGCCAGGTCGGTGCCGTGATCGGCCACAAACTTTTTCGCCCAATAAACCTTGTTCACTCCGTAGCACGATGGCTCGACCACGCGACCGGTAAATTGTCCGTTGTGGACTTCGAGGTACGTGCAAAGAAAATGGTCGCCCAATTCGAGATAGTCGGCCAACAGCTTGACCACATACACCGTAGCGGCGGAAAGCACCGCGACGATGTGTCCCTCGCGCCGATGTTCTTCGATGCGCCGCACCGCCGCTCCCGTCACGCACGGCACGATCATCTCATCGAACCACTCGCGGCACATGGCCCACACTTCGTCCTCGCCTTGCCCGGCCACGACCGGCATCAACCGCGCTGTCGCGCTGGCATAGTTCATCACGGCGAGCTTGTATTGAAGAGCCAGCCACGAGATGTAAAGGACGTGTCGCAGCCCAATTCGCCCGGTGCGACGCATATAGTCCACCCACAACAAGCCCGAGCTTTCGCTCAGGATGGTCTTGTCCATATCAAAGAAAGCGACGACCGGCGTCTGTCCGCTCATAGTGCGAGGATTGTACCACAAGCCCGCCAAACGAAAAAGCAAGTGGTCGAGCGAAATAAGTCACAACGGAGTGAATTCCCGCGAGGGGGTATTGGGCAAATGGTGAATGGACTCGCGCGCGCCCGACATGATGCCGCTTTGCTTTCTCCACGTCAACGGCCTGCCCATGCCATTCTGTGGTATCATTGCGGCCTGCAAGACCATGCCCACCATCACGGTTTCTCGCCTCCACAAGGATTTTCGCGTCTACAAGCACCATCGCGGCTTACTGGGCGCGTTCCGCAATCTGTTCACGCGCGAGTTTCGCGCGGTCAACGCCGTCAACGACGTGTCGTTCACCATCGAGCGCGGCGAGCTGGTGGGCTACCTCGGCCCCAACGGCGCGGGCAAGTCCACCACCATCAAGATGCTCACCGGCATTCTCGTTCCCACGAGCGGCGAGGTCATCGTCAATGGGCGTGTGCCGTGGAAAGAGCGGACCGCTCACGCGCGCGAGATCGGCGTCGTGTTCGGCCAGCGCACAAACCTGTGGTGGGACTTGCCGGTGATCGAGTCGTTTGATTTGCTGCATCACATCTACCGCGTGCCGGAGCAGCGGTATTACCAGAATATGTGCCAGTTCCAGGATTTGCTCGGCCTGGCCGAGTTCCTGCATACGCCGGTACGCAGTCTCTCGCTGGGTCAGCGGATGCGCGCGGATTTGGCCGCCGCGCTCTTGCACGATCCAAAAATCGTGTTCCTGGACGAGCCGACGATTGGCCTGGACGTGGTGGCCAAGGAACGCATCCGCCGGTTCATCCAGTCCATCAACCGCGAGCGCGGCGTGACAGTCATCCTCACCACGCACGACCTGGGCGACGTGGAAAAGCTGTGCGAGCGGGTGATGATGATTGACCGCGGCCGGCTGCTGTTCGACGGGCCGCTGGCGACGTTGCGCCAGCGATTCGGCGGCGAGCGCGAGCTGGTGGTGGACCTGGCCGACGATTACGACGACGTGACGGTGGAGGGCGCCCAAGTCGTTTCGCGCGAGGGGCGGCGCGTGACGTACCGCTTTGGCCGCGATGGCCTGACAGCCAGCGAGCTCATCGCGCGCGTCAGCGGGCGCTTTCGCCTCCACGACCTTTCCGTGCGCGAGCCAGAGATAGAGGCCACCGTGCGCCGTATCTATGAGGAAAGATTATTGGACTCGTGAGCTTTGCCTATTGTCTATGTATCAAGAGCGTGCTACAATCAGTACGATTTTGATGCAGGCGATGTCTTTGCCTTCATTCTATACGGAGATTGTGATGAAGCGCATCAAGGAATCTCTAGCAGGTTTTATGATTTCAGAAGAGCCCGCGATCACGGCGGTTGTTCGCAAACGCAGCGAGCACCGAGCTAATGCGCTCGACGGCAAGACGTGGACCAAATACTCGATCAGTATTTGGAGCGACATCAAAAAGACGGCTGAGGAAGTCCAGCTAGGGCATCCAGCCATCTTTCCTCTACAACTCGCTCAACGGCTCATCGAATGCTTTATAGAGCCAATTGATTCAGTGATCTTGGATCCTTTTGCAGGAGTCGGGACTACGGTTGTCGCTGCTGATCGGATGGGCAAGACCGGCATTGGCATCGAGATTTCTCCCACATTTGTTCAAGTCAGTAAAACTCGCCTGGCGCAGCGAGACATGTTTGCTGGTCAACCACGCGCAAGCCAGATTTATTGCGATGACGCTCGCAACTTGCTCCAGTACGTGTCCCTCAATTCTGTAGACATGGTGATCACTTCGCCTCCATATTGGGACATCCTGACCCAAAAGCGGACGGCTGACTATAAAGCCATCCGGCACT
>CAYHAR010000128.1:0-10962 GCA_964354595.1 uncultured Anaerolineae bacterium | reverse complement strand
ACGCGCGCGGGCGTGTCGAGCGCGGCCAGAATCACCAGCTCGTCCTCAGTGAACGTCAAGCTCAGCTCGCGGACACGCGCCGTCAGCCGCGCGACCACAGCAGGCTTGGCAACATCACGATAGACGTCAAGAAAGATTTTGATTTGCTCGTCCGGCCCGACCCGCTCCGTTGGCTCTCCAGGTTTGCTCATTCACCGCTCCTCGCTTTCTTTGGGCGCGCCCATGCCACGCGCTTTTCCGTTTTGATTTGCCGCCGTCGTCAACGCGACCGAGCCGACAATGATCGCCGCCGCGACAAGTGTGCGCGGCGTGAGCGGCTCGGCGGCCAGCCAGTTGCCCAATAAAACGGCGACGATGGGGTTGACGTAGGCATACGTCGAGACGAACGAGGTCGGCGCGACGCGCAACAGCCAGGTGTACGCGCCAAAGCCAACCCACGAGCCGAACACGACCAGGTAAGCGAATCCCCACAGCGATTGCGGCGAGACGGCCGCAAGGTTCAATCGCCCCCACTCGCCGGTCACAGTGCCCATCGCCATCAGCCCCAGGCCGCCCATCAACATCTCCATGCCGGTTCCCAGGAGCGGCGAAAAAGGCAGCCGAGCGTTGCGGCTATAGAGCGAGCCGAGCGACCACAAAAACGCCCCCACGATCAACACACCCGCGCCGATGGGGTCTACCCTATCCGCGCTGCCCGAAATCTGCCCGGGGCCAATGAGCAAAGCAATGCCCACAAAACCGACCAGCACACCGATCACGGACTGCCAGCGAGGGCGCTTGCCGCCGGGACGCAGCGCATCAATCAAGATCATCCACAAAGGGGCTGAACCCACCATCAATGCCGCCACGCCAGAGACGACTCGCTGCTCGGCCCAGACAACGCATCCATTACCGCCGACCAAGAGCAGGATGCCCACCACTGCCGCCGAACGCCACTCGACTGACTGGGGCCGCGCATCTCCCCGCGCGCGCCGGAACGCATACAACACCGCGCCCGCCATCAAAAAGCGCGCGGCGGCCATCAAGAACGGCGGCATGGTCTGAACGGCAAAGCGAATCGCCAGGTACGTTGACCCCCAGACGATATAGACGCTGATCATCGCGGCCCAGATCGCCAGGGACGACGGCGCTTGCGGCCTGATCCCAGAATGAACTCGACTGTTCAACACTTTTTCTCCTCGACCATTAGCCATTGATCTGCGCGGCTTCCCAGCCCAGCAACGCTTTCTTTCTGGCCGCGCCATAATGATAACCGCCCCAATCGCCCATCTTGCGAATGACGCGATGGCAGGGAATGATCACCGGAATCGGATTATGCGCCACCGCGTTGCTCACCGCGCGTGCCGCGTCAGGCATCCCGATGCAAGCGGCAATGTCTTGATAAGAAACCACCGCTCCCGAAGGGATGCTCAGCAAAGCTTCCCACACCTTGATCTGAAAGTTGGTTCCGCTCAAAAACAATTCGAGCGGCGACGACGCCTGGCCGGTGTATCGCGCAAAGATTTGACTGACGAACGGGCGAGTGCGCGCCGCATCCTGGCTCAGCCTGGCCTTTCTCCATCTACCCTTGAGCGCTTCGAGCGCCTGCTCGCGGGAACCTGGCTGAACAAAGCTCAGGCCGCAGATGCCTCTTTCGGTGAGCGCCAGCAAGCACTCGCCAAACGGCGAGGGATGAAACCCGTAGAAAATCGTCAAGCCCTCGCCCCGGTTCTTGAACTCGCCCGGCGTGACCGCTTCGCACGTCACGAACAAATCGTGCAGGCGGCCCGGACTGGAAAGCCCCGTCTCGTAAGCGACGGCGAGCAGGTCTTCTGATCGCTCTAACAGTTCCTTGGCATACTCTTTGGTGAGGAACTGCAAAAAGCGCTTGGGGCTGATGCCAACCCAGCGCGTGAACAACCGCTGAAAGTGGTATTCGCTCAAATTGACGCCGGCGGCAATCTCTTTCAAGCCAGGCTGCCGGTGAAAATTCTTTTCCAGAAACAGAATCGCCTGCTCGACCCGCTGATAGTCTTCCGACAATTGCTTGTAATTCACGGTCATCGTTTCCATCGGATGGTTCCTCCCTCATTTGCTGCTCTCCCAGATTATAAACGTTTTGACCAAGAGAACCACCCGATTCTTGCGGTTTTCTCCCCGCACCCTGCACGCGATACTCGCTCGGTTGACGCGCAAGAACGCCTGGCGCATGTGCTCGTCCAGCGCCTTGCAGATCACCTCGTCTTTGACCAGCTCGTTCGAGGCTTGGTCCAACGCGCCCGGCAAAGTCAGAATTCCGCGCGAAAGAGATTCGTAACGGTCGCCCCTACTTGAGACTGGAATAGATTCTCTGGTAGTTGTGATAACGCGCTTCCGAGATGCGCCCCTGCCCCACCGCTTCGACCACCGCGCAGCCTGGCTCGTGCAAGTGCGAGCAATCGCCAAAGTGGCAACGGTCTGCCACCGCGGCGATTTCGGGATAAAAGCGGGCCAGCTCGCTTGGACGCAAGTCGCTCAGGCCAAACTCGCGGACGCCGGGCGTATCCACGACAAAGCCGCCCATCTCTAGCCGGAGCAGGGTGACTTGGGTCGTCGCGTGGCGACCTTCGTGGCTGCGCTCGCTCACTGGTGCGATGTGGAGCTGGAGGCCTGGTTGCGCAGCGGCCAGCAGCGACGACTTGCCCACGCCCGACATGCCCGCCAGCGCCGTCGTCTGGCCGCGCAGCACATCGCGCAACTCGTCCACGCCCGCGCCGGTGAGCGCGCTGGCGAACAGCGTGCGATAGCCCAGGTCGAGGTATGGCAAAAGCGTCGCGCGGCAAGCCGCCTCGCTTTCCGCCAGGTCAATCTTGTTGATGCAGATGATGGGCCGCAGGCTGTGTCGCTCGGCGGCGATCAGGTAGCGGTCAATCAGCTCTAGCCAGACCGGCGGTTGGTTCCACGCAGCGACGATGAGCAACTGGTCAGCATTGGCGACGATGACCTGCTGCAGGTGACTATAGAACACGTCAGGCCGTGTGAGGGCGCTGCGGCGCGACAGAACAGCTTCCACGATGCCGCGACCGGCTCCATCTTCCGAGACGGCGACTTGATCGCCTACGGCGACGACATTCGTCAAGCCAGTGTCTTGCGCGGTAAGCGAGCCGCGCAGCCCGCACGTCAGACTGCGCCCGTCCACGTCCACGCGGCACAGGCGGCTGCTCACCTCGACGACGACGCCTCGCAGGCCAGCCACTTTATCCGCTGGCGGTGGCTCGCTGGAATCATGGTCCAGCTTTGCCAATGCCGCAGCCGCGATGGTCCGTCTGCGCTCGCGCTCCCCACGCGGCATGATGCGCTCGGTCTGCGGCGCGCCCATTTCGCCCAGCGGGTCGAGGTCATCCCACCGCTGCGGCGTCTTGCTTTTGCGGTTTTCACCTTTCGGTTTGCGGTTGTGCTTGATTTCTTTGCGGACCACACGCAGAGCCTTGTCAGCCTTATAGTGCTTCCAACGCATGTCCTCACGAGTAGACATTTCCGTTTCTCCATCACAAAAAAGCGCGGCCACGAATGATCGCTCACTCGTGGCCTCGCGGAGCGGCACGGGATACCGCCCCTGCATTCGCTTGCCAACAAAAAAGCCACGAGCCGGGAGGTCTTGCCTTCGGCGGCTCATGGCCTGGGAATCGAAAGGTATAGCAGAAACTCGCGCTACACACTCCACCCCGGAGAGCGGCGAGCAAGACCGACACAGATCGCAATGACGACCCACGCTTGCTTTTGCATTGTACTTGCTCCTTTCTCCAGAGATTTTGGCGCGAACGATGGCGATTATACGCAAAAGCCGGAATCCGTCAAGGCTCGCACAGTCATAGGGCAGAATGAGATCTTGTCCTACACCCAACATGTACGCACCCCCTACCACTCGCTTGAAAACCCTTGTATAATGGAACCATCAGCGCAGATGATGAGACAGATATAGGTAACGAAAATGACACCACAACCTATTGATCCCAAAACCGCCGAACAATGGCGGGCCGAAGAAAAAGCCTACGTCCTGCACACCTGGACGGCGCAAAGCCAATGGAACGCGCCGACGGTCGTCGGCGGCTCCGGTGCGTGGTTCTGGGATGACCAGGGCCGCCGCTTCCTTGACCTGAGCGCGATGGCGGAATGCTCGCACCTGGGTCACCAGCATCCCGCCGTCATTGAGGCCATCAAGCGCCAGGCCGACGAGATGATGTTCGTCACATCGGGCTGGGGCAACCGGACGCGGACGCTGTTGGCGAAAAAAGTCGTCGAGCTCGCGCAAATGCCCGGCGGCAAGGTGTTCTTTGCGCTGGGCGGCGCCGAAGCGAACGAGAACGCGATCAAAATGGCGCGCTGGATGACGGGACGGCAAAAGGTCATCACGCGCCATCAAAGCTACCACGGCGCAACAGCCGGCGCAATGGAACTTTCCAGTGACAATCGCGGCTGGAGCTATCCACCGGGGCCGCCCGGCGTCGTCCACGCGCTGCCGCCGTACTGCTATCGCTGTCCCTTTGGGCAGACGTATCCGATTTGCCTCACGCGCTGCGCAGATCACATCGCAGAGTTGATCGAGTGGGAAGGGCCGGATACCGTGGCGGCGGTGTTGGTCGAGCCGGCCGCCGGAACCAACGGCATCACTGCGCCGCGGGAATACTGGCCGCGCCTGCGTGAAATCTGCGACCGCTACGGCGTGCTGCTCATCGCCGACGAAGTGATGAGTGGGTTTGGTCGGACGGGCACGTGGTTCGCATGGCAAGCCTCGCCCCCACCCCTAACCCCTCCCCCGTCGAGTACGACAGGAGAGGGGAACTATGCCCCCGACATGATGACGCTGGCAAAAGGATTGACGGCAGCCTACATGCCGCTGGGCGCAGTCGTCGTCAATAAAAAAGTGGCCGATTACTTTGAAGATCACGTCTTGGAGACCGGCCTCACCTATAGCGGCCATCCGATGTCGTGCGCGGCGGGATTGGCGGCGCTGGAGACATACGAGCGCGAAGGCTTGATCGAGCGAAGCCAAGAACTGGGCGCATGGATGCACGGCCAACTGCGCGAAATGGCAAAAGATCATCCCAGCATCGGCGACATTCGCGGGCAAGGGCTGTTCGCGCAAATCGAGTTCGTCAAAGTGGGCAGCAAAGCGCCGCTCGCCAAGTGGCCGCAGACGCCGCCGGTTCTGCGCCAGCTCGTGGCCGAGGGCCGCAAGCGCGAGATGAGTTTTGCCGTGCGCGGCAACCTGCTCATCCTCTGCCCGCCGCTCGTCATCGAGCAGGCCGATTTGGCGATGGGGTTGCGCGTGTTGGACGAGTTGTTGGCCGAAGGGGTGGACGAAACGGCGAGTCGTTGAGCGCGTATCGCCTATCTCGCGTCACATACAGGAGGAAATCAAAAATGGACGAGTCAGGCTTTCGCTACAAAAGATATGTGGCAGCTGCCATTCTCGGCGCAATTGGAGGCGCGCTTCTCGTGGCGCTTGTCATCCGGGCCGTTCCCAGGATGATGTCCGGGCAGATGCGCAAGATGATGGCGCAGATGAAAGAAGGCGGCTGCGATCCGGGGGAAATGTGACGGCGGATGATGTCGGGCTTCGGTGAAGCCCCAAGCAAGGATTGAGACAATGGGTGTTCCACATCTGAAAGGGTAATGGAAATGCCGTTCACATTGCCTCTCACACTGCCTGTTTCAATCAACAATCAAGGTCTGTTCTCCTCTCATTACCTGACAAAGCGGTTGCTTGTGCTGTCCGAATGGAACGCGGATATTTCGCTCATCGTGGCGGGATTGAAAGAATTGAATAACCATGTATGCGATGTAGCGGATTCGTGGAACGAAGCCCAAACAGAAAGCGAGTTCATTCGGCCCGTCCTGGACCAATTGGGTTGGGAATACATCGTCCAGGTCTCGTACAAGAGCCGCAAAAGGCAAAATGCGCCGGACTATGCCCTCTTTGCAGACGCCACAGCAAAGCGAAAAGCCTACCAGTCAAAAACAGATGACGCCAGGTTTTACGCCCTTGCCCTCGGTATATGTGACGCCAAATATTGGGGTCGGGCGCTTGACGCCGAGTCAAGAAACGACTCGCGCGACGCTCTCACAAATGCCAACCCCAGCTTTCAGATCATCAACTATCTGGTCGGCACGGATGTCGCCTGGGGGATTCTGACGAACGGCCAAGTTTGGAGGTTGTATGCGCAGCGCGTCCGCTCCCGCACCACTACCTTCTTTGAAGTGGATTTGGCGGCGGCCATTCGTACTGGGGATGAATTGGCTCTGCGCTATTTTGTGACCCTGTTTCGGCGCTCCGCCTTCCAATCCGATCCGCTCACCGGCAAAAGCTTGCTCGATAAGGTATTGGATGAAAGCGCCGCGTTCGCCGTCACCGTGCAAGATGAATTCAAAGAACTGGTCTTTGAGCAAGTCGCCCCGTTGATGGCGCAGGGGTTTGTTCAGTGGCGAAAAGCTGAACAGGGAATTGACGTCGAAACCGCCGAAACTCTTGACTTGATTTACAAGGCCACTCTGACAACATTGTATAGGTTGCTGTTCCTCTTTTACGCTGAGGCCCGTGAATTGTTGCCTGTTCGAGACGCCCTTGGATACGGACAGTTTTCGCTGATGCAACTCTGCCGTCAAATTGCGGAAGACAAATCCAAAGGAGTAGTCTTTAGCGAACGCACTCGGCGTATATGGGATTCCTTGACCAATCTCTTTCGGATTATCGCTAAAGGCGACCCACAGCTTGGTGTGCCCGTCTACAATGGCGGCCTCTTCAAAGACGACCAACTCGGCGAAGGCGTTTCTCCCCAGGCAATGGCGCTCGCCGACAAGCACCTGGCTGAAGCAATTGACCTGCTGGCGCGCCGAGACGACAAAACTAGCGGGGAAAAGCTCTTTATTGATTACAGAGACCTCGATGTGCGACACTTGGGAAGCATCTATGAAGGATTGCTCGAGTTTCGACCGCTCATTGCAGAATGCGACTTGACCCTCGTCAAAGAAAAAGGACAAGAAGTATACGTGCCCGCTCGAAAGGGAAAAGTAACCGTCCCCCAAGGCTTCCTGTACCTTGCGAATGACAAAGGGCAGCGCAAAGCAACTGGCTCCTACTACACCCCAGATTATATCATCAAGCACATCGTTTCTCACGCGCTTGATCCCGTCCTCAAAGAGCGCGAAACTCGTTTCCACGGCCTGATGGACGAATGGACAACTCTGCGCAAGAAACTCGCTCGCGCGATAAAGGCAGACCGCAACCGGCTACTCCAGGTCGAACGCAAGCGGCTCGAAGCCGAAATCATAGCCGCCCTGCTTGATGTTAAAGTATGCGATCCTGCAATGGGTTCCGGTCACTTTTTGGTGGAAGCCGTCGGCTATCTAACGGACCGTTTTGCCGCGCTGCTGGCCGAGTATCCGGGCAACCCTCTCATCGCGCTCATCGAAAAGATGCGCCAGCAAATCACCGAGAACCTGCGCGCCCAGGGGATCGGGATAGATTCACCTCAGTTGGACGACAAGCATTTGCTCAAACGAATGGTGATGAAACGGTGCATCTACGGTGTAGACCTCAATTCCATGGCCGTCGAGCTAGCCAAGTTGTCTTTGTGGCTCGACTCTTTTACCATCGGCGCGCCGCTCTCCTTTCTCGACCATCACCTCAAGCAGGGCAACTCGCTTGTCGGCACGCGCGCCCAGGATGTTCAGCGCTCGCTGGCCGTTGTTGAGACTCGGGTCCGCGCTCCGCAAGAACGCAAGGTAAGGAACGGCTTACAGGGCGATCTCTTTGGCAGCCCGTTTGCTGGATTGTTGACCGCTGCCGCATTGATGCGCGATGTCGCCACGCTCACCGACGCCACGTTTGAACAAGTGGAGCAAAGCGCTGAAAAGTACGCCGCGTTCGAACGCGAGATGCTGCCCTATAAGCGCGTGCTCGACTTGTGGATCGCTCGTTATTACCAAGTCCCAGAAGCGGAGAATTTCCTGCGGCTGTATGGCAGCGAGGCTCTGAAAGCTGTCGCAGGGGACACCAGCCGAATCTCGCCAGAATACCGCAAAGCCCTCTCTCAAACGCAAGCCTTGTGGCAAACCCAACGCTTTTTCCATTGGGATCTCGAATTTCCAGAGGTCTTTGTGGATCTGGCCCATGCCTCATGGAAAGAGTCACCCGGTTTTGACGCCGTGATTTCCAATCCGCCTTACGTGGACGTTCACGCAGATGCTTTTTTTAGAGGCGCTTTTCATTGCGCTTCAGCGACCAATCTCTATGCTTACTTTCTGGAACGCTCGGGCCAGCTTGCAGCCCCCAATGGACAGATAGGCATGATCGTTCCACTCTCGCTGGTCTGCTCAGAGCGCATGTCCACTCTGCGCGAATGGCTCACCCAAAATCTGGCCGAAATCCGAGTCGCCAACTTTGGCATCCGTCCTGCCAAAATCTTTCCCGATGTGGATCAGCGCGTGACGATTCTGCTGGCGACCAAAAAAGTCGAACCTGGCGCAGGCGATAGCCGGTTATTGTCCACTCGTTATCACCACTGGCGCAAGGGCGAGCAGTTTGACATGCTCGCCAAGCTAAGCTATGCGGACATCTCAAATTTGCAGCATCCGCTGGGGTGGCCCAAGCTGGGCGACGAAACAGGGCAAAGGATAGCCAAAAAGCTCTTCGCCCAGAAATCCAAAATCGGAGATTACTTGGACGGCGATTGGGCATTTTACTACCACGGCATCGGGCGGTACTGGCTCAAGGCTTATGACTTTGCGCCCACTTTTCTCAAAGCCGACGGTCAACCGGGCCGCTCCACCACTCTGTTCGAGTTACGAGCGCCTTCCGCCGAGATAGGCTATGTCATTCTGGCTATCGTCAACTCGTCGCTCTTTTTCTGGTATTGGGTCTTGTTCTCTGACGACTTTCACCTCAAGCAAGAAGAGATCGCTTCGTTCCCCTTCACCTACCGTGAGGGCCACAAGCACATCTACGAGCAACTCAAACATCAAGCCAAGGCGCTGATGCGCGATTACAAAAAGAACTCGGTGCTCAAGCGCGGCAAATACCCCACGGGTGAAATCACGTGGCAAGAATTTTACCCGCGCAGGAGCAAAGCAATCATTGATCAGATTGACGACTTGTTAGGAATGACGTATGGCTTGACCAAAGACCAAGTTGAATATATCCAATCATATGATCTAGAGTTTCGTACAGATGAGGAAGAAGTATAATTGACCGCCTAACTCTTGGGAGAAATTGGCAACTTGTTCTACAGAGGCGGTTACAATTTCAAGGAGCATAAAAGATGAGCGCCAAGATAGTCAAGCAAGCCTCAACTAAAAAGGTCGCTGCCCGAAAGGTCGCGCCCAAGATCACCTACGCCACACTGGCAATGCCGCCCGACGACCCACGTCACGACGTTTTCGACAAGGCCGTGGCCGAGGTCAAGGCGAACCTGGGCCAGTCGTATCCGCTGTACATCGGCGGCAAAGCGACGTGCCGCAACGTCGAGCAATTCGCCGACGTCAGCCCGGTGAATACGGATTGGGTCCTTGGGCACTTCCAAAAAGGCGCCGCGCAGGACGCGCAAGATGCCATCGCCGCTGCACGCCAGGCGTTCCCCATCTGGCGCGATATGGGCTGGAAGCAGCGCGTCAAGATCATTCGCAAAGCGGCAGACCTCATCGGCAAGCGCACGTTCGAGATCGCCGCCGTGCTCACGCTCGAGGTCGGCAAGAATCGCACTGAAGCATTGGGCGACGTGCAAGAGGCGATTGATCTGATCCGCTACTATTGCGACCGGATGGAAGAGCACCAGGGCTTTATCCAGCCGCAAGCCAAAGAAAACCCGAGACATCACAACACCAGCGTCCTCAAGCCCTATGGCGTGTGGGCCATCATCAGCCCATTCAACTTTCCATTCGTGCTGGCGGCAGCGCCCAGCGGCGCGGCGCTTGTGGCCGGCAACACGGTCGTGTTCAAGCCCGCCACCGATACGCCTTTGGCCGGTCTCAAGCTGACCGAGTGCTTCCTCGACGCCAGAGTGCCAAAAGGCGTGTACAACTATGTCACTGGCCCCGGCTCGACGGTGGGCGAAGAGCTGATCACCGACCCGGAAGTAGATGGCGTCACCTTCACCGGCTCTTACGATATTGGGATGCACATTTATCGCACATTCCCGCAAACCAAGTGCGAGTACCCGCGTCCGTGCGTCATCGAGATGGGCGGCAAGAACCCGGCTATCATTTCTCGCCAGGCCGACCTGGACATTGCGGCGATGGGCGTGATGCGCAGCGCGTTCGGGCTGCAAGGCCAAAAGTGCTCGGCCTGCTCGCGCGTCTATGTGGAGCGGCCCGTGGCGGACGCGTTCATGGAAAAGCTCGTCGCGCTCGCCGACAAAATCGTCGTCGGCGATCCGAGCCAGCGCAACGTGTGGTTCGGCCCGGTGATCAACAAAAAAGCCTACGCCGATTACGCGCGCCATTGCGAGGACTTGAGCAGCACCATCGTCCGGGGCGGCAAGTATCTCACCGAGGACGACCTGAGCAAAGGCTATTACTGCGCGCCGACGATTTCTTTCGGGCTGCCGTTCGACCATCGCCTCTGGCAAGAAGAAATGTTCCTGCCCATCACGACAGTGGGAGTAGTGGACAGCCTCGACGAAGCGATGCGGCGAGCCAACGATGTGTGCTATGGCTTGACGGCCGGCTTTTACTCCAACGACCCGACCGAGATTCAGTGGTTCCTGAACAACATCCAGGCTGGCGTCACATACGTCAATCGCGCGGCGGGCGCGACGACGGGCGCATGGCCGGGCTATCAGCCCTTTGGCGGATGGAAAGGCTCAGGCTCCACCGGCAAGTCCAGCGGCGGGCCGTATTATCTGCAACAGTACATGCACGAACAAAGTCAGACAGTAATTGATCTATAACCCCCACCCTGGTCCTCCCCCGTTCGTGCGAACGGGGGAGGGTTGGGAGGGGGCAAGA
>CAYHAR010000127.1:0-11215 GCA_964354595.1 uncultured Anaerolineae bacterium | reverse complement strand
CAACGCCCAATCGAGTTCTTCTTTGGTCACCACCAGCGGCGGCGCAAAGCGGATGACGTGCTGGTGCGTCTCTTTGCACAGCAGCCCGCGGTCTCGCAACGCCTCGCAAAATCTTCGCGCGCCGCCCGCTTCGGGTTTTAGCTCCACGCCGATGAACAATCCGCGCCCGCGCACCTCTTGCACGTGCGGACTTTCGATGCGCAGCAAGCGGCCTTTGAAATACTCGCCCAGCTCTGCCGAACGCTCGCACAGCTTTTCGTCCACGATCACGCGCAGCGCCTCGCGCGCCACGGCGCACGCCAAGGGATTCCCGCCGAACGTGCTGCCGTGATCGCCCGGCTTGAACACGCCCAGCACCTCGCGCGACGCCAGCACCGCGCTGACCGGATACAACCCGCCCGAAAGCGCCTTGCCGATGATCGCAACGTCGGGCCGGACGTTTTCCCACTCGCACGCGAATAGCTTGCCGGCGCGGCCCAGGCCGGACTGGATTTCGTCGGCGATGAGCAGCACGCGATTCTTGTCGCAGATTTCGCGCGCGCGCTGGAGAAAGCCAGGAGGCGGAATGTGAACGCCGCTTTCGCCCTGAATCGGCTCGACCATGAACGCGACCGTGTTCGGCGTAATCGCTTTCTCCAGCGCATCCGCATCGCCATACGGGATGACGCCAAAGCCCGGCGTGAACGGCTCAAAGCCGGCGCGATACTGCGGCTCGGTCGAAAAGCTGATGACCGTCAGCGTCCGCCCGTGAAAGTTGTCGGCGCAGACAATGATCTCGGCCTGCCCATCGGGCACGCCTTTGACGGTATAGCCCCACTTGCGCGCGGCCTTGACCGCCGTCTCGACCGCCTCCGCGCCCGAGTTCATCGGCAGCATCATCTCGTAGCCGGTCAGCTCGCACAGTTCCTGGGCAAAAGGCCCGAACTGGTCATTGCGGAACGCGCGCGAAGTCAGCGTCACGCGGCCGGCTTGCTCGACGAGCGCCTTGACGATGCGCGGATGGCGATGTCCCTGGTTGACCGCCGAGTAGGCGCTCAAGCAGTCCATGTACCGCTTGCCGTCCACGTCGTAGAGCCACACGCCTTCCGCGCGCTCCACGACCACGTCGAGTGGATGATAGTTGTGCGCGCTGAATTGCTCTTCAGCCGCGATAAAGGATTGTGATTTACTAGTCACGGGTGACTCCTTGAGGTGTAATTTGAGTTGGAAAAAACGAGGAGACGTACTGTGTATTTCGTGACGCGATACGCACTAGGCAATACGTTTCACGCAGCGCGTTTCAGCTCGTTGCCCCACGCGACAGGCAGACCCGATTGCGCGAGCAACAACGGCGGCGCCTGCCCGCGCACTGTATCCGCGTTGATGACGCAGCGGCGCACGTCCGGCAGCGACGGCACTTCGTACATCACGTCGAGCAGCGCGCGCTCAATGATCGTCCGCAGGCCGCGCGCGCCGGTTTCGTGCTTCAATGCTTCTTCGGCGGCGACTGAAAGCGCCTCCTCTGTAAAGACAAGCTCCACATTGTCCAGCGCCAACAGGCGTTGGTACTGGCGCACCAGCGCGTTGCGCGGCTCGGTCAGCACGGCGATCAGTTCCGACTTGTCCAGCGGCCTGGCGCTGGCGACGACCGGCAGCCGCCCGACGAACTCGGGGATCATGCCGTAGCGCATCAAGTCGTCCGGCGTGATGTGACGCAGCAGCTCGGCGTCGCTCCACTCGCGGCGCGCGTCGCGCGCGCCGCGAGGCGTCGAAAACCCCAGCGCGCCTTTGACGCCCAACCGCTCGGCCACGATGCCGGCCAGGCCCTGGAACGTTCCGCCGCAGACGAACAACACGTCGCGCGTGTTCATCGGGATGAAATCTTGGTGGGGATGCTTGCGCCCGCCCTGCGGCGGCACGTGGGCAATCGTCCCTTCGATGATTTTCAGCAGCGCCTGTTGGACGCCTTCGCCCGAGACGTCGCGCGTGATGGACGGATTATCGCCCGACTTGCGCGCGCACTTGTCAATCTCGTCGAGGTAGATGATGCCTTTTTCGGCGGCGGCCACGTCGCCGTCGGCGGCGCGCAAGAGGCCGAGCAAGATGTTTTCCACGTCCTCGCCGACGTAACCGGCTTCGGTGAGCGAAGTGGCGTCGGCGATGGTGAACGGCACGCGGAGGATGCGCGCCAGCGTCTGCGCCAGCAGCGTCTTGCCGCAGCCGGTCGGGCCGATGAGCAAAATGTTGCTCTTGTCCAGCTCCACGTCGCCGGGGCCGAGGCCCGCGCCGATGCGCTTGTAGTGGTTATACACCGCCACCGACAACACGCGCTTGGCGTGCTCCTGGCCCACGACGTACTCGTTGAGCCGGTCATAGATGGCCTTGGGCGAAAGCGCCTGGTCGAGGTAATACGCGCCGCCGGTGCGATACGAGATGCCCTCGGTTTCCAGGAGACGCTGGCAAACCCCGACGCACTCGTCGCAGATGAACACGTCCGGCGGCCCGGCGATCAGGCGGCCCACCTCCTCGCGCGGGCGCTGGCAGAACGAGCAGCGCTGCGGCTCGTCCCGATAACGCGCCATGCTACTTTTTCTCCTCGCCCTTGGGAGAGGGCGCCAGCACGTCGTCAATCACGCCCAGCTCTTTGGCCGTGCCCGGCGTCATGTAAAAGTTGCGGTCGGTGTATTTTAAAATGTCTTCGTCGCTCAGGCCGGTGTGGCGCTTGAGGATGCCGTTGAGCAGGTCGCGCATGCGCAAAATCTCGCGCGCCTCGATTTCAATGTCCACCGCCTGGCCTTGCACGCCGCCGAGCGGCTGGTGCAGGTGGATCGTCGCGTTGGGCAGCGCGTAGCGCTTGCCCTTGGTGCCGGCCGCCAGCAGAATCGTGCCCATGCTCGCTGCCATGCCCACGGCGATGGTGGAGATGGGCGAATGCAGCAGCTGCATCGTGTCATAGATCGCCATGCCCGACGTGATCTGCCCGCCGGGCGAGTTGATGTAGAACTGGATGTCTTTTTCCGGGTCTTCGCGGTCGAGGAACAGCAATTGCGCCACGATCAGGTTGGCCACCTGGTCGTTGATGGGCGTGCCGAGAAAGATGATGCGCTCCTTGAGCAGCAGCGAAAAAATGTCATAGGCGCGCTCGCCGCGCCCGGTCGTTTCAATCACCATCGGGATAAGAGCATACGGGTCATCCATTTCCAGTCTCATAGTCTCCATGTCTCCTTGCCTCCTTGTCACCCTGTCACCTTGTCAACTTGTCCATCATTGATGGGGGCAATGGTCTCTTCTTGGGCGGCCGGAGCATCGGTCGTTTGCGCTGATTCCTCCGCCGCCGGGAGCGGTGGATTCTCGCCTTTGCAAATGCTCATCAAGCGCGCGACGCCCTTGGCGGTGAGCAGGTTGAACGCGATGGATTGCCGGGCTTGCTCCGTGTCCAGATTGGCCTCGAACGCGCTATCGCCCTGGCCGTAATAGCTGACGAGGCGCCGGATTTGAGTGGACACGTCGTCTTCATTCACGCCGACCTGTTCGCTGATGACCAGGTGATTGAGCGCCAAGCCCTGGCGGAGGTTGTTTTCCGCGCGCGGGCGCAATTCATTGCGGTATTCTTCGCGCGTCTGCTTCTTGATGTTGAGAAACTCGTCCAGGTTTATCTTTTGCTCGGTCAGGCGCTGCTCGGCGCGCTTGACGAGCTGGTCGAGTTCTTCTTCGACCATCTGCGGCGGAAACTCGACGCGGGCCTGCTCGGCAAGCTTGCGCAAGCACTCGTCCGAGTACTTTTCCTCGGCTTCGTGTGTCGCTTGTTGCAGCAGGCCGGCGCGCACATTGTCGCGCAGCGCAGCCAGCGTCTCGAACTCGCCAATCGTCTGCGCCAGCGCGTCGTCCAGCGCCGGGACGCGGCGCAACTTGAGGTCTTCGAGCTTGATCGTGTAGTAAATGTCCTTGCCGCGCATTTCTTCGTCTTCCGAATCTTCCGGCACGGGCAGCGTGAACGATTTTTCTTCGCCCACTTTCATCCCCAGCAGGTTGGGGACAAAACCGGGGTAGGGGAAATCGGTGGACTCGGCGACCATCACCGAGATGCCCTGCTGGTTGAACATGGATCGCTCGTCGTTCGGATCGCGCTTGGCGTCCATCGAGATCACGGCGACCTGGCCCCATTCGACCGGGCCTTCGCCGGCTGGCTCCACGGTCGCGTTGCGTTCTTGCAAGTCCTTGAGCACCTTGTCCACCGCTTCGTCCGAGATTTCCGGCACGGTGAACGGCACGCGCAGCGAGCGATAGTCGCCCAGGTCCACGGTCGGGCGCAGCGGCACCACGAACTTGAAGACGAGCGGATCGCGCTGAACGTCCTCCAAGTGGCTGGAGCCGTATGGCTCAAGCTGGCTTTCGTCCATCGCCTCGCGATAGACTTGCTGGCCCAGCTCTTCGAGCATTTCTTCAAACAGCGCGTCTTGGCCGAACAGGCGCACCACGGCCGAGTAAGGCGCTTTGCCCTTGCGAAAACCGGGGATGTTGGTCTTGCCGGCGATGCGCTTGGCGGCGCTGTGAAGCGCCTGTTGAACGCGCTCGTCTTCGACTTCTACCGTGAGCGCGACCTGACATTTTTCAAGTGTTTGACTGGTGACTTTCACGAGTAACTCCATTTGCTAATGTCGGCGGGATTATAACACAAGTCAGTGATCAGTGGTCGGTGGTCAGTGATCAGTCGTCCAAGCTCTTCTGGTTACTGATCACCGGGCACCGATGACTGATCACCGAATGGGCAAGGAGGGACTTGAACCCTCACGGCTTGCGCCACATGATCCTAAGTCATGCTCGTCTGCCAGTTCCGACACTTGCCCGCGCCAACGGATTATACTCTCAACCTGTCACCGTGCAAGTCAACGATTATCTGGTGATTACCACATCTCGACCGCTTGCCGTCCGCGTCTCTGTCCGCTTTGCGCGGCCCGCGAGGAAGCGGATCTGAGCACTTGCGGTAATCAGAGTCACCGCGCCGCTAAATTTATAATGAGTCAATTCGCGCTATTGACTTTTCAGAGGCGAGAGTGCTATAATAAGCCTGGTTGTCATTTGGCACCATACCCATTCCTAAAGCGCTCAGATGGCCCTTTTCCGACTCTTACCTCGTGCGGTAGACTCTACAACCAGTACCTCGCCGAGCCAGGCCCGATACTTTGCCGTCCTTTTGTTCGTTGCGCGCGGTTGCCGGACGGTGGGGCGAAAGGAGGCGCATATCGAAGAATGCTGTGAGCGGCCTATTGCGTGATTGGTTCGTCAACGGGCTCGATCCATTTCGAGCAAAGCCTTTGAGATCCGTGGAGGAGTAGAACAATGAACGCAATCGTGGCGCTTGCCATCGGCGTGGTGGTGATTGTCCTGGGATATTTTGTGTACGCCCGAACGATTAACACCCAAGTGATTCAACCCGATGAAAAGAAGGCGACGCCGGCCAAGATGTACATGGATGGCGTGGACTTTACTCCCGCCAACCGCAACGTCTTGTTCGGCTATCAGTTCAAGTCTATTGCCGCTCTAGGCCCGATCCTGGGGCCGATTATCGCGGTCCAATGGGGCTGGCTGCCCGCCCTGCTGTGGATTCTCTTTGGCACCTTTTTCATCGGCTGGGTGCAGGACTATGCCAGCATCATCATGGGCGTCCGCGAAGAAGGACAAAGCTTTGGCGCGCTCAGCTACCGGCTCGTTTCGCCCCGCGCCCGGACGCTGCTCATCACCTTCATCTACTTTTACCTGTGGCTGATCATGGGCGCGTTCGGTGTCCAGGTGGGCTATAACCTGCTCACCAATACGGCCGTGCCGTTGGGCATCCTCATCGTGATCCTGGTCGGCATCCTGGCCGGGCAGATGACCTATAAATGGAAGCAGGACATTATCCTCACCTCCATCATCACCGTCGTTCTGTCGTTCGTGGGCATCTGGCTAGGCACGCAGCAATTCGCCAAGGATATTTTCGCCGGCCTGTACGGGATCGCCAAAGACCTGCCAGGCGGCCCCACGCTGTTCCTGACGGTGACGCAAGCCAAGTTCTTTGGCAGCCTGTTGGTCGTCGTCATCTGCTACTTTGGCGCGGTGCTGCCCATTTGGCGCTGGGCGCAGCCGATCAACTATGTGGCGTTCTGGATCGTGTTGCTGGGTATCCTGGGCGGCATCGTCGGCATCGTCATCTGGAGGCCGGGCATGGGCGATTTTCCCGCGTTCCGCACGTGGGACGTGGCCGGGCTTGGCCCGCTGTGGCCGATGCTGTTCGTCACCATCGCCTGCGGCGCGATCTCGGGCTGGCACAGCCTGGTCTCTTCGTCCGGCACAGCCCGCCAGCTTGAAAAAGAAACCGATGCGCTGTACGTCGGCGGCGGAGCCATGTTCCTGGAAATGTTCTTTGCCATCGTGGCCTTTTTGACGGCGACCGCGGCCTTTGGTAGCTACAAGGGCTATACCGATGCTGGCGGCGGCGGCGCGCCGGCCAAGGTCTTTTCGAACGGCCTGGCGGCGTTCATGAACCAGTGGGGCCTGGATAGCATACTCGGCAAGGGCTTTGGCGTGGCCTATGGCTCGGTGTTCCTCACGCTGATGGCGCTGACCATCATGTACCTGGTCGTGCGCTTTATGCGCGTCGCCAGCTCCGAAGCGTTGGGCGAGCGGTTCCCGCTCATCAAGAACGTCCACGTCGGCACCGTCATCGCGCTGGCGCTCACGCTCGTACTGATCTGGCTGGTGCCTTTCCTGCAAATCTGGGCCTTGTTCGGCGCGGCCAACCAGTTGATGGCTTCGTTGGCGCTTTTGCTGGTAACGCTGTGGCTGATGTCCAAGGGCAAGAGTTACCTCTGGACGTTCATCCCCTTTATCTTTATGTTCGTCACCACCATCGCGGCGCTGCTCTACAAAGCTTACGAAGCGTTCTTTATCTACCTGCCCAGGGTGGCCGATCCGGTCAAGAACAAGATTGCGAACGTGGGCGAGTTCACCACGGCCTATGTGATCATCGGCATCGTGGCCCTGGTCCTGATCGTCACTGCGCTGTTCCTGGCCTTTGACGCGCTCAAGGCCTTCCAACGCTATCGCACTGAAGCGGTTGCCAAAACCTAGCGGCTGACAAGGTGACACGGTGGCAAGGTGATGCACAGTCACCTTGTCACCTTGTCAGGTTGATCTGATGTCATCCGGGAAACTTTGTGCACCACCCATCCCAATCGAAGTAATCGCACCTTTACCCGAAGGGTGGGGCATCTGCCTGTCGTGCGAAATGCTGATGGCGCGCGCCAACCTGGACGAGGCGCCTTCCGAGCGCGGACTGGAAGAGTATCCCCCCGAATGGCAAGAGGATTTTCACCGCCTGTCTGATCTCGTCCTCGACCTGGCGGCGCGTTACGGCAATAGCGTTCTGATCCGCATCTGGGATCCCCGCTCGCTGCAAGGGCTGTGGAAATCCATCCGCCATGGCGTGCGGCGCTACCCGACGTTTGTGGTGGCTGGGCATAAAATCAGCGGATGGGACACGGCCCAACTGGAGCGGACCCTGGCGAAGGCTTTGGAGCCTTTGCCGGGGTGAGAGGAAGCAGTATGCCACAGCCGGACATTGTCGCTCTATGGAAACGCTACATGTGGCAGCTCATCCGCACGCTGGGCGAGATGCTCTATGGCGCGTCCGTCTACGAGATGGTGCGGGACCTGAACAAGGAGCGCGGCAACCTCGAGCGCCTGTTCATCCTGGTCGTGTTCGGCGACCTGTTAGGCGTGCCGGTGTTGCCGCCATACTATACGCTGCGCCTGTTGCCTTACGTGGCCCCCAACATCACCGGCTGGCGGCGCAGCATGTTGCGGGAACGAGACATCACTGATTTGTGCGATCAGGAAATCACTTGACCGCCCAGACGCCAACAGCGCCAAGATTTCTAGTGCCTTTGCGTTCTTGGCGTCTGGCGGTTCAATAAAACAAAAGGAGTATCGTATGCCTGAAGAGGAAAAGAAACCCGGTTGGTTCGACGGATTCAAGAGCGTGTTGTACGGCATGGCCGGGCACGACATGGCCCGCTTTGCACTAAAGACGCGCGGCAGCATGGAGCACCTGTTCATCCTGATCACGATGGGCGACTTGCTCGGCATCCCCATCCTGCCGCCGTATTACAGCTTGCGCCTGCTGCCTTACGTGGTCCCGCAGATTTCCACCTGGAAGCGGCGCATGTTGCGCGAAAGAGACCTGACCGACGCATTGGCTTAGTAGAGATGACCCGCCGGGTCGTCTCTACCAACACCGGAGAACGCAATGTCCCTACGAGAAACATTTGACAAGAACCCGGACCGGCGCTACATCATGTTCGGCGGCAAGGGCGGGCTGGGCAAGACGAC
The DNA here is from genome assembly GCA_964354595.1 of uncultured Anaerolineae bacterium. Lineage (GTDB taxonomy): Bacteria > Chloroflexota > Anaerolineae > Fen-1058 > Fen-1058 > JBGLNJ01. Next base: position 2,866 of record CAYHAR010000127.1, on the reverse strand, counting down.
CTTTAGCGCCGCCACGGCTTACTGGCTGGCGAAACGAGGCTTCAAGGTGCTGGTCTTTTCGGTTGACCCGCAGGCCAGCCTCTCGGATATTTTCAAGCGCGACATTTTCGGCAAGGGGCCGGTCGAGATCATGCCGAACCTGTTCGCGCAAGAGATTGACGCCGACAAGCGGATCAAAGAGTACCAGAACGAGATTCGCAAAAAGATCCTGGACATGTACGGGCTGGACCAGGTCCCGGAAGAGATCGAAAACTATATCCAGGCGGCGGCGGCGGAACCCGCCATGGAAGAGAGCGCCATCTTTGACGAGGTGGTGGATATCGTCGTCGGCGGCAAGTACGACTATTACATCTACGACCTGGTGCCGCTGGGCCACGCGCTGTATTACCTGAGCATGGCCTCGGTCTACGACCAGTGGATTGACAAGATCACTGCGCTGCGCACCGAGATGGAAGAATACAACCAGGTGGCGGCGGTGATGCAGCGCAAGAAAGAGTCCGAAGAAGACGCCATCCTGCGCGAGCTGCAAGAGATCAAATACCGCATCAACACGTCGTCCAGCATCCTGACCGACAAGCAAAAGACGGCCTTTTTCTTTGTCATCACCCCGGAAGAAATGATCATTCTGGACACGCAAAAGGCCGCCGGGCTGTTTGCCAAGTTTGACGTGCCGCTGGCGGGCTATATCGTCAACCGCGTCATCCCGCCCGAGCTGGCCGGCCAAGATATCCCGGAATACCTGCGCAACCGGCTCGAGATGCAAAAGGGCTATCTGGACAGGATTGGCCAGGTATTTGGCAAGGATGTGCTGACGCGCGTCCCCGAATTCGAGCGCGACATTACCGGCCTGCCGATGATCGAAAAGGTGGCGAACTCGCTGTTTGGAGGTGAGGCATGATTGACAAGACTATGAAACAATACCTGTCTGAAAACCCTCGCCTCAAGTACATCTTTTTAGGCGGCAAGGGCGGCGTGGGCAAGACGGTGCTGGCCGGCACGGCGGCGATCTGGGCGGCCAGCCAGGGCAAAAAGACGCTGCTGGCTTCCACCAACCCGGTGCACTCGCTCACCAGCATGTTGGGCCAAAACGTGTTAGGCAAGCCCACGCCGGTGGATGGCGTGCCCAACTTGATGGCTTACGAGATTGACACGCACGACACCATCGAAAAGTCCAAGAAGGAAATCCGCGAGAAAATCGAGTGGTTCCTCAAATACGCCGAGGTCAAGACCAAGGCCGACGAGTTTGTCGAATCGGCCACGATGAACCCGGCCTTTGAAGAATCGGCCATGTTCGAGAACATGATTGACCTGATGTTTGACGACAAGTACGAGGTGTACGTGTTCGACACCGCGCCGACGGCCAACGCGCGGCGGCTGCTGGGCATGTCCAGCGTCTATTCGATGTGGGTCAACAAGATGGTGCAGAGCCGCGAAGAGGCCACGTCGCTCAAGGACTTGCTGTCCTACAGCAAAAAGAAGAAGGAAAAGGACCCGCTGATGGATTACCTGCTCAGGCTGCGCGAGCGCATGGGCAAGGCCAAGACGCTGCTGACCGACGACAAGCTCACCTCGTTCTTCTTTGTGACGCTGCCCGAGGCGCTGCCCATCGCCGTCATCACCCGTTTCATCAACTGGTTCCACGAGTTTGGCATCCCGGTGGGCGGCGTGATCGTGAACATGGTGATTGACAAGTCCAGCGTCAAGCCGGATACGCCCGACTTTGTCAAGAACCGCGTGGCGATGCAAGACGAGCACATGGAGACCGTCTGGAAAGAGTTTGGCGGCCAGGTGCGCGCGATCCTGCCGCTCTACGAGACCGAGATTCGCGGCGTGCACTCGCTCAAGCGCATGGCCGACGCGTTGTTCGCGTAACGCCGTTCGACCGGATCATTCACGCCAAGCCGTAAAGACGATTGAAATTGTTTGGCGTTCTTTGCGGCTTGGCGTGAGGTTTTTATCACCCAAGCCAGACCCAAGCACAAAGGAGTCCCCTCCATGTATCTTGCAGAATTAGCCGAAGTCGCCATCGGATTGGTCGTTGTGTATTTCTTGGTGAGCATGGCCAGCTCGCAAATCCTGGAATGGATTTCGCAATTTCTCGGTTGGCGTGCCCAAGACCTAGAGACCGCGATTCGCGGGATGATTTTGAACCAGCCGGTCGAGTCCCGCATGTTTAGCGGTCTCGTTACATTTGTCAAGAGACTGCGCGAGCAGGAACCCGCCGACACTAGTCCGGCGGCCAACATCATCGCACAGTTGTATGATCACCCCTTGATCAAGCCGCTTGGATCGGGGATAGATTGGTTGGGGAGGGAAATAAAACCAGCCAACATTCCAACGCGCGCGTTTGCGCTGGCCTTGTTCGATACGGTGATATCAGCCGGGACCCAGGCCTCGACCATCCAGCAGGCATTGTACACGGTGCGCGGGCGACTGGACGATCCGCAAGGATTGGAGAAGGACGTAAACGACGCGCTCGGCCAACTGATCGAACGAGCCAAGGCGGCAGCGCAGGCCAATGACGCGCAAGCATTGGACGATTTGAATACAGAGTTGACCAAGTTCACTACTAGTCATCTCCAATTCAAGCCGGCGCTCGACGCGTTGCTGCAAGTTGATCCCGTGGTCGCTAGTGCGGCGTTCGGTCAATTCACGCAGGCGCTCACGGGAGTGGCAGTCAACAATCCTGAACTCAAGCGCACACTCGGAAGCCTGATCTCCCAGGCCGCACTTGAGGTCAAGGAGGGCGAGAACAAGGTCGCCGCTGTACGCGCCAACGTCGAAGCGTGGTTCAACGGCACGATGGATCAGCTCTCGGAATTGTACAAGCGCCGCTCCAAGTTGTGGGCTGGTGCCATTGCATTGG
>CAYHAR010000126.1:0-11238 GCA_964354595.1 uncultured Anaerolineae bacterium | reverse complement strand
CCCCACGCGCGTGGGGAACACGGTGGTTGGTGGTGCTCGTCGGTTCGCTTCGTTCGGTTCCCCCCCACGCGCGTGGGGAACACGCTTTGGCTCCGGCTTCGGCTTTGGCCCCGGCGGTTCACCCCCACGCGCGTGGGGAACACAAGGCGGGCAGCATGACGGCCACCACTCTGGACGGTTCACCCCCACGCGCGTGGGGAACACGGACGGCCGGCGTACCTACAAATTGCTCCATCGCGGTTCACCCCCACGCGCGTGGGGAACACGGCCCGATGCGGATCGTCAAGCGGCTGTCGGTCGGTTCACCCCCACGCGCGTGGGGAACACGCCCGGCGGTTGGCGGCGTTGAGCACGAGTGACGGTTCACCCCCACGCGCGTGGGGAACACGATTTTCTGCTCGTTCATCTATTCCCCCGTTTCCGGTTCACCCCCACGCGCGTGGGGAACACAAGACTTGTCGCTTGAGGTAACATTTGATTTTCGGTTCACCCCCACGCGCGTGGGGAACACGCTTTTCGATTAGCCCGTCGGCGTCAGAATCGGTTCACCCCCACGCGCGTGGGGAACACTCTTCCATATACGGCTCGGCGCTTTGATACCCCCCATATCTGGGAGATGCCGCTCAGTCAGGAATCTGGATCAACTGCAAACCTTCCATGTCAATGACACGGCGGTTCGTATCGCCAAACATCCTGATCTTGAATCTCTGCTCCGTGTTGGTGGTCCAGGCTTGCACCACGCCGCCTGCCTTGCAACTCTTGCAGCACTTGTCCCACAGGCGATCCCGCACCATCGCCGAGACGTGCCCCAGGAACACATTCGGATAAGGCTCGATCAACCAACGGGACAATTCGCCGCGCAGAGACGCCGGCACTTTTTCCAGGATGACGACCATCATGGCCCAACCTCTTTTTCCACTGGCACCGGCGGCGACCAGAGCAGTTCCGGCAAGGCCGGGTCGGCGTCCACATCCTCCATCCCCACAGCGGTTTCCATCTGGATGCCGAGCAGCTCGTCAATATCGGGCAGAATCCGATCCAGGAGCCTGGCCTCTTTGAATTTTTCTCGACAGGCCATCCGCGTGCGCCGCTCGACGTTTTGAGACGACTCGCCCACGACTTGAAAAGCGGCAGGAATGGTCAGCTCCGCTTTGTATAGATCGGCCACGTCGTAGACGAACGAGAGTTGCTTGCCGGTGTGGATAAAGCCGAGGCCGGGCGAGTAGCCGCCCGAGACGATGCCGGCGTGGCACACGCCATTCAAAAGCGCGTTGGCCGCCGAAAGCGCGCGATTGATCGGATCGCCCGCGCCCCAGTTCTGGCGATCATAGTTCCGCCCCTGCCAGGTCACGTTGTACTTGCGGCTGGCTTGTGCGTAGGCTTCGCGCACGCGCACGCCTTCCAGCCCCCGAACTTGCTCGATGCTCATCGTCGGGTCAACCTGCCAGGCGAAACGCTTTTGGTACATGCGATGCACGACTTGTATCCTCTGGTGCGGGTCGCTGACCAGCTCGGCTTGACGCAGCAGGTGAAACGCCTTGCGCGTCTCGCCTCCGCCCTGGGCGTAAAAGTGCGTGACCTCTTCGCCCGTCCACAGCACGGTGCAGCCGGCTTCGGCCAACACTTTGATCGCCGCGTGCGTGACGCTGGTGCCCGGCCCCAGCATCAGCACGCACAGCGAAGCAACCGGCGCCAGCGTGCGCCCCTCTTTTTTGATAAACTCGACCGCGCTGTCTTTGCGCTCCACGATGGCGTGTTCGACGTAGAGATAGCTTATGCTATCGCGTAATTTCGGCAACTCGTGCAGGTCTTGCATATAAACTCCTCAGACCTGACAGGTCTTCCAGACCTGTCAGGTCTCTCACGCGGGCGCGAGCGAAAGCAGCCCGAAGCCAAAGCCTTTGGCCGAGCCGATGCCGCTTTCGACGACGGCCTCGAGTCGCTCCGGGTCTTGCGCTTGCAGCACGCCCTCGAACAGCACGGCCAGGTGTGTTGCGGCGTGTTCGTCTTTGGCGAGGCTCTTGTCGCTGTGCTGCAAGCCGCGTGGCATGACGACGCAGCTCGCCAGCTTTACTCCGGCGCCCTCCAGCTTGCGCGTGAGCCAGGCAAGCTGATCGGCTTCTTGGGTCAGGCCAAGCCGGTAGGGTTTGTCGTCATCGGATTTCTTTTTCACCGTCGGGTTGGCGAGCAAGCGAAAGCGGTACAGGCGACCAGCTTGCAGGCTCAAGTCAAAGGGCTTGAACTCGGGCGGGCAGCGCAGCACCGCCAGGTCGGCAAAAGCCAGTTGCCAATTCGGCTTGACTTGCGATTGGACGAGAATCTGCGTTCCCCCTTCGGGCGTGTCTTCGATGCGAAACAGCAGGCGCGGGTCGCCGTCGCACGCCTTCATCAGGCGTTGATGGACGCGGTAGGGATTGGATGCCCAGCCCACGGCGGCGCGGCTGGTGTTGAGTTGCAGGCGAGAGAGGTACATCATTGGCCCTCCTGTGCCGAAGGTGGAGTGCAAAAATCGGCGTACAACCTTCGCACTGTGAACTGGCGGTGGCCTTTGACAAACGAGATGGGTTGATCGGGGCGCGCAATGTCTCCACGGCGCGCGTCCTCAATCATCAAACGCGCGCGGTCGTCGTCGAATGGGCTGCGTTTGTCACGCAAGCGCGAGTAATGACGTAGAGCGGTTTCGAGGTCCTGGTCGGGCTTCAAGCCATCGGAAATCCAAACCGGCTCGCTGGGCACAAACGCTTTGCGCCCAAGGCAGAGAAACCACACAGGGTTCTGTAAGCGCTGGTGGATGTCTGCAAGCGATCCCACATCGTTACCCTCTAGTCCGACCAGGAACGCGGCATCAGCCAGGTAGTAACGATATGAGACTTCGGTGTTTTTTGTGCCTGCTCCGCTCGCTTTGAGAACATCTTGAGCGGTGTGATAGTCGTATTTCATCAGCCCTTCGCGATCCACGCGCACGCCCATTCGGAGCGCGGCCAGGTCGTCAATCGGCTCATCACGCCCGCGTCCCATCGCCGCGCACACCAGGCCAATCACGCCGCTCTTGGATGGCTCCAGTCCTGTGTCACGGTGCGTAAAGTTGCTCTGCACACCCCACGACTGCATCGGGCCGACGAGCCGCAATAGCAGTGTGCCCATCTCATCCTCCCTGGCGGAGCGGCTCGCAAATCGCCGCAATCCAGTCTTGCATGTTCTCGACCGATCCGCGCAGGCGTTCGCTGAGTTGATCGGGCGTCACCAAGCCATCCGGCAGCGCAACAGCCATCGCTTTGATGCTGTCGTCGCCATAGAAATCGCACAAGTGACCCAACTGCGCGTCCAGCCGCCTGACCGATGCCTCGACCAGATCGCCTTCGGATTTTGCGTTCACGGGCTTTTCAAAGGCGTTGACGAGCGACCAGCCCGCGCTGTCTTTTTCGCGCAAAACCACCAACATGAAACTCGGACGGCATTGTTGGGCAAAGCTGTTCTTCTTGCCGCTGGGAATCGCCGCCTCTGCCGCGCGCAGGAAGCCTTCAACTGTCTTGACGGCCAGGGCGTCGTCCTTCAGATTCTCTTTCAGTTGCTCCCAATCCAGGCGAGCGTAGCGGTAAAAGCACGCGCTGGTAAAGTATGCCACGTCCAGAAAGGCCGCGCCGGTTTTATCTTTGGCTTGCAGATCGTCCACCGCCGTATAATAGTCAAGCTCCATCTTGCCGATGGCGTGCGTCGAGATGGCGTGCGCTACCTGACAGGCAGCGTCAATGTTGGTTTCGGGTTTGTCTGCCAACATGCGCCCGAATAGCGCAATGTCCGGTGCGCTCGTGCGTTGTTTGGTCTGCTTGATCAATTCGTTGATGAGGTCTGTGATGACGGCGGTATCGGCTTTCTCTGCCTTGCCTTTCTTTCCCTTGGCGCTTTTGTCGTTCTCGTCAGACTTGGGCGCGGCAAGCAATTTCGAGATAGCGTTCCAGTTTTCTTGGAGCTTGCTTGTCACCCACTCAAACTCGCTTTCGCTGAGATAGAGCAGTACCGCTGTTTGCTCTTTACGCTTCTGATCCATCTTGCCGCTGTATCCTTCGGCAAACAGAATGGCAGCTTGCTGGGCTTGCTCTTCTGGGATTTCCCGCGCCGTTAGTCGCCTGGTCAACTCTTGAACGATCAACTTGGTGCGGCTGCCGAGTGGAACCTGTGTGGCTTTGACGAATTCGGGATTCCACCGGATGGCGCGTTTCTGGCACTGGGACGAGATGCGCGCGCGGCGAAACCCTCCCAGGTCGCAATCTTTGGGCTGGCCGATGTCATCGCGGTTGAGATTGGACGGCGGAAAATTCTGGATGATGTGCAATTCGACAAACATTTTCTTCTCTCCTTTAGATGTTCGTGGTTTGGTTTGAATCGGTGGCGGGCGCTGGCCATTGTGTGCGCCAGAACGCGCGCGACCATTTTCGCTGCACGCGGATGCGGCGATCTTCATTCGGATGTTTCCAGGCGAGCACATCGCTCACCAACTCGTGCCAGTTCACCGGCACGCTTTTCGATTTGAGCAGAGTCACGGCCTGCCGCAAAACATCGTCAAGGTCAGCGGGATCGCTTCCCAGCAAAGCCATAAAGCGTCGCTCGACGTTGGGCGGCGGGTCTTGGCCTGACTCGCACATGCCCCGAAAATGATCGCCCATGTTGCCACTGCCGCCCTCGTCGGGATGCAGCGCGAACAAGGGCGCGATCAAATAATAGGCGGCCTCGATCCACGGTTCGGCGTCGGACGCAAGCCGCCGTTGAACTACACGGCTCACTTCGGGCACGCTGCCCGCCGATTGCCCCAGCCCACGCCGCAATGAGGCCATCATCGCGCGGTCATCGCGGCTGTCTTCGAGGTACTGGACGAATACATTCGGCTCTGTCATTGGTTTTCACCTCCATTCGTTGAATCGGCTTCATTCGGTTCGGTCAAGATGTGTCTCAGGCCAAAATCAAACTCGTCGCGCGCCTGGACGATGGCGCGTTGCGCGCGGCGATCTGCGCCGGCATAATCTTCGGCTTGTTTGAACGCGGCAGGCGCCGCGCGGCGCAGTTGCGCGCGCCACGCCTTGAGCGCGGTGGGCGAGTCCGCGGGCAGGTCTTGCACCAGGCGGTAAAAGTGCAGTTCCAGGCCGCTCCAAAAGTAGCGCTCGGTGCCCCAGGAGTTGGCGAGTGGCTTGATTCGCTTTGTCTCATCGTCATTTCTCCGCTTCATCTTCTCAATGGTCTTGGTCGGTTCCATTTCGCCATCTTCGGTACGAGGGTACAAGATTAGGCGGGCCAGATTGAACGTGGCGATAGCAAGTTCGCGCGCTGTACGATCAGCCAACTCAAGCGCGCTGCTCAATTTGCCAACAAGATCGTCATCCTGCAAGTACTGAATTGGTAACGGCGTCAGTTCGGCTCGAAAGAACTCTATTTTTGCGGTGTACTTTGACATTCCATAGGCAGCGAGCCGACAAGTCTTTTTGAGCAATTCTGGCTTGGTGCGTGCGATCCGAGAAATCCACTCCACCGCAGCAATCGGTCGAACCTTGCTTCTGTCCGCTGACAAATCCAGCAGAACTGCGCTGTCTTGCCACAAAGCCCTTTCAGGTGAAAACGGCATTTCCTGCCAGCCACCTTTGTCATTTTTCCAATACCTTTGCATTGGATCAGTAACGCCATCATCCAGCCGTAACCCTGGCGCCCATGCTACCTGGCGCACTACTACACCGTGGTCAGTGTTTTCGGGAAAAAACTTGATCTTGCGGTTGTACCACGTCAAGTAGTCAAGATATCCCAATGGTACAGTGCGCTCAGTATGAAGTGGGTCTTTGGATTCCCATGCTGGTGTGTCGTCTGAACTATTCGGAATGACACTCTCAATCACACTTGCGGGATAAAGGTTCAAAACAAGGGTTTCAAAGAGGGTGTCACCCTGCAAGAAAAAGATCGCACCTTTAGTGCATGGGGCATCCACGAATTTCTGGTATCCCAGCCCAAAGTATTGAGTGGTGAGCAATGCGCGAGCGGCTTGAGCAGGCGAACAGACAACACCTGTCTGTTGTGTATCCAGCGTGTGCTCGAATAATGTGGCTGTGTTACCGGAAGACACGTGATGAACCATCTTGTTGAGGTTGTCTTTGTCACCCAGATCTGATTCATCGGCTACTTGAAAGAATGGACGACGTGTATCAAACAGATCGAACCTGTGCTTCCAATTGGCGAAATATCGATCGAGCTTGGTAACATCGAAAGATCGCTGTTCCCATAGCTTGATCCATCCTGACCTATCCTTCAGGCCGAACACGCGCTGTAGCACCGCAAGCAACAACCGATGCAATGCGGCGGTCTCCAATGGCGAGTCTCCACGAATCTCGCGGAGCTGATGCGCTTGCGCGAGCAGGTCATGCAAACTCAGTTCATCTCGCGCGCCGTCCAGGCGGAGGCACGGAATCCAGCGTTGGTCAATCAGGTTGAATGAGAATGTCATTTACTCCTCCTTGCTGATCTGCAATCCAAACTTGCGCGTCAGGCGCAAAACATACGGTGTGCCGTCAATTCGGCAGATGCTATCCTCAGCCTGCTTCACGAAAATAGCCACGCGATGATAGCGCAACAGCGCCACTTTTTTCCATCGCTTGAGTATCGCTTGAACGAGCGGCGAGCCTGGCTCTGTCAGCAAATGCTTTTCCACATACGGACGACGGATGGTCACGCTACGGCGGGCCAGTTCGCGCGCCAATTCATCATCTGGCAGGACATTCGGGTTATATTCTACTCCCGAACCGTCTGGTTCGAGAAATAGCTTGCCGCCGAGGTCGTGCAGGCATACGATGCTCAAGCCTGGACGATCCGCGCGGGTTAATGCCTGGAACGCTTCATGCACCGCCGGATCGTCTTCTTCGAGCGCGGCGTTATCGCCCCACAGTAATTCATCGTCATCGGGTGGGAACACCAACCTTTGCCGCGCTTTGAATTTCTCTTTGCGTTCGTCTTTCTCCATTTCGCGCTTTGCATTATCCAGCGCACTCTGCAACTCTGGCGCAGAAACAGGTAGCGCGTCGCCATAGACCTGCTCAATCAAATCACTCAGGTCGCCCGGCAGTCGAATCTGCTTTGACGCTATGCCTTGCAGGGTCAGCCACGAGCGCAATAGCACGTATTCGTCATACACATACTTGTCGCCGCGCTCGAATTGCGGCACACCGTCATTCACTGCGGGTTCGGCAATCAGCAATCGAAATGGATGCTTGCGCGTCGCATCGTTCACAGCATGGCGGTGCAGTCGGCCGGCGCGTTGCAGGAGCAAATCCACCGGCGCGGGATCGCTGATCATCACGTCAAAATCAAGGTCAAGGCTTTGCTCGATCACTTGAGTCGCAATCACAATCGCTTTGCTCGGGCGGTCTGGATTTGTTCTTGCCTTGTCTTTTTTGTTGGGGCCGAACTTGTCCACATTTCGCTCAATTCCTTCGCGCCAGGCCATCGGAAAGCGCGCATGGAAAAGAATTACATTTTCTTCTTTGCACAGATTGGCGCTGACGAAAGCTTTATAAACCTCCTTATAAATATCCTGTGCTCGCGTGACCGTGTTGCAGATAACGGCAGCGCACCCGCCGGTCTGCAATTCGTCACTCAAGCGTTGTACGATGGCTTGTGGATCGCGGTCTATCCAGTCAAACTCTAGTTTCTTTTCCGGCGGGGGAGTCAATTCGACTACATCAATTTTGCCGTCTGCGCTGGCAAACGTCAGGCGCGGGTAGCATTTCGTAGGCAACTCTACTTCAGCACCGCCATAAGCCCGCACTAATCTAGCGCGAGTGTCTTGGGGCAGTGTGGCCGAGAGGACAATCACCGACGCGCCGATCTGGCGCAACCAACTGAGAAGCCGCTCAAACAACACGGACATGTAGGCGTCATAGGCATGCACTTCGTCAAAGATGACGACTTTGTGGCTCAACCCAAGCAGGCGCACGAAAAAGTGCTTGGTCTGCAAAATGCTCATGAGCGCCTGGTCTACTGTGCCAACACCAAATGGCACTAGCAAGCTCTTTTTGCGCGGCAGAAACCAGGTTTGCGTTGCCGCACGGTCATCTTGCTTGTCATCTTCCTTGACCGAGTCATCGGCAGGTAATGGCCCGCTCAACAATGCCTGGGCGTGAACCAGCAGCGGGTCAACCGCAGGGCCATACTGCTTGTTCAAGAACCGCGTCACCCGTTGGTGCATTTGGTTGCTTGTGGCGGTTGTGGGCATGGCAACGTACAAACCAGCGCGTTTTTCCGCTTGCGCCCAACGCAGATAGGTTGCCAACGCCGCTTCGGTTTTGCCGCTTCCCATCGGGGCTTCAAGAATCACTAAAGCGGGCAACGCGAGGCTGCTCAGCGCATTGCCGACCTCCTGTTGGGCCAGATTGGGCTGGAATCCAAACAAAGCAGAAAAATCAAATTCAGTTGCGTCGGGTGGTGTCTGCCAGTTGGCATTCGTGATAGCCAGTCGAGCGTGCTCTTGCGATTTGCGGACATAGGCTTCCAAATCTGATACTTGATCCTCGTAACCAAAGTGGTGTTCATCCGAGCCGAGCCAGTCCGCCACAGACACAATACCGGAAATCAACGTCAACATGGCATTGTCTCTTGCCGTATCTGGCTTGAAGGCATGGATGGCAGGCGGCTTGAAGATACCCGCAAGCTCTTGCACCAATGCCACCCTCGCCTGACTCCACTCTGCATTGCCCTTGTCTTCGCCTTTCAGGGATGTCGGGCTAAACTGGGTAGAGCTGGGCCATGCGCCGTGATGGCCGCCAATGGCTTGAGCGACAAGCCCTGCAATATCCGGCGGCAGGCTTGATTGCTTGATCAGCAAACGCTCGCCTTGCGGGAATCTGAGAGACCAGGTTGAGATAACCTCGTGGCGCGCGTGGCGCTCGCTTCCACGTGCGGGTAAATTAAATCCTGCCAGTTTCAATTCCTGCCGGATTTGGCTGCGCAGTGAATCGTCAAGGCTGGGATGATCCTGAAATGCAGGACTGGCTTTGCCGAGATCATGAACACTTGCCCAGAATGCAACGAGTCGGCCAACTTCGCCTGTGTCCAAGCCTAACCAGTCCGTAATTTGCTTTTTGAGTTGATCGTTTATGGCACATTCCCAAAGGGCCAGCGCAACTTGCCCCACATCAATCAGGTGACACACCAAGCGATGCACGCGCCGAGTCTTTTTGTCGGCTTTCGCCCACAGAACCAGATGTCTGGGCATCGGTTTATCTTCTACTACCCCGTACAGCTTCGCCAACTTGCGGCTCTCACTCATCAGCGCCTCTCGCAACTCTTTCGGCTCCAGAACTTGCACATCCGCTCCCCACCCACGAATCCAGGGCAGCATCTCTTGCGGTTCGGCCACTGGCGCAGCCCAAATGCAACCGCCATCTTCAGTGTCGACGAGTGGTCGTTGCTGTGGATGCCAGATGCTTTCCTTGAGGCGCGTCACCGCTTCGCGCCCAGTGAATTTGAGCTTGACCGTCACCGGCTCCTCGTCGCTGTACCAGATGCCCCAGGCAAAGCGCAGCAACTCTTGCTCGTCAAACTCATCTGGGATGGTGAACCGCTCGGTCGTCAGACTGGCGTGCTCGATGCGTTCCACCTTGAACGTCGCCATGCCGTTGTGAACATCGCTGTGCCCGATGACGTAGGCTCCGTCGCTCCACAGTGATGGCTCGATCAGGTACGGGCTGATCGTGTAGGTCATGGGCCGCTTGGATCGGAGCGTCGTGTGCGTGATGCGCACCTTGATGCACTCGGCCCAACCCCGCGCCAATGTTTCCATTACGGCAACACGCCCTGGTTCTGGGTTCTGCTGAGCCACAGTCGCGGCGGCTTTCACCAGACGTTCAGTCATTGGTTGCTTGAGCGCGATTGCCAGCTTTTCTAGCGCACTGACGACGTGCGGCTGATTCGTGCGTGTGTGGCGTGACATTCGCCGCGCAGCCAGGTAAAGTGCCAGCGCCTCGGCCAGGTTCACCCGAATGGATGACAGATACTTTATCCGGTCAATGGCCCATCGCCCTGGCTCGACTTCCCTGAACGGCGTGTGTCGCTCCAACTCTGCGCGATCACGGTATACCGTTGTCCGGTCAACTTCCAGCCGCTCGGCCATCTCAATATCGGTGAGACCCTCCTGGTGCTGGGTGTAGATGCGTTCCATCTCTTGGAGTCGTTCGGCTCGTGTCATTCCCCGACTCATGTTCATCTCCTCACGTGGGACTGCAACAAGCATATCACACTTGTTGCCGAAAAATGTAAACACTCGCTCCCCCGCGAAGCGTCCCGACATTTGGGACGCTTCGCGGGGGTAGGGGGATGAGGGCGCTACCTGCGCCGGAACAGCGCCAGCCGCCCCCGCTCGTCCTCCGACAGCAGGATGCCCGCCTGCTCCAACGTCGGCAAATCCCGTTTAACCGTCGAGCGGGGCACCCCCAGTCGCCGCGCCAATTCGCTTTGTGAAATCCCCGGCTGCTGCCCGACCGCGTCCGCCATTCGCTCCAATCGCGCCCTTTTCGCCTGCTTGTTGCCGAACATACTCGCCTCCACTGTGATTTTGCCCACAGTGTAAAGGCGAGGTGTTGCAGCTACCGCAACAATCAACAAAAAAAAAGACTGCCCATGCACACCAAACCGTGCATGGCAGTCTTGTCCCTTGCCCCGACCCATCCGACCCTATTCTGTTTCGGCTGCCAATAAGGGGAGCGAAACCGCCGACCACCATATCCCCCCTGCCAAGCCAGTCACCTTGTCGCCGATCCGACCCGGTGTTCCTACGCCCCTGATTCTAGCACACTCGCCCGGCGTGGGCAACAGCCTCCAAAGGGTGCGTGTCTTGAACAGTTCTTTAGCCCTTCAGGCCTCGCCGATTCGCTGATTCGCTGATTCGCTTGCGTTTCTTCCCCTTGCAAGCTAGAATACGCCTACCTTCCTCAATTCGCCCAGTGATAAAGCGCGCGCTACGTCGTCGGCGCACAGGGCCAGCCAGTCGCCGTCCTGTTGACGCTCCAAGAATACAATCGCTATCTCGACTTGCTCGACGACCAAGCCGACAGCCACGATGCCGAACTGGCTGCGCGTTTGGCGCAAGCCGCCGCGCGGACAGAGGAGGAATGGGGGCAAGCGTCAATCCCCCCACCAGCCCAACAACATCGTGACTCCCAAATGATGCCCCCGATCAGCGCCCACGCCACGGCGACCGTGATTGGCGGC
>CAYHAR010000125.1:0-11322 GCA_964354595.1 uncultured Anaerolineae bacterium | reverse complement strand
AGTTGAGCTTTGGTCTTGCTCTCACCTGCACTTGCGGCAGGTGCAAGTGTGTCACTCATCCAGTCCGCCCTCCTTTTGAGGCAGACAGCAAACACCTGCACTCACCTGCACTCACCTGCACTCACCTGCACTCACCTGCACTTGCGGCAGGTGCAAGTGTGCGGCAGGTGCAAGTGTGCGGCAGGTAAGTGTCACAAGCCGGGCGTTGTGGCCAGGCTGAAGGTAAAAGTGGCGCCGCCTTCGGACGTGCTTTCCACCCCAATACGCTCTCCGTGCGCTTCGACCGCCAGCTTGCAAAAGGCCAGCCCCAAGCCGCTGCCGCGCCCCACCTGGCGGCCCCGGACAAATTTCTGGAACAGCCGCTCTCGAATCTCGGGCGGAATGCCGCGCCCGGTGTCGCTGACGGATACCAGGAGCTTGCGCTTGTCGTCTTGTTCGACTCTGGCCGTCACGCGAATCACGCCGCCGGCCGGGGTGAATTTGATCGCATTGCCCACCAGGTTTTGCAGCACACGCCCGATCAATTCGGCGTCAGCCCAGGCAGGAGGCAGGGCCGGGGGGAGGTCGCTTTCCAGACTCTGATTCTTGGCGACCGCCTGGGGCAACTGCGCGCGCAACGTCTCGTCAATGAGATTGTCCAGACGGATCAGCGCGCGATTCAACAGCATTTGTCCGCTTTCCAGTTGGCTCACGTCCAGGATGCTATTGACCAGCGCGAGCATCCGCTTGGCGCCGTTGTGGGCAATCGTCAGCGTGCGGCGCTGGTCGTTCGAAAGGACGCTGGCAGCCTCTGTCCCAAGGAATTGCAGCGCGGTGAGAATGGTCCCGACCGGGTTGCGCAGGTCGTGCACCATCATGCGGGTCATGTCGGCGCGCAGCTCTTCCACCGCGCGCTCGGCGGTCACGTCGCGCAACACCAGCAGCCGACCCAGCGAGACATCGCCCGCCTGCACGGGCAGATTCAGCCAATGGACGGCGTGTGGCGGCAGAGCGTACTCGCCTTCGTTAATCAGGTCGTCTCCCTCTTTGACGTGGCGAAACTCGGTCAGGGCCATGCGCGCGACGGCCGGCGCTTGGTGGCGCAGGGCAAGCAGCATATCGCCAATGGAGCGATCCAGCCAGTCGCGCGGCGGGCCGGGCAGGTGAAGCAATTGCACCGCGGGCGTGTTGGCGACCAGGATGCGCCCATTCATGCCGCCCAGAATGATTCCGTCTCGGCTGGATTCGATCAGCGCCTGCAAGCGGCCACGCTCATTCCAAGTCACCTTGTGTAACCGGGCGTTCTCAATGGCGAGCGCCGCCGAGCCGGCCATGGCTTCCAGCGTCTCGAGGTCGTGCTCGTCAAAGGTGCCGTTCGCTTTGTTGATAGCCTCGATCACGCCGCTGGCCGTTCCTCGAAAGATGAGCGGCACGGCCAATAGCGAGCGTGTGGTCAGGCCGGTAGTTGTGTCAATCCGATCGTAGAAGCGAGAGTCGCTGCGCACGTCGGCGATCAGCGATGGCCGCTTGTCTTGCAGAACGTTGCCGGCGATGCCCTCTGTGGCCGGGAAGCGAGTTCCGATCAACTTGGCCGAGAAGGGCCCGGTGGTGGCAGCAAAGACCAGCTCGTTGCCTTCGCGCAATAGCACCGATACCCCTTCCGCCTCCAGCAGGCTTTGGACTTCGGCAATCACCAGCCTGAGCACCGCCTCCAGGTCGAGCGTGGACGCGATGGCCTGGCCGGCTTTGTTGAGGGCGGCCAATTCCCTGGCGCGGCGCTCCAGGTCCTCGTTCAGTCGCCGGATTTCTGTGTCGGCCCGTTTGCGCTCAAACAGCTCGCGCTGGGTGGCTTCGTAGAGCCGGGCGTTGTCCAGCGCCAGGGCGATCACTTCGGCCAGCGATTCGGCCAGGAGCACATCGTCCTCGTCAAAAGCCGCCAGCCGGTCGCTTTCCAGGTTGAGCACGCCCACCACATGATCGCCGCGCCGCAAGGGGACGGCCAGCTCGCTGCGGATGGCCGGGTGCCCGGCCACGTAATCCGGGTCGGCGCGCACATCGGGCACCAATTGCATCCGATTGGTCTCAAAGACACGCCCGGTCACGCCCTGGTTGATGGGCAGTGTCAGCCCGGACAAGGCGGCGATGTCGCCGCGGGCGGCGCGGATCACCCAATGCGCTCTTTCCTCATCGGGTAGGGTGAGGGAGACGTTAGACCAGCCGGTGGACTCGACGATGGCTTGCACGGCCAGCCACGCGACATGCTCGGGATCGAGTTGCCGGCTCACGGTGCGGAGGACCTCGTAGAGCATCGTTTGCCGGTCTGCCATGCGGCGCTGCGCATCAAAGATTTGCGCGTTGCGCACAGCCAGCGCCATCTGATCGGCGGCGGCGTGCAGCAGGCGAAGGTGCTCCTCGGTAAAGCGGTTGGGCTGCGTATGGGTGAGCGTGAGGATGCCGGCGAGCACTGGCCCGCTCAGGATGGGCACAGAGAGCGCCGAGCGAACATTGTACAAGTTATCGGGCAGAACCAGCCAGCGCTCGTCTTGGGAGGTGTCGGCGATCAAGGCTGCCTGGCGATGGCGGGCGACCCAGCCGGCCAGGCCTTTGTCCATCATGCTGGCGATCAGGTCTTGCCGTCGCTCCGAGGCTGCGACGCTGGGCGGCAAGATATAGTGAGTCACAACGCCGGATGGGCTCAGCAGGAGCAGGTCGCCATATTCAGCGCCGGTCAGCTTGGTGGTGACATCCAACGCATTTTGCAGCGTGGCTTCCAGCGTGGGGCGTTCGGCGGTGGCCCGCGCCACAGCCACCACGTTTTCAAACAGTTGTTTTTGGGCGCGCAACTCGGCTTCGGCTTGCTTGCGTTCGACCAGCTCGCGCTGGGCGGCCTCGTATAGCCGGGCGTTGTCCAGCGCGATGGACGACAGTTGGGCGAACCGGTTCAACAACTCGATCTCTCTGCTGCCAAACGTCCGGCCCGGCTCGACGTGGGCCATGGCCAGCACACCGGTCACCTGCGCGCCCGACTTGAGCGGCACCCCGGCGACGGCCGTGAGTTCGTTGAGAGGCGCATCCGGCAAGCGACCGGGCCACGTGTCGTAATCGTCCACCACCAGCGGTTGGCCGGTCTGCCAGACCTGGCCGGTCAGGCTCTCGCCCGGTTTAAAAGGTCGCCCTGGGAGAGCGAAAATTCCGCTGCCGACTTTGTTTTCGATCTCGGTCCCGCCCGGCTCCGCCAGGTAAATATAGCCGTGTGGCGTGCCGAGCAGTTGCGTGGCGCGCGCGAGGATGTTTTCGAGCACGGCGGTCAATTCGAGCCGGTTCATCAGCCCGAGGGCGGTTTCGTGCAGGGCAGCCAGGTACTCGTTCTGCTGGCGCAGCGATTCTTCGGCTTGTTTACGCTCCGTGATGTCGCGGCCAATGCTCAACACGGCGGGAGCGCCGGCGTATTCGACGATCCGGCTGCTCAATTCAGTGGGGATCACGCAACCATCCCGCCGCACGTGCGCTGTGTCAAAAAGGATGCGACCACGCCGGCGCAGCTCTTGAATGCGCTGCGGCAGCAGGGCGGCGTATTCCGGGGCGTCAATGTCCATCACCGTCATTTGAAGCAACTCGTCTCGGCTGTAGCCTAACCGCTCGCACAGCACGCGGTTGACCTCCAGAAACCGGCCCTTCATATCGTGTATCGCGATGGCATCGCTGGCGCTATCGAACAAGGCTTTGTAGCGACTCTCGGATTCTCTGAGCGCCTGCTCTGCCCGCTGGCGCTCCCGGCGCGCCTCGGCCTCGCGCAGCTCGCGCTCGACGGCCGGCGCCAGTCGCGCCAGCTCTTGTTTCTGGATATAGTCTTGGGCGCCGGCCTTTATCAACGAGACGGCCAGGTTACTATCTATCTCGCCCGAAACGATGATAAAGGGCACGTTCGGCTGGAGTTGTTTGAGCAGCGTCAGCGCGGCCGGCGCGCTAAACTGCGGCATGGCGTGGTCAGAGGCGACCAGGTCCCACGATTGGCTCTCCAATGCGGCGCGCATGGCGGCGGCCGTGTCCACCCGCTCGTAGACGACGTCATAGCCGCCGCGTTGCAGCTCGCCCACCAGCAGCGTGGTGTCTTGTTCAGAATCTTCGACGACGAGTATTCGCAGAGGCATCTCGGGTACATCTCCAGGCACGTCAAGTTTACAGCATCTAGGGCAAAAAGGAAACTCGCCCTCTCCCCGTTCTGATGCGCTGGCGGCCGGTCGGAGAGGCCGCCTGGCTCCTCATAATGCGCACGGCCTTGCGCTACAGCAGAGTAAAGTAAATGGCGGCGCCCTGTTCCACAGCGCCCTCGGCCCAGACGCGCCCGCCGTGCCGATGCGCAATACGCTGGACGGTGGCCAGGCCGATGCCCGTGCCTTCGAATTCGTTGACCGAGTGTAGTCGCTGGAACGCGCCGAACAACTTGTCCACGTAGGCCATGTCAAAACCGGCTCCGTCATCGCGCACAAAATAGACCGGCTCGCCATCTTGCCGGATGATTCCCAGTTCGATCCTGGCGGTAGGATGTCGGGCAGTGAATTTCCAGGCATTGCCCATCAGGTTATTCAGCAAGATGCGCATCAGGTTGGCGTCGGCGTTGACGACCAGCCCCGGCGCAATGCTCCATTCGATCTGGCGTTCGGGCTGGGCGGCTTGCAGCTCGGCGGCGATGGCCTGCGCCAGCGCGCTCAGGTCTACCGGCTCGCGGCGCATCTCGCTGCGCGTGACGCGCGAAAGCTTGAGCAGGTCGTCAATGAGCTGAGACATTTGCAGAGTGGCGGCGCGGATGCGCTGGAGATAGTGTTGTCCCTGGTCGTCCAGGCTGCCGGCATAGTCTTGGAGCAATGCCTGACTAAAGCCATCTATGCTTCTCAGCGGAGCGCGCAGGTCGTGAGAGACGGAATACGAGAACGCTTCGAGCTCGTGGTTGGCCGCTTTGAGCTGGGCGGTGCGCTCGGCCACGCGCTGCTCCTGTGAGGCGTACAACTGGGCGTTCTCGATGGCGATGGCCGCCGAACCCGCCAGCGCCTCTAGCATTTCTTGGTCGTGTTCGTCAAACACGCCGCTGGCCTGGTTGATGGCCTCAATCACTCCCCACACTGCTCCCTTGAATTTGAGCGGCACGGCCAGCACCGAACGCGTGGTCAGGCCAGTGATCGTGTCAGTCGAGCTACTGAAGCGAGAGTCGCCTGGCGCATCGCCCACCAGTGCAGATTGTCTTTCTCGCACGACCCAACCGGCAATGCCCACTGTGATCGGCACGCGCAAGCCGACCAGCCCCTCTGCACCGGGGCCGGCCGCAGCCGCAAAGATCATGTCATCGCTGGTGGGATCGCGCAGCAGCACCGAGGCGCCCTCCGCGCCCACCATGCGCCTGACCTCGTCCATGACTTGTTTTAGCACAACTTGGGGGTTAAGCATAGAGGTCATGGCTCGACTGGCGGCGTTGAGCGCGGCCAGTTCCTGGGTGCGGCGTTGAAGGTTCTCGGTGAGCCGGGCCGCTTGTTTTTGCGCCGCACGCTCGCGCGCGAGCGACCGGCGAGCCTCGCCCAGCGCGTCTTCCAGGTGAGTGGCGGCTAACCAGGCTACTGTAGCCATCAAGGCCAGCCCAATGATCGAGATATAGTTATAGTTTGGCGAACGCGCGCCGGCCAGGTAGGCCAGCGTGTAGCCTCCGCCCGAAAGCAAGGCGAAAATGAACGAGCTACCCGGAGACACGATAAAGCTGGATGCCAGGGTGGGCACTGCGTAAACCAATAATATGCGATCCAGAGTTGCGGCTCTAAGACCCACTGTGCACCCAACGACGTAGAAAATCAGAAAGCTGCTCCCTGCCAGACGAGTGTGTCCTGCCCAGTTCAGGCGCAATAAGCTGATTATGAGCAGTGTCACAGCAGCGTCGAACAGTATCCAAGACGTGTGGCCGAGCGCGGAATAACTCAAATGCTCGACCAGGTTGGTGGCCGGCAGCAAGAAAGCAAGTGCCAGGGAACTGAGCAGCAAGATGCCCAGCAGCCGCCCTCGACGTTGTGTGTCGGCGTCTGTGGATTGAATGGTCAACGGGCGATGGAGAAAAGCAAGCAATCGCTTCTTCATGGCGCACCTCAAAGCCACTCTTGCGCGCTGGTGGCAAGTCTCACTATTGCGTCACCGGCAGCAAGATGGTGAATGTCGTCCCTACGCCGGTCTCGCTGGTCACAGCAATTTGCCCATTGTGCGCTTCAATCAACCTGTAACTGATGGATAGCCCCAGTCCCGTGCCGGTCTTTTTCGTGGTCACGAAAGGCTCAAAGATGCGCGGCAATAGCTCCGGCGGGATGCCTTCCCCCGTGTCGCTGAACTCGACGCGCACCGCCGGCAAGAGTTGGTGATCGCGGCCTGACATCTGGTCGAGGGCCGTGCGCACGCGGAGCGTTCCACCTTGTTCACCTATGGCGTCAATGGCGTTGAGCACCAGGTTCAAAAAGACTTGTTTGAGATAGTTGGGGTTGGCCTGGATGGTGGGCAGCGCGTCAGCCCACTCGCGGACGACGGTGATGCGGCTGTGCTGCAACTGCTTGCCCGCCAATTCCAGCACGTTTTGCGCCAGAGCGTTCACGTCAGTGGGCTGCATTCCTTCGCGCGCCGGGCGATAAAAGTCGCGCATGCGCTGGACAATGTCGGCCAGTCGCTCGATCTCGATGCTGGCGACGTTCACGTACCGCGTCAGCTTGTCGGGACGCAAACCGCTGGCGATTTCCTCGGCGGCCAGTTCGAGAGAGCCTTGCACCGCCTGGAGCGGGTTGTTGATTTCGTGGGCGATGGAGGCGACGAGGCGGCCCAGAGCGGCCATCTTTTCAACCTGGACGAGTTGCGTCTGCGACTCTTGCAAGCGACGGAGCGCCTCCCGCTCAGCCTGATACAGCCGGGCGTTCTCGATGGCAATCGCCGCCGAGCTGGCCAAAGCTTCCAATACCTCCAGGTCGTGCTGGTCAAAAGTCCCACTCCGCCGGTTGACGGCCTCCACCACGCCCAGGGACGTTCCTTTGTGCATCAGCGGCACAGCCAGCAGTGAGCGCGTGGTCAGGCCAGTGGAAGCGTCAATGCGGTTGTAAAAGCGTGGATCGCTTTGCGTGTCGGCGACCAGCGCGGGTCTCCCTTCTGCCATGACCCAACCGGCGATGCCGGCGGTGATAGGCATCCGCGCCCCCACCAACCCCGCCGAGCCAGTGGTGGCGGCAAAGACCAGCTCGTCGCTGAAGGAATCGCGCAGCAGCACCGAAGCGGCCTCCACACCCAGCAGGCTTTTGACCTGGCTGATGACCAGCTCCAGCAGCGCGTTCAGGTCGAGGGTGGAGGACAGAGCGCGGCCAGCGGTATTGAGCGCCGTCAATTCCTTGGCGCGCCGTTCGAGACTCGCATTCAACTGCCGGATCTCTTCTTCCGCTCGTTTGCGCTCGGTGATGTCCCGAAAGTTGACAATGATTCCCTCGACGGTTGGATCGTCCAACAGATTTTGCGCTGTGCCTTCGAGGATGCGCGGCGACCCGTCCTTGTGCCGCGCGGGAACTTGGGCGGAGGGCGACAGGCCCGGATGCTGGAGAATGGCGTTGAAAATATCGCTCGCCTTGAATTGGGACTCGGGCGCGATGGCGACAAAGGGATCCCGCCCCTCCAGTTCGTCGGAACGGTAGCCCATGACGCGCTCGGCGGACGGGCTGGCGTAGCGAATGGTTCCATCACGATTCAAGACGAGGATGACGTCTACCGCTCTTTCGATGAGCGCCCGAAAGCGCCACTCGCTTTCTTGCAGCGCCTTTTCGGCCTGCTTGCGCCCCCGCCGCATCTGTGTTTCTCGCAGCTCGCGCTCAATGGCCGGAGCCAGCCGCGCCAGGTTATCCTTCATAATATAGTCGCTGGCTCCGGCTTTCATCATCGCAACCGCCATGTCTTCGCCGATAGCGCCCGAGACGATGACAAAGGGCAAGTCCAATCCCTTTTCTTTATACACCTCCAACGCCGCCCATCCGCTAAAGCGCGGCATGGTGTAATCGGAGATGATGATGTCCCAGGCTTGGCGGTCGAGCGCGGCGCGCAAGGCGGCGGCAGTGTCCACCCGCTCGTAGGCGACGTCGTAACCGCCGTTTCGCAGCTCGCGCGCCACGAATTCGGCGTCGTCTGGCAGGTCTTCGATAATCAGTACTCGCAGGGATGCGCTCATATCCATTCCTCGTTATCTGCTCCAACTCGAAGCGCGTCATCGCTTGGGCGGCGGCTCGTTCAGCAGCAGCCAGTACATGCCCAGTTGCCCGACGGCCCGGCTGAATTGTTCAAAGCCCACCGGTTTGCGCACATAGCTGTTGGCGCCAAGGTCATAGCTTTGCATGATGTCCTGCTCTTCGTCGGATGAAGTGACGATGACCACTGGCTGGATGCGCGTGCGCTCGTCGGCGCGGATGCGGCGCAAGACTTGGAGTCCGTCCACCTTGGGCATCTTTAGATCCAGGAGGACGACCGCCGGGAGGTCGTTAGTGTCCCGACCCGTATATTGGCCTGTGGCGAACAGATAATCGAGCGCCTCGGCTCCGTCGTGGGCGACGATCACCGGGTTGGCGATGTGATTTTGTCGGAGCGCGCGCAGGGTCAACGCCTCGTCGTCCGGGTTGTCTTCGGCCAGCAGGATTGCTTTCATGGTTTCCTCCAATGATGAGATGATTACGGCAAAGTAAAGTGAACGATGGCGCCCTGTTCCACTGCGCCCTCGGCCCAGACGCGCCCGCCGTGCCGATGCACGATACGCTGGACGGTGGCCAGGCCGATGCCCGTGCCATCAAATTCATTCGCAGAGTGCAGCCGTTGGAATGCGCCGAACAGCTTGTCGGCATAAGCCATATCAAAGCCGGCTCCGTTGTCGCGCACAAAATAGACCGGCTGACTGGCAGGCTGGACGGCTCCGAATTCGATTCTGGCCGTCGGATGCTGGGCGGTGAATTTGTGGGCATTGCCCAGCAAGTTGGCGAGCAAGATGCGCATCAAGTTGGCGTCGGCGTTGACGACCAGCCCCGGCGCAATGCTCCATTCGATCTGGCGTTCGGGCTGGGCGGCTTGCAGCTCGGCGGCGATGGCCTGCGCCAGCGCGCTCAGGTCTACCGGCTCGCGGCGCATCTCGCTGCGCGTGACGCGCGAAAGCTTGAGCAGGTCGTCAATGAGCTGAGACATTTGCAGAGTGGCGGCGCGGATGCGCTGGAGATAGTGTTGTCCCTGGTCGTCCAGGCTGCCGGCGCAGTCTTGGAGCAGCGCCCGGCCAAAGCCATCTATGCTTCTCAGCGGCGCGCGCAGGTCGTGAGAGACGGAATACGCAAAAGCCTCAAGCTCCTGGTTGGCGGCCTGGAGCTGAGCTGTGCGCTCGGCCACGCGCTGTTCCAACTGGGCGTTGAGCCGACGGATTTCTTCCTCCGCTCGCTTGCGCTCGGTGATGTCCAATGCGGTGAATGTGACGCCCGCCGCCAGGTTATCGGGATCGAGAGGAGTTGAACTCAACAGCACGTCCATGATCGCGCCGTCTCGGTGTTGCCAGCGCGTTTCCACGGCCCCCGTCCCCCGCTCGCGAATCTGGGCGTATTTCTCCCTGCCCACGTATTCAAAGTCCTGGTCGGTCGGGTAGAGCACGCGCGCGCTTTGGCCCAGCAACTCTTCACGAGAGCGGCCTACCATCTCGCAGATCCGATCATTCACAGCCAAGAGCACCCGGTTAGACACCAGCCCGATGCCCGTTGGCGCGGCGCGAAAGATGCTCTTGAGCATGGCTTCGCTCTCTCGCAGGGCTGCTTCTGCTCGCTCGCGGTCGGTGATGTCACGGACGTAGGCGAGGACCCGAGGCTCTCCCTCGATGGAGACGACCCGAGTGCTGACTTGTACCGGAAAGACCTGTCCGTCTTTTCTCTTGTTGGCCGCCTTGACGAGTATTCCGCCGGTGGTCATCTCTTGGGTGATGACGTCAGGCAGTGTCGCCGCAATTTCTTCTGGAACGAGGTCGGCTATGGTTAGCTGGAGCAGTTCACGTTTGGTGTAGCCCAACATCTTGCAGGCCGAGGTGTTGCAGTCGAGCACACGTCCGTCTAGCGTCTCTAAAAAGATGGCGTCGGTGGACGCTTCGAACATGGTTCTGTATTTCGTCTCGCTCTCTCGCAACGTTGCTTCTGCCCGCTTACGCTCAATCGCCATTGCCGCCTGAGTGGAGACGAATGCCAGGACGCGCATGTCGGCTTCGTTGAGCCGGGCCGCCTCAGTGTAGGTCTGAACCGCCATCACGCCAATCGTTTCTTGCTGCGTCTTGAGCGGCACGCCCAGCCAGTCAACCGGCGGCGTGCCGATGCTTTCCACCTCGCCGCTCTTGACGAGTTGCTCGTACACCTTTGGCGTCAGCAGCAATGGCTGGCCTGTTCGCAGGACGTAACCCGTCAGCCCTCTACCGGACTTGCGGGGTGGCGGCGCAACGTCGAATTCGTCAGCAAAGTAGGGAAAGCGGACCAGGTCAGTGGACGCATCGTAGAGCGCGATATAAAAGTTCCGGGCTGGCATCAGCTCGCCGATAATGGAATGGAGCAAGCTAAAAAGCTCGTCCAGGTTTTGAGCGACGTGCGCCGCCTCCGAGATGCGATAGATGGCGGCTTGCACTTGCTCTGCTCGTTTGCGCTCGGTGAGATCTTGGACAATGCCCCCGCCGCCCGTGACCTGGCCGCGCTGATCAAAAAGGGGCGCGGTGAGCATCGAGACCCAAATCTCGGCCGAGCTGGTCGTGGCGCGATAGTGGCCATCGTAGATGCCTTCTTGCCCTTGGATCGCCTGCCGCAGGGCGGGCAGCACGCGCTGGTCTTTGAGCGTTGTCAGGTCCAGGCCGATCAATCGCTCTCGCCTGGATTGGAGAATGGCGACAAAGCGTTCGTTGCAATCGGTGATGCAGAGTTGGGGATCATAGTGGAACACGCCCACAGGCGACCGTTGGAAAAGCAGGCGGTAGCTTTCCGCGCTGTGGCGCAATTCTGATAATTCGCTCAAAAGTTGCGCTTTGGTTTTTCTCTGGTCTTGCATCTCGGCCCTCTCTTTCTGTGCCGCGACCCAGGTTCATCTAACGATAAGCTTGCCCAACTCTGACTAGTTTATCGTGCTGACCGGCAATAGGATCGTAAACGTTGTTCCCGCGCCCACCTGGCTCGTCACCGTGATACGTCCATTGTACGCCTCGATCAGCCCGTAACTGATAGATAGCCCCAGCCCGGTCCCCGTCTTTTTGGTGGTCACAAAGGGTTCAAAAATATGGTCCAATATCTCGGGCGGAATGCC
>CAYHAR010000124.1:3001-11462 GCA_964354595.1 uncultured Anaerolineae bacterium | reverse complement strand
TCACCGGCCCGGGTCGCGCTGTTTTTCAACTTTAACGAAAAGCCCGCCAACATTGTCCACGTGATGGACGATGCCGTGCGCAAGCAAGCCGAATTCGTCAAAGCGCGCGGTCAGCGGATCTGGATCGTCCCGCTGCTCCTGCTGGCCGGGCTGCCATTCGTCTACCTCGACTGGCTCTTGGGCTACAACTTTTTCACCTTTAGCCTGGTGGCGCTGGTGTTGTGGGGCGCGGCCATCCTGAGCTTTATCCTTCTGATGCGCAACCGGTCCGTGGAGGCAGCGACGCCCCAAGCCAGCAAAGGCGCTCGAGGCTATTGCGGCTGGATCGTTGCGCTCTTTTTCGTGGCGATCTTTTGCTTGCCCTTTAGCACAGTTCTCGGCGCGATCCAACCCGCCTTGTTGGCCACGGTCGTCGCCTTGATCGCCGCAATAGTGGGCACTATTCTGTTAAAGCGCAGCCAGCCGACCGGCCAAGAGTTCGGCCCCCGGTTCGACGCCGCGCGCGCCATCTTTCAGACCATCAAAGACGACCTCTCGCCCAAGCGCACGCTCATGGGCTGGCTCGACCTGACCGGCGCGCAGCCGGGCAAGGTCGTGCGGCAAAACACCAGCTCGTCGGGAATGCCCATCAACTATTACCGCGACGAATGGCTCAAGATAAAGATGATGCTTTACGATGGCAACGTGATGCGCGTGTCTGTGCTGGAGCGCGTCAAGGCTCGCATGGGCCGGTGGAAACGCAATCGCAGAGGCAAGTCCAAGTGGAAGGCCGGAGGCAGCGCGAGCCGGAACGAGCTGCGCGTCGCCATCACGGTGAATCGAGACGCTTACGACGTGCTCCCCCTGCGAACCAACCAGGTCAGCAAATTCCTGGTAGAGGCGCGTGAATCCGGCGATGGGCGCATCGTGCTGGACGCGCTCACCGACGCTGCCATCAACGCGCAGGACATTCTCCAGGTGCTGCGCTTTGCTTACGACCATCTCAAGCCGCGTGGAATCCTTGCGAAGGTTGCAGAACCTTCGCAAGGTTGAATAGGAGGCTAACATGAATCAGCGTGTCATTATCACGATTGTCCTGGCCCTGGCGCTGATGTGCCTGGTGATGGGCGTCGCCGCCGCGATCACCTTTACCGGCGCAGTGAACCGCGACAAGTGGGCCGTCAGCGAAACCTGGGCGCAACCCGCCGCCAGCGTGCAGAGCATGAAAGTGACCAACATGACCGGCGCCGGCAAAACCGATCTGTTCGTCCAGGCCGGCAACACGATCCAGATATACGACGCCTCCGGCAAGCTGGTTTCAGGCCAAGAATTCCCCGGCACATTGGCCGCGACGATGGGCGATGTAAACGGCGATGGCACACAAGACATCCTCGCCTATTACAAAGAGTCGCAAGCTTCAGTCGCCACCGCGCTCAAGGCCAGTGGTGGCGAAGCGATATGGAAGACCGGACTCGTCGGTTTGGGCGACGTGGGCCGCGCGGCTGCCGTGGATTTTGATGGCACCGGCAAATATGGCGTGGTCGTGGGCGACACGACCGGCAAGCTCGTGGCGGTTTCGGAAAGCGGCAAGGAACGCTGGCGCTACGATCTCAAAGCCACCGAGCTGCGCGGGCTGGATAACATTCTGATCGGCAAAACTCAGCTCATCGCCGCCGCCGACATTGGCGGGAACGTCGTCGCGCTCGACGGCAAAGGCAAGGTGGTCTGGCCGTTCACCGTATCCGGCGGACTGCGCCGTCTGCGCACCTACGAGCTGATCACCCCGGGTCAAAGCGCCGTCTTGCTGGGCGGCGAAACCGGGATGCTCTATGTGCTGGAAGGCAGCACTGGCAAACAATTGTGGACAGCCAATGCAGGTCAAGCCATCACCGAAATCCGCCTGGCTGAACTGGACGGCGACCCCGGCACGCGCGAAGTCATCGTCGGCGGCAAAAAGGGCGGCGTGTGGGCCTATAGCCAGACCGGTGCACAACTGTTCGCCGCCAGCGTCGGCAGCAAGGTGCAAGAGATCGCTTCACTCGATGCCGAAGGCTCCGGGCGCGACGTGGTCGCCATCGGCGACGAAAGCGGCGGGGTCGCGTTCTTGAATGCCCAAGGCAACCGGCTCGCGTCCAAATCCTACAGCGCGCCGATCAACCGGCTGCTCGGCGACAAGTTTATGGACAGCAAGCGATTCCTCGTAGCCGACGCCGCCCAAGTGCGCGCCGTGAAGGTGGACAAACAAACTGCGCCGTTCTGGTATTCGCCACTGCTGGCCGGGCTGCTGGCGTGCGCGGTCATCGCCGTCGTCGCGTTCATCATCGGCTCGATCAAGCCCGCGCCCACGCTGCAAATCAGCGCAGAGCAGATGACGGTGGAAGCGCAAAAAGCGCGGCGCATCATGCTGCACGAATCCGTCAACGACCTCAAGCGGATGAAGACATCCGGAGAAGTGCCGCCGGAGGCATACCTCGCCCGCTTGAAGGACTTGCGCGCGCAGTTGGCCGACGCCGAAGCCAACCTCATCAAGCTGGGTGTGCCGTTGCAAGCCGAAACGATCAAATGCCCCAACTGCGGCGGGACGCTCGACCTGGGCACAGATCGGTGCGAATACTGCGGCCAGGTGGTCATCACATAGATGTGACATTTGACATTTGATATTTGACATTTGAAACTTGACTTTTCGTGTGTCCAGTGTAAAATTGCCATAATCCTCTAGGGTGAACTCTAGTCCATGCCGTTTTTTCCATTTCGGGTGGCCCTGGCGGGCAGTAACACGTGCTCGCGCAAGGGCGTTTTCTTGACCCCGCACGCTGAAACGCATCGCACGCATAAATATGATTGTGCCGCCCGGACATACTGCTCCGGCGCTTTCGAGTCCCGTCATCCCATAGCCCAGGCGCTTGCGCGCATGGGCCTTTTCTAAACCATGTTACAGGGAGGAAGCATAAGCATTCATTCCAGCAGACACAGTCGCAGCCCTTTTGAGTTGACCGTTTTGGCGCAAGCCACACATCATCCACAGAAAGGAGTTTTACACAAATGGAAATCGCTTTGACTATGCCCGGAATCTCTAGATTCGAGCAGATAGGGCTCATTGTCGTTCTGGTCACCGGCGTCGCCGCGCTTATCTACGCCTGGTTTCTCGCTCGCCAGGTGCTGCGTGAAGACCCCGGCACTCCCAAGATGCAAGAGATCTCGAACGCCATTCGTGAAGGCGCCATAGCTTACCTCAACCGCCAGATGGAGGTCGTCATCCCCATCGCGTTTGTGTTGGCCTTTGCTCTAGGCCTCACGGCTTACTTTGCCAACCTGTCGTGGCCCATCACCATCGGGCGCGGTGTGGCGGTGCTCTTGGGCGCCAGTTGTTCGCTGGCCATCGGGCAGATCGGCTTGCGAGTGATCGGCACGCGCGGGAACGTGCGCGTGGCCAGCCAGGCCCGGCGCGGCTCGTTCCAGGGGGCGCTGCGCGTGGCCTATCGCTCCGGCACCATCGCCGGCATGTTGGCCGACGGCCTGGGGTTGCTCGGCGGCACGACGATCTTTATGCTCTACGGTCGCCACGCGCCCGAAGTGTTGCTGGGCTTTGGCTTTGGCGGCACGCTGCTGGCCATGTTCATGCGCGTCGGCGGCGGCATCTATACCAAAGCAGCCGACGTGGGCGCTGACCTGGTCGGCAAGGTCGAGGCCGACATACCCGAGGACGACCCCCGCAACGCTGCGGTAGTGGCCGACCTGGTGGGCGATAACGTCGGCGACTTTTCCGGTATGGCGGAGGACGTGTTCGAATCCTACGAAGTCACCATCGTCTCCGCGATGATCCTGGGCCTGGCGGTGATGGCGATTGACCCCGCCCACAGCCTCAAGTGGATCGTCTTTCCGCTGCTGGTGCGCGCTATCGGCGTCTTTAGCTCGATCATCGGCACCTACGCCGTTTCGCTCTGGCCGACCAAGGGTGACGCTTTCCGGGCGATGGACCTGTCTTACGATCTCTCGTCCATCATTTCCACGACCAGCTTTTTCTTCCTGGCGATTTTCTACGCCCAAGACCTGCGGCTCTTTGCAGCGACCGCGGCAGGCATTTTGCTGGCGGTAGGATTCAACAAGTACACCGGCGCGTTCACCCAGCGCGGCACGGCGTCCATCAAACAAATCGTCCGCTCGGCCAGGACCGGCCCCGCCACCGTGATCCTTTCGGGTCTGGCTATCGGTTACGAAAGCACGGTCTGGGCCATCTTGATCATTGTCGCGGCCATCCTTTTGGCGATTGCGATTTACTCCTTCACCTTCGCCGCCGCGGCCAAGACGGTCATCATGATCGTGGCCGCGGTGCTGGCGCTGGTCGTCGGAGTGTACCTGGCGCGCCGGACGAAAAAGATCGAAAACGGCATCTTTAGCGCGGCGGGCATAATCGTGCTCGGGCTGATCGTCATCAGCTTTGAAAAACCCCACGTGCCAGGCTACGACGTGCTATTCATCATGTACTCGATCGCCATGAGCGGCATCGGCATGCTTTCACACACCGGCAACAACCTGGCCATGGACGCCTTTGGCCCGATCTCGGATAATGCAGGCGGCATTGCCGAAATGTGCAAGGACGAATTCGCCAGCCCCGAGGGGCAGGCCACGCTGTCTGACCTGGACGCGGTGGGCAACACGACCAAGGCCATCACCAAGGGCATCGCCATCGCCTCGGCGGTCATCGCGGCGGTCAGCCTGTTCAGCTCCTACATCGAGACGACCGGGCTGCTGAAAGAGGGGCTGGACATTGCCAATCCGATGGTGTTTGTCGGCCTCCTGATCGGCGGCGCGTTGCCGTTCCTGTTCAGCTCGATTCTGCTGCGGGCGGTGGAGCGCGCCGCGGCGCTCATCGTCGAAGAGGTGCGCAAGCAGTTCCACCGGCCCGGCGTGATGGAAGGGACTGTCAAGCCCGATTACGGGTTGGTGGTGCGCATCTGCACCAACGCCGCGCAGAGTGAGCTGATCAGCGTGGCGCTGCTGGCCGTGCTGATGCCCATCATCGTCGGCTTTATCGTCGGCGAGCGCGCGCTGGGCGGCTTTTTGGCCGGCATCATTGTGGTCGGGCAGTTGCTGGCGGTCTTTATGGCAAACGCCGGCGGCGCCTGGGACAATGCCAAGAAAGACATCGAGGCTGAGCCGAGCAACAAAGAAGCCAACACGGGCAAAGGCTCCGAGCGCCACAAGGCGAGCATCATCGGCGATACGGTCGGCGATCCGCTCAAGGACACGGCCGGCCCGGCGCTGAACCCGATGATCAAGGTGGTGAACCTGGTCTCGCTGTTGGTCGCGCCGTTGATTCTGACGGTGGGGAAGCAAGGCGGCACGATGCAGATTGTGGCCTACGTGGTAGCCTTTATCTTCCTGGCGATTGTGGCGTTTGCGATTATCCGCAGCAAGCGGGAAGCTCACCTGATGGGCTAGCGACGCGAGCCGCTCCTACCACAAGAACAAAACAGACGGGAGAGGGCAATATGCTCTCTCCCGTTTCTTTTTCAGACCGCTGGCTTGTCATACTGAGCGCAGCGAAGCATCTCATTCACGCAAGACTCTTTGCTTCGCTCAGAGTAGCACCAGAGCAAGCAGCGTGCACTAGCGGCTCGACTGTTGTTGCACCCAGGTCGCCATCGCCGGATCGTCGGGGATGCTATCCACGAGGGCCACGCTCTGCCAATCTTGCTTGACCAACTCACCCCGAGGGTCAAACGCGAGCGTGGCGACACCCATCACGCGCCCGGCGTGAGCAGGCTGCGCTTCGTCCGCGTGCACGACGAGCGTCCCCGTCTTTTCGCTCTGCCAGGGAGCGGGCAAGGCCCGCGGCCCGCCGCTCACAATCAGCGCGATGCCCGGCGCCGCATCCGCGATTTGCCGATCCACAGATGCGCCTGCGTGCGAGACCAAGATGATGACCTCCGCCTGGCTCTTTACTTGAGCCACGACTGACTTGGCGGTCTCCACCGGGTCACGAACGGCGATCTCGCTTGTCCCGTTGCCGCCGCTGAGGCCGACGAGCGCGACCTTGTGGCCGCCCAACTCGCGTATCACAAACAGAGTCGCCGCCAATTTCCCCGTGGCCGATACGACCGCATTGGCCGAAAGAAAAGCAAACCTGGCTTCGGCCATTCGCTGCTGCAAGACCGCCGGGCCGAGCGCAAGGTCTTGCGGTCCCAAAGCCATCGCGTCGTAGCCCAGCAGGTTCATCGCGGCGACGCTGGTTTGCCCTTGCGTCTTGCGAGCCGGGTCTTGGTCGCCCGCCAGACTATCGCCTGCGTCGAGCAACAATACTGCCCCGCCCTTGTTCCGTTCCTGCGCAATTCTGGTGGCCCGACGGGCCACGCCGCCCAACGGCGGCTTTCAGCCACAGGGGAAAAGGTAGCCCCAGGTATCGTTGGTATGCAGCACGGTCAGTTGGAAAGAGGCCGGCGACAACGTCACCGCTGGCGAGGCCACCGGCGACTTGTCCGGGGAGGCCAAGGGCGATGGATGGCCCGGCTTGGGGGCGGGCTGGCTGCACGCGGTCAGGCAAGTCAACCCGACAATCGTCGCCAAAGCCAGGCACGTAAAACGGGACACGACCTGAACAGGAGAATGATTCATCTGATTCACACCTCTTGCGCCACATCTTGTCGCAGCGGCGCGTCTTGCGTGGCCTCTGGCGAATGTGTGACCAGCGCCAGGCGATCCAGGTACAAGAATTGCAGCGCGCCCAAAACGAGAAAAAAGAACGCAAAGGTGGGCAACTCGAATAGAGTGATGGCAGCCGCCAGCATGGGCCATCCCGTTGTCAGGCCGGCGCGCAGCCTGAGCAACATGGTACTGAGGGTCATGGTCGTCAGTGTGTTTGAGGCCACCGACGGCCAGAGCAAGTCTTGCAGGCCGATCAAAAAAGCCGCGCTCGCCAGCAGCGCCACCAGCGGCAGCGAAGGCAGAATTAACTTTGTAAAAAATGTCTTGGCCCCCTGCCCTTCTGCCTGCGCCGCGCGCCATTTCGGCTCCTGTCCTTTGAAGAACAAGGTCAGGATGAACAACATGGGAACGCTCAACACAATCGGAGGCGTCAGCGCCGCCAGTGTATTCAACATACGCGCTTGCTGCAGGTTCTGATAGGCCACGATGCTCAACGGGCCAACAGTCACAAACAACCACGGACTGAACAAGAGCAACAGCCACTCGCTCCACTTGCCCAAGGGCCGCGCTGCGCCGATGCCCAACGCGCCAAGGTAGGCAATGGGAATTTGCAGCAGCAAGAGCGAGAGTGACAGCGGCAGGAGCGTGTTGACGAACACCTGTCCTATGGGCATCTTTTTTGCCAGCTCCGAGTAAGCCGTCAACGACGGCGAAGAGGGAAAAAGCGACGCGGAAGATCGAGTGATTTCAGCGCTGGTTTTGAGCGAGTTCAAAGCGTTCCACAGAACGGGCAGCCCGCTCAGGGAACACACCATTACACTGCCGAGCAACATGACCGCCAGCAGCGCGATAGCGACGATCCGGCCTCGGCCCGGCTGCCCCGCTCTGCCCAATAGCCCTGACTCTTTGCTGCCGGGCGTCACCTCTAGCCGCAGCCCAGTCAAGACGACAGCCAAGCCGGCTGCCAGGCCCAGCAGTACCAGAACGACCAGGACAAAACTCGCCACAGCGGCGGCGGGTCCGAACCTAAAGTACCGAAAAGCCTGATTGAACTGGTAAAGCGTCAGGGACATGGTCGCATTAGCCGGCCCGCCCGCCGTGAGCGTATAGCTCAGCGTGAACGATTGAAGCGAAAGCGCGAGCGTCGCCAGCAGCCCGATGCCCCAACTGGCGACCAACGGTTTCCACACCTGTCTCCACGATCCGCGCAACGCCGCCAGGTAAAAAATCAACCCGACCCCGCAAGCCAGCCCGACAGTGTACAAAGCGTCCGCGAAAAGCAAAGCGCCTTTCGCCCGGCCCGGATCGGTCAGCCACGGCTGTGAAGCTTGACCGAGGCTACGCCAAAGAATCGCGGCCAGGCCAGAATTGGGAGTGAGAACCGTGACCCAGATCAACGCCATGACCACTGGCGCAAACATCGCCAGGGGCAGAGTGAACAGCAGCCGCACCGGGAGGCGCACGGCGCGGCCCAACTCGTTGACGGCCAGCGCCAGCAGCAGCGGCGCGACCGCCACCACAAGGACGCGCACCACCAACAATGAAAGCGTGAACCCCAGCGCCGCAGAGAACACCGGGTCCTGGAACAAGCGCGCATAATTTTCCAGGCCGACAAATTTGGCGTCTCGCACGACCAGGCCTGTGCTCTGCAAGCTGAGGACGAACGTGCTGACGGTTGGCACAAGCAGCCCTCCCAGGCAAGCGAGGCTGGCGGGAATCAGCAACGCCAACCCCAAGATGACGCGGATCACGGTTTTGCCTGTCGAATTCTTCTTCTTGTCGGTAGAAAGTTCATCCGTAGCCATTGCGCCTCCGTTTTGAGCCGTCAGGATTTACC
>CAYHAR010000124.1:0-2901 GCA_964354595.1 uncultured Anaerolineae bacterium | reverse complement strand
CCTGAATTTCGTCCATGGTCTATCCCGGCTGCATGGGCAGCAGCACAATAAACGTGCTGCCCTGGCCGGGCGCGCTTTCCACCCACACGCGCCCGCCGTGTCTTTCCACTACGCTCTTGACAATGGACAACCCCAACCCCGTCCCGCCAATATCGGCGGTCGCTTCGCTTTGCACACGATAGAACTTTTCAAAGATGTGCGGCTGCTCTTCCGGCGGAACTCCAATGCCATTGTCTGTCACGCGCAACATCAAGTACAGCCCCTCGGCCTTGAGCATCACTTGTATCTTGCCGCCTTCGGGCGTGTATTTGATCGCGTTGCTGAGGAGATTCGTGACGAGCTGTTCGAGTCGCCGCGCATTGCCCATCAGCGGCGGCAAGCCGGGCGCAATGTCGCAAGACAGTATATGCTGTTTTGCTTCGGCGGACAATCGAATAGCTTCAATTCCGCGCTCCACGACGTCTTCCAGTTGAACCAGAGCCTCTTCCTGATCCAGCCCCGCTTCGATACGGCCCGTGTCCAACAGATCCCCGATCAAGTCCGTGATGGTCGTCATGCTCTGCTCGATGCGCGCGAGGAACTCGGCCTGCTGCGGCGTGAGCGGGCCGACCCGCCCCAACAGCTCCATGTAACCGCGAATGGTCGTGAGCGGCGAGCGAATGTCGTGGCTGACGACCGACACAAACTCGCTCTTGATGCGATCCAACTCTTTCAGATGCGTAATGTCCTGCATCACCACGGCGTAGCCGATGCCTTCGACGACGCTGATCTGCGCCTGAAGCGTGCGCCCGTCCGTCAACGGCACCTCGGCGCGGGCCGGCCGGCCGACAGCGGAAGGAATCTTGAACCAATCCAGCAAAGTCTGGCTGTGGATGCATTCGAGAAGTGTGCGGCCCGTGACGTCGGGCGCCTCGATGTTGAACGCTTTGCGCGCCGCCGGATTGACCATGAGCACGCGCCGGTCCTGGTCGAGCACGATCACCGCATCTTCGGTGCCGCGCAGCACAGCCTCCAATTGCTTCCGCTCGGCCTCCACCTGCGCAAACAACTGGGCGTTTTCGATGGCGATGGCCGCATAGTCGGCCATGGTGGATAGCAAAAACAGATCGTGCTCGGTAAAAGCCCGGTCGCAAGTCCTGTTCGAGACGCCCAGCACGCCGATGACGCGGTCAGGCGGAACGGTGAGCGGGACGAACAAGAGCGCCTTGACCAGGTACGCGGCATTGACTTTTTGCAGCTCCGGCCCGGTAACGAGCACAGGCCGGCGGGACTTGACCACACGCCCCAACAAGCTATCTTGCACGCGGACGCGCAACCCACGCGCGGCGCTCTCGTCCAAATTCTTGGACGCGCGCAGGTACAACTCGTCAGCGGACTCGTCGAGCAGCAGCAGCCAGCCTTCTTCGGCGCACGTGATGTTGGTCGCCGCCTCGACCACTTGGGCCAGCACTTGCTCCACATCGAGCGTCGCCGTGACGGTCCTGCCAATAGTATAGATGGCGGCAAGCTCTTGAAGGTGGCGATCCATCTGGCGGTGAGTTTGAGCCAGTTGCTTGGCTAGCTCGTCGCGCTCGCGGCGCAAACGCGCCTCGGCCAGCGCGCGCTCGATCACGCGCGACACTTGTTCCGGCTCAAAGGGTCTGACCAGGATGTCGCGCGCGCCGATACGGCGCGCGTCGGCGGCCCACGGGTCAGACCGCCGCATGGTCGTCAGAATGGTGGGGATAACCCGCTCACCCGCGCGCAGTGTTTCTAGCAACTCGGGCCTAAAGCCTGGTGTTTGCATGGACAGGATGATCAAGTCGGGCGATTGTTCGGCGGCGGCGCTCACGCCGGCGCCAATGCTATCGCACACCAGCGGCGTGTAGCCGCCGGGCTTGAGCACGGCCTCGAGCAAGAACTTGCGCAATCGGGGATTGTCGTCTATGACGAGGATAGTTTCGCCAGCCACGTGCCGATCCCTAAATCAAAAAGTTTCGGGCAACCCTCGCGCGTTCTTATTATAATGCAACACACAGCATGCACAGTTAGCAGTACGTGTCAATTGCATTACTCTCGCCTCACGAATCCGGCACGAGCATTGAGGGCGACAGACTTGCGCATCTGGTCGGCCTCCCGCCCGTGCCGGATGATGGCGAAGCGTGCGCCGGATCAGGCGAGCCCAAGCACCCTTCTGAGCTTGGCCTCGTCAAAGTCAACGATGATCGTGCCCTTGATGTTGAACGTCGGCGTCGTCTCGTTGCCGTTGGCCCAGCCACGCACTCTCTCGGCCGCCTTGCGGTCGTGTGTAATGTCCACTTCGACGTACTGGATGCCGCGTTCTTTTAACCAGGTGCGCGCGCGTCGGCAACTGGGGCACCACGTCGTGCAGTACATGATCACATCGCCGGCCGGCTCGGGCTGAGCAGGCGGCTGAACAATCTTCCACGCTGCGGCAGCCTGCGGCTCTAGCTCGGCCAGGACGCGGAACAATTCGTCGTTGTCGGGCTGCTGGCTGATGTCATGCACATCCACGTAGCGAATAATGCCCTGCTTGTCCATCACAAAAATGGCGCGTTCGGATCTGCCATCGTCGCGCAACACACCAAACGACTCGGCGACCTTGCCGTGCGGAAAAAAGTCGCTCAGAAGCGAATACGTGATGCCGCCTGGCATCAAGCTATCGGCCCACGCTTTGAGGCAGGGAACGCTATCCACGCTGATACCCAGAACCTGGGTATGCATCCCACCGAACCGGTCAAGCAAAACCTGGTACGATGGAATCTGGGCTGTTCAGACGGGCGTCCAGGCCAGCGGGAAAAAGGCGACGACGACGTTTTGCTTGCCACGATAGTCGCTCAGGCGAATCATTCGTCCATCGTGGCTCTTTAAAGTAAAATCCGGCGCAGGTTGTCCAACTTT
>CAYHAR010000123.1:8220-11547 GCA_964354595.1 uncultured Anaerolineae bacterium | reverse complement strand
ATATTGGTATCCAGAAGGTACATCAATCCTCCTCCCGCCATTCAGCAATCTTGTGCTGGAGTTCCACTGACGTGTATTGATCCCGCAGGTCTTTTAACGCGCCAGCCCATTCAAACGTCGGCTTGCCGCGTGGCTTTTTCAGGCGCTTTTCCAGCAGAAACTCGATGAAATCCCGCACTTTTTGCTGCATCTCTGATGGGAGCAACTGGACGAGTTCCGGCAAGGCTCTGACTTGCTCGCTCGATGCATACTGCTCGCGGTGATCTCTCACTGCGCCGACCCCAACCTGCCCTAATTCTTTCCCATGTTGTCGCGCATGTCGCTCTAACAGGAAGCGAATAAAATCCTCCGCTTCTTGCCGCAAATCCGGGGGCAACTCTTTGACCAGTTCTTCAAGCGCGTCCATCTTTTACCCCTCCCATCTCCGCGACTGTTCAACCTTGTTTCATCCCCGCCACAGTTTCGTGTCACTCCACGCTCCACCCTCTTTGCTCTACGGCCTCTCTACGCGAAAATGCACGCGCGCCTCAGTCGTGCCGCCCTGCTTGGCGTAAGCCACAATACGCAGCGTGTACTCGCCGGGCGGCAGGTCGGTGACGTTCCACTCGGCCAGCGGGCCATTTTCCACGGGCGTCAGGTGCGGCCCGGAGATCCACTCCCAGTTACCATCGCCCTGGCCGCGCCCCCACGTCACCTCGTAATGGTCGAGCGCGCCCGAGATCGTGCCGACGATGACGACGTTGCCCGAGGCCGCCGCGCCTTCCGCTGGCGAGGTGATGTTGATGGCAACCGGGCCAACCGCCACGCCCGGCGTGCTGCTGCAATCCGAGGGCATCAACAGCACGCCTTTGGCCTGCGCCCACTTTTGCCCCTCCGGCGATGTGGCCCACGCGCGCACGAACGCATCCGCGTTCGGATATCCAAACAGCGCCACGCCCGGCGGCGCGTCGGGACACTGCGGGCGATGCAGGTCGTGCTCCGGGCCAAGCGGCAGTTGATTTTCGGCAAAGACCTCTTTGATCTTTTGCGGGCAAAACTCGCTCGGCTCAGCGCCGGTATCCGCGCAGATTTCTTTTTCGACAATGCCCGGCGGACGCTCGAACGCTTTGACGGGCATCCCTTTGGTAACTTTGTCCAAAAAGTCGTGCCAGATGGGCGCCGCGCCCGTGACGCCGGTGGTGCCTTTCATCGGCGAGTTGTCGGCATTGCCCACCCAAACGCCTACGACGAGATCGGGCGTGTAACCCAACGTCCAGTTATCCTTGTAATCGTTCGTCGTGCCCGTCTTGGCGGCGACGGGTTGATACTGCAATTCGAGCGGATTGGGACATCCGAACGCCGGGCAACGCGCTTTCTTGTCGGAAAGGATGCTCGTGATGAGAAAAGCGTGCTGCGGCGAAATGACCTGCCGGCCCCCTTCAGAGGGCTGGCCCGCGTCGGGAAATCCCTGGCACGGCTGGATGCCTTTGCTATCCTGGCCCGGCGGCGTGAACTGACAAAGTACCTTGCCTTGCGCGTCGGTAACCTTGCGGATTGCGATGGGTGGCATCCGCTTGCCGCCGTTGGCAAATATCTGGTACATGCCCGCCATCTCGATCAGCGGCACTTCGCCGCCGCCGAGCGTGAGCGCCAGCCAATAATCCTGGCGCGTCAGCGTGGTGATGCCGAACGCTTTGGCATTGTCCAAGAACGCGGGCAGCTCGACAAACTCGAGCGCCTTGACCGCCGGGAGGTTGTACGAGTTCGCCAGCGCGGATCGGACCGTGACCGGGCCGTGAAACTTGGCGTCATAGTTCTTGGGCGGATACACCTGGCCGTAAGAATTGGTAAACGTGATCGGCACGTCCCACATCAACGTCGCGGGCGTCCAGCCCTTTTGGAACGCGCTGACGTAAGTGAGCGGCTTGATGGACGAGCCGGGCTGGCGCAGGCGCAGCGCAACGTTCACCTGCCCGTCAATCTCTTTGTCGTAAAAATCTACGCTGCCCAGCATCGCCAGGATTTCGCCCGTGCGCGCGTCGAGCGCCACGAGCGCGGCGTTGGTCACGTGCTTGTCCTTGAGCTTGGCGATTTGCTCGCGCGCCACTTGCTCGGCTGCCGTCTGCATCGTCGGGCTGATCGTCGTATAGACCTTGAGGCCGTGCCGGTACAGATCGGCGGAGCCATATTGCTGCTCGAGCAATTGGCGGACGTAGACGACGAAATGCGGCGCGACGCGGAGCGAGTCGCTGCGCGGCGGCGTGAACGGATACGCGGCGGTCAGCTTGGCGGACGCGTCGGCTTCTGGCTGCGTAATATCGCCCTGCTTGACCATCAACCGCAGCACATCCTTCTGGCGACGCAACGCCTCGGCTCGGCCATCCGGCGTAAACGGATCATAGATCGCCGGAGATTGCGGCAATCCGGCGATGAACGACGCTTCGGCCAACGACAGATCCTTGACGCTTTTTCCAAAATACGTCTGCGACGCCGCTTCCACGCCGTAGGCGAGGTTGCCATAGTAAGACTCGTTCAGATAGATTTCCAAAATCTGGTCGCGGGGATAGCGGCGCGTGATTTCATAAGCCAACACAATCTCTTTGACCTTGCGATTGAACGTGCGCTCCGTCCGCTCGCCGGGCAACAATAGATTGCGGACGACTTGCTGTGTGAGGGTCGAGCCGCCCGCCACAAATTCGCGCTCGTTGGCGGCGTACCACAACGCGCGGGCAATGCCCACCGGGTCAAAGCCAGGGTGGATGTAAAAGTTTGGGTCTTCGGTGTCGAGCGTCGCGCGGCGGAGCACGTCGGGGATTTGCGCCAGCGGAACCTTTTGCCGCTTGCCGCCGGTGGGGTCCATCATCTCGTAAAGCAGCGAGCCGTCGCGCGCGTAAATCTGGCTAGAGACGAACAACTCGTCCGCGCGTGCTTGCAGATCGTCGGGCGAGGGCAACTGCTGCGCGATGTAAACATAGCCGGCCAGGCCGACCGCCAGCGCGGCAAAGAACAAGACCACCACACTCAACGCGCCGAGGGTGAACAGTTGGCCGATCACTGCGCCTGCGCTGCGGCGAGGCGTCTCCTTTTCACTTTCCGCGCTGGGGGGAGGAGGCGGTGGAGGGGAAACCGGCCCGCCCCACGCTGAGCGGCTGGCCGGGCGGCGCAGCGCGCTGAGCTGTGTATGCTGCGAATAATCTATCGCGTTGCGTTGCGCGCGGGGCTGTGTTTTATCGGCAGGAGGCTGTGGCGTCTCGCTCATCGTGTCTACCATGTCGGGCGTATTATACCACTGTCAAGACGCCCTGCCGCGCTGCGGCGTTCCAGCACAGGAGCAGCCGCAAGCCCAGC
>CAYHAR010000123.1:0-8120 GCA_964354595.1 uncultured Anaerolineae bacterium | reverse complement strand
CAAGACGCCCTGCCGCGCTGCGGCGTTCCAGCACAGGAGCAGCCGCAAGCCCAGCGAGTTAATGTCGGCGAGCGGCTGGGTGAAACGGGGTGTACTTGGCCGGCGGCGCCCGTGGCTTTTTACATCGCCGCGAAGCGGTCTATCAATTCACGGATGAACAGCAGCCCCTCAAAATAATCCGCAACGCGAATGCTCTCGTTGGGCGCGTGCCCGCGCGAGTCGTGCCAGCCGCACCCGGCGCTCACCGCCGGAATCCCCAGCGCCTGGCACAGCGGATACATCGGCCCGCTTCCCGCCGAGGTCGGATACACCACCGGCTCATTCGGATACACGGCCTTGGCCGCCTCAACGGCTGCGCGCACGATGGCCGAATCGAGCGGCGAGCGCGCCACCTCTTCGCCCGTTTCGGTCAGCACCACTTTAATATCGTCAAAGCCCCGGCGCGCGAGATGCTTTTTCAGCAAATCCAGGACGAGGTCGGGCGCAAGGTTCGGCACGAGGCGAAAATCAATCTTGGCGAAAGCGTGATTCGGCAGCACCGTCTTGGAGCCTGGCCCGATGTAGCCGGAATACAATCCGCAAATCGTGCAGGTCGGCTCGTACAAATATTTCTTGAGCAGGTCAAGCCCGGTGAGATTGCCGATGAACGCGGGGATGCCCAACTCGGCTTTTTCTTTCTCTTCGTCGAATGGAATCGTTTTGAGCGCCTCTATCTCGGCCGCCGTCGGCGCGCGGACGTAGCGCATGAAATCGTCAATCAGAATGCGGTCGTCGGCGTCCTTGAGCGTGGACAGCGCCCACGTCAACCGCCACGCGGGATCGCCCACCATCGCCGCGTACCCCGAATGCAAATCGCGCCTGGCTCCGCGCGCGTGCAGCTCGACGTAGAGGATGCCTTTCAGCCCACACCAGAGCTGCGGCCGCTCGTTAATGTCCTTGCCGCCAAACTCCCACAAGCATCCGTCCACGCCTTGCAGCAGCGCGCGATTTTCTTGGACGAACTGCGGCAAGTGGATGCTGCCGATTTCTTCTTCGCCCTCGACGACGAATTTGATCTTGAGCGGCAGCGGCCCGATGGCGGCCAGGTACGCTTCAATCGCCTGGATGCGGTTGACCAGGTTGCCCTTGTTATCGGCCACGCCGCGCGCAAAAATTTTGCCCTCGCGGAGGGCGGCCTCCCACGGGCCGCTCTCCCAAAGCTCGAGCGGCTCGGCCGGCTGCACGTCATAGTGATCGTAAATCATCAGCGTGCGCGGGCCGCCGCCGATTTCGGCATAGACGATGGGCGCGCCGTCGCCCACCGGAATCAGCCGCGCGTCCGCGCCGAGCTGCTGCAAGCGCGCCAGAACCTTGTCCGCCATCTCGCGCATCCCCCAATTTTGCGCGGCCACGCTGGGCTGGCGGCAAAAATCTTGCAGCTCGGCCAGAAATCGCTCGCGGTTCGCTTCGACATACGCCCGAAATTTGTCCATGGTTTTCTCCTGTGTGTTTTGCCTCGCTTGAGCTCGTGCTACGCAAGTCCTTTTTCACCGCAAAGACGCAAAGGGCGCAAAGAAACCCAATATGAAACTTTTCTTTGCGGTTCGAGTTTTTTCAATGGTCGTAACACGTTCGCGCGGGCGGTGTCAATAGACATTATCGGAAATAACTTTTGCCAAGCCGCAAAGGATTCTATTGAGAAAGCTGGGCGATCTTGCGGCTTGGCGTGAGGCTCCTTACTTCCGATAAAGCCTAATGACGAAGGACAGAACCGCCCGGCGCAAGCCGTAGGTGTCGCCGTGGGCAGCGTGTGTCGCCCAACTGCGCGCGCTGGCCGAAAGCCGCAAGAGGGGGATATCACCGTTGGCGACCTGGGTCGCCAGCGCCTGCAAACGCCGCCGGGCATAGTGACCGCGCCGCGAGCTGAGACGGCGATGATCGGGGAACACGCGCAAGCCCAGGAAGGTGACACCCTCTGTCACCGGGCGAACGTGCGCGCGCTCCTCGTGCAGCGTCAACCGCAGCATGGCCGACTGTTCGATGATGGCTTCGCGCCAGTCGGCCAGCTCGCGGCGGTTGTCGGAAAACAGCGCGAAATCGTCCACGTAGCGCACATAGCCCCGGCAGCGCAGGCGATGTTTAACAAACTGGTCGAGCGCGTCCAGGTAGACGTTGGCCCAGAATTGCGAAGTGAGGTTGCCAATCGGCAGCCCGCGCGGGCGACCGGCAGCGAACAGGTCATCGCCGGGAAAATACACCATCGAGTATTCGCCGGAAAGCACGCCCGCGCCCGAATCCAGGATGCGGTCGCACAGCCACAGCGTCGCCTCGTCACAGATGACGTGCGCCAGTTGGCCGCGCAGGATGGCGTGATCCACGCTGGGGAAAAACTGCCGCACGTCGCACGGCAGGACGTAGCGCAAGTCGCAGATCCCCTTTAGGGGACGGCGCGCGAAATGGGTGAACCGGTCAAGCGCGGCGTGCGTCCCTTTGCCTTTGCGGTTGGCATAGCTATCAAAGATGAACCGCCGCTCAAACAGCGGCTCGATCACCTGAACCAGCGCGTGGTGGACGACGCGGTCGCGGAAGGGCGCGGCGGAGATGAGGCGGCGTTTAGGCTCGTGGACGACGAACGAGCGGTACGCGCCGGGGATATAGCGGAACGCGCGCAATTCCTCTTGCAGCGTGAACAGCTCGTCTTCCAGGCTAACGGTGAACGCGGCCACCTCGGCGCGGTCGCGCTTGCCGCGCCGCGCGGCCAGGTAGGCGTGGTACAGGTTTTCGAACGAAGTCAGTTGGGCGTAAAAGGGATCCATGGCGTCAGACCTGCGAGGTCTGCCAGACCACGCAGGTCTGGCGAAAGCGCGCCCCGCCCCGGGCCGGGTGGCGTGGGGGCGGGGCTATTCTATATTTGCCCGGCGCACCCCACCCCGACCCCTCCCCGAAATCGTGGGAGGGGGAGCGGTTGCGCCGGCCGGGAGCTGGTCGCACTGGTTCTAATTCGGCCCGCCGCGCTCCGTAGAAACACGGCACGTCGGCCCAGAAACCTGTTGTCTCGCTGACAACGGGTTTCTGCGGGTAGAATCGTACGCACACACGCAGCGAAACCCCTGATTCCTGTTCCAATTGTCAGGGTCGTTCCTGTTGCGGTACGCGCCGCGCACATTTTGAGCATCATTGTCAAAGGAACCGCCGCGTTTTGCTCCGACCGCCCCCACATCACGGCGGCGCAGGCAGATCGTAGTGACGACTTTCGTCCGGTTTTGCCAACGGCTAAAGCCGTCACGACGAACGCTCCGCCGCCGGGGATGCCGCTTTCTTGATCCACGCGCCCAACAGCTTGCCGATCTCGGTGAGCAGCCCGGCCGCGTGCTCGTACTGGTTAAAGCTGAGCAGCTTTAGCTCCATGCACAGCCGGACGTACAGCCGCAGTTGATTCAAGCGCACCTCGGCTTCCGGAAGATAGCGGCGCGCGTTGGCCGGGCCGCCCACCGCGCGCAAGAGCAATTCGTGAAACCCGAACGCCGCGTCTTCCACGCGCTGCTTCAGGCGAAATTTTTCGGCGTGCGGGAATTTTTCCGTGTGCGGCAACAGCCAGACGAGCAATTGTTGCGTCTTGTCAAAGATCGGCGATTGACCGCTTGATGTGGCAACCGGTTGGCGTGGATTCGACTGGACCACAGTATACCTCAAAAAAATTTTGCGATCAGGGGGGCGCATTCGCGCCCCCCTGAACCCCCCTTTTCAGTTTTTCAGAAATCAGTAGCCAGCATTTAGAAATCAGAATTCAGAACTAGAACCAGACGCACACACGCAGCGAAACCCCGGAAGCCTGTACCAACTGTCAGGGACGTACCCGTCGCGGGACGCGCCGCGCACATTCTGAGCATCATTGTCAAAGGAACCGCCGCGAAAGACGCGCGCATCATCGCCCGCAAGATAATCGTCTGTCCATTCGTCTGCGCCTTCAAGGGCGGGATAATCGTCGCCATATTTTTGCCAGCGGGTAGCGCACCATTCCCACACATTGCCCGCCAGGTCGTACACGTTGCCTTTCCAGTTGACGCCGGAGGGGAACAGGCCCACGGCGCTCGTGCGGTTTATCTGGGATTCGTCGCTATTGCAGGCGTCGGCGCGCCAGTCGTCGCCCCAGGGCCAGCGTAGGGGCGAGGTTACCTCGCCCTTACGCCGTTCTACAGGGCCGCGCGCGGCCCATTCCCATTCGGCTTCGGTGGGCAAGCGAATCACCAGGTTCGTAGTGGCGGTTTCCCTGGCCTGGCCGCCAGGGCAGGCAACTGCCAAAC
The DNA here is from genome assembly GCA_964354595.1 of uncultured Anaerolineae bacterium. GTDB lineage: Bacteria > Chloroflexota > Anaerolineae > Fen-1058 > Fen-1058 > JBGLNJ01. The sequence goes on along the minus strand of CAYHAR010000123.1, from coordinate 3,837 downwards.
GCCCGGCGGCGCGCAGCCGGGCGGTGAGCCAGCGGCAATACGCCACCGCCGCGTACCACGTCACGCCGACGACGGGGTGATTGTCAATGTGCCACTGCGGATCGTTCCAATAGCCCGGCGTCTTGGAATCGCCGCGATCTCGCAAGCCGGCCGCTGTCCACCATTCATCGTTGGCCCAACCTTGCGGGTCGTCCACAAAGGGCCGGAACTGGGCCACGGTGATGGGATAAGCAGCCAGCTTGAAGGCTTGAATGGGAACGGCGCGCGGGTTGCCATCGGGCCACAATTCGTCATCGTAGGGTTTTTCTTGGCCGCGCGACGTCTGGAAGGTTTCGCCTTTCCGGCTGCCCATGAGCAGCGTGCCGGAGGGGAGGTCGGCCCACCAGATGTCGGGGAGCGCCCCTGCCCGCGTCCCCTCCCCCGTCGCAAGCGATAGGGGAGGGGAGATGACACCGACGCCGGGGCGGGGGTCGCCGGCCAGGGCCAGGGCGCGGCCGGCCAGGGCGCGGTCGGGCAGCTTGGAGCTATTTTGCATGGCTTCCACCAGCCACTTTTGGAGCTCTCTTTGTTGCGGGCCGGGCGGCAGGCGCATCATGTCGTGAGCGCAGCGCGCAGCCAGGAAGCAATAGTCCACCCGGTTCTTTTCGCGCAGCAATTGAATCAATTGATTGGCGGCCGCATCAGACAGCTTGGGATGCGCGCCGGAGAACAAGACGACCTGGTCCCACCAGTCGTCCGGCTCGGGCGCGTGGGCCAGGATTTCTTGTATCAAAGCGGCTTCGCCCGTGTTGTACAGGCGCGAGGCGGCCAGGTATTCGCGAAAGGCCTGGTGGGCAAAAGCGTACACGCCTTCGTCCACGGCGATGAACAGGCCGCTGCGCTCGTGCGCCGCGTTCAAAAAGGCGCGCGCCCATTCGTCTTGCTTGCGCGAATCCTGTTCGCCCACCTGGACGCAATAGAACTGGGCCAACTCGCGCACGGCGTCCCGGGCGGATAGTTCAGGCGCGTGGTCTCGTTGCATCTTCCAGGCCAGGGCCTCGAGCGCGCGCTGCCGGGACTCGATGGTCTGCCCGGTCATCGAGGCGAGATCGCCCCACTCGGCGATTTTGTCGGGGCCGCCCACTTCGCGCTTTTGCAGCTCCCACCGGCCCAAGAGCAACGTGACGATCTCGTGGAGCACATCTACGCGGCGCTCGGGCAACTGGCAGCCCGTGTACTTGTAGACCAGGACGAGCGTGGTGCACAAAAGCGGGTTGCCCGCCAGGTCAACCAGGTGCGGGTTGGCCTGGATGCGCTCAAACAGGTCTCGGGCTTCGTCGCGGCCCTTGCCCGGGTCGTTGGTCAAGACGACGAGCAGATTGGTGATCAATCGCCGGTAGCCTTCGGGGTCCAGGTCAAAGACGTCGCACACTTTGGGCTGGCGCAACATGCGGCGCAGGTCGCCCTCGTCCTGAAAAGCGTGGGGGCGCGACGAGAGCGCAAAGCGGTTGCCCTTGTCCTGATAGTGCTCGATAAAGAACGAGACTTGTTGAGCGACGGCCAGGCGCAAATCGCCGCCGCCATCCAGCGCGCCGCTGGCCTCGTCGAGCGCGTCCAGCAGCAAAAAACACTCGCCGTTCTCTAATCGCCTCTCCAAAAAGCCCGGCGGAAAGCCCACCCGCGCGCTGCGCAAGTGATCTCCCAGATAGGTCAACAGGGCCAGCGGCCCCGGCTCGGTGATGTCGCGGCCTTTGGGGCTTTTGAGGAACGCTCCAAAATTGCGGAGCGAGACCATGAGCGGCAGCGGCGCGGGGCCTTGCCAGCCGAGCTTTTCATGTTGCTCGCCGCGCGCAAACGAGAGCGCAATGTGGCGCAAGAGCGTGGTCTTGCCGCAGCCGGGCTTGCCGCGCAACAGGAAACACCGATATTTGTTCACCAGCTCGGGCAGCGTGATAGGGCGGGCGGCCTCTTCCACCTCGCGAGGCAGGCCCCGGTAACTTTCCATGTGGCGAGCCAGCCGGGCCTGGCGCTCTAGCGCGTCCGGGTCGGTCATCCGCAACGGGACAAACACGCGCTCCACTTCTACGTCGGACTCGGTATAGACTTCGCCACGCTCGGGCCGGACGAACGAGAACGACAGCTTGCTGTGCCGCTTGAACACGACCAAGTCAAAGTAGGCCTTGACCGCGTCCCCGTCGGAAGCATTCGGGTCAAAGCCAAACTGGCGAGCGAACAATTCGAGCACCTCGCGCGGCAATTCGTTGACTACGACGTTGCCCGAGCCAGCGATGGCGATGCTTCCGCCGGTGGCGGCGGCGCTGCCTTGTTGAGCAGTGGCTTGTTGCTGCGCTTGCAACTCGGCCAGTTGTCGCTGCAAAGCTTGAATGTGCGCTTGCAGTTCTTCGGGTGTGGGTTGGTCGGACATGGTCATGATCCTTTTGCTTGGCGGCAACGGATTGCCTTCGGCACAGCGGATAAGCGGATGGGATATGGCGCATCCGTTTATCCGTTGTTTATTTGCAGCAACGGATTGATAGCAGATAAGCGGATGGGATACGGCGCATCCGTTTATCCGTTGTTTATTCGCAGCAACGAATTGGCATCGGATAAACGGATGGGACACATCATATCCGTTTATCCGCTGTGCCGAAGGCAATCCGCTGCCGCAAAATCACTTGATCGGCTTGCCCCACTTTTGGCGCTGAAATGCCTTGACCTTTTGGGGCGGCAGTAGCCGGTGGTATTCGAGTCGCGGACGGCCAAAGTTGAAGAACAAGGCCACCGGGCAATGCGACAGGACGGCAAAATAGCCGATGACCTGGGCCGGGTTGTCTTTGGTCATCAGGTGCGAACGCGCTTTGTATTCCACGATGACTATTTGCTCGACGACGTGATCTGGACTGTCACTGCCTACCACCGTTCCGTCATCCAGTGTGACGAGGATGTATGGCTCGTCCTCGAAATTGAGGCCCGCCTGCTTGAGCTTGGTCGCCATCGCGTCGTGGTAGACCCGCTCGCGGTGGCCCGGTCCCAACTCGTTGTGGACCTGCATGGCCAAGCCGATGATGGTGTGGGTGAGCTTTATCCACGGCGCATCCTGGATGACGTTTTTCGGCTTGGGCATGGCAGTGTACTTTTCGCGGCAACGGATGGGCATCGGATAAGCGGATGGGACACGGCGCATCCGTTTATCCGTTGTTCATCCGCTGCCTCTGAGCCGCCGCTCAAAACGCGCGTACTGATTCGGGTTGCGCTGCTTGACTTCTGTCAGCAGTTTGTCCATCTGAATTTGGCTGTTGCACCAATCCACCAAGCGGCGGATTTTCTTGGGCTTGCTCGACTCGCCCTCGATCTCTTCGTACACTTCGCGAAAGCAGTCGAACGCTAGCGTGACAAGCTCCTCATCACTAAAAGACGCGCTGAGCAACTCGCGCACTGTCTGCAAGTCGTACTCGCCGCCTGTGACGACGACGTTGCGGTTGCCTGCAACCGCCGTGCTACCGCCTGTGGCGGCTGCGCTGCCTCCGCTGGCCGTGGCAATTTGCCCGCCGGGCTTGGTGGGCGCTCTTTGGCCTGATGGTTTGCTCGGCCCGCCGCGCAACGAAAAAGTGTACTCTCCGTCCTGAACGTTCCGATACGTCATCACATCTTTGGCCCAAAATCCGCCGCGCGCGTCCGAGTAACGCCGCAGGTAAACCGTGCCCGTGCCAGCACTCAAGCCCAACCGAACCCAGTTGTACATGTTCGGCCAAGCGCGCGTCTCGTAGCACGCCCCGCAAGCCAGAATCATCGCAGAGCTATCGGGCGAGGTGAGTTGAGTCATCGCCGCTTGATGCAAGTGACCATGCAAGATAAAAT
>CAYHAR010000122.1:3534-11872 GCA_964354595.1 uncultured Anaerolineae bacterium | reverse complement strand
AGCCCGACCCGAACAGCCCGGCGCAGTACCGCGTCATCGTCGGCGCGGACTATCAGCCGTGCTGGCGGCCCAAGCTGCCCAGCACTAGCCTGCCTACGCCGGCGCCCACCCTAACACCCACCGCCGAACCCACGCCATAGTCGGGGCAGGTCTTGTGGTGTGCAAGCAAGAGTTGTCAGGAGTGTCATTCTGAGGGCGCAAAGCGTCGGCTTGGAGATGCTTCGGCCCGCTACGCGGGCCTCAGCATGACAACCTTTGCGTGCACAGGTCTTGTGCCTGCCCTTGTCACGCAAGGCCAAGCCCGGTATAATCCCACTCGGAAAAAGCCCCGCAAGATGCTGGGGCTTTTTGTGAGCGCCGAAAAAAAAAATGGCAAACACGCCCATCGAATCAACCGACGAACGCCACCCGCTGCGGCCTGACCCCTGGCGCATCGCCTGGAATATCCTGGCAAGCGACGCGCTGCTCGGGTTTGCGTTGCTGGCGCTGGCCCTATGGATGGCGTTGGCCGGCTGGCTGCCGCAAGCGCCCGATAGCGCGAGCGACCCGATAGCGTTTTCACGCTGGCTGGGCGAAACCCAAGCCCACTTGGGCGGCTCCTTTGCACTCCTGCGCCAGGCCGGACTGTTCTCGCTCGAACAAAGTCTCGCGCTCCGCGCGCTGCTCGCGCTGGCGACGTTGTGCCTGCTCGTGCGATTGGTCGAAAGCGTCCAAGCAGCATGGAGCGCGCGGCGATTTTTCCCCAATGCCGGTCGCATCGCCATTTATCTCGGCGCGGCGCTCGTCATCACCGGCCTGGCGATTTCGAGCGCAGCCGGCTGGCGCGCCAGCAACCTGACGCTGGGCGTGGGCCAGATGACTCTTATCGGGCATGGCACGCCGTACAGTCTCCGGTTGGATGCGCTCGACGCGGCGAACAAGGGTCAAGTGGCGCTCCTGCGCGAGACGGACGTGATCGGCCAAGGCGACGTGGCGCTCGAGCGACCGATGCGCGCCGCAGACCTGGCGATATTCCTCAGCGGCGAGGGACCGGCCATCCGCGCCAGCGCAACGCTCACCGACGGCCAGCCCGTGGACTTGCAGGCCGCTGCCACATCCACGCCCGCCACAGAGTTGTTGCTGCTCCTCACGCGCGACGAGCCGGATCGCTTTTTCGCTGCGCCCCAGGCCGGCCTGGTCGTCCAACTATCGCGCGGCGGCCGAGTCGCCCCCTCTATCCACGCACAAGTCTATCGCCTCCCGGCGGGCGCCACGATCTTTGAAGGCGAGATTCCAGCCGATGGGCGCTTGAGTGTGGAGAACGCCGTCTTTACGCTCAGCGCAGAGAACTATGCTGTGCTCGACGTGGCGCGTGATCCCGGCACGCCGCTGACACTGGCGGGCATGGTCGTGCTGGCATTGGGATTGGCGCTGGCCGCCTTTTGGCCGGTCAAGCAACCCGAGGCCCTCGCCGATCCCAGCGAGACGCCGCCTCCCCTCACCCGGCAAGAGCGATTGTCCCGGCTGATCAAATCGGCCTGGTGGAAAGTAGGGTTGGCGATTTTGTCGGTCACGATGAGCATCGTCGTCGCGCGCAGCCTGGCGCGCGCCGGGACGCTGTGGCCGCCCGCGTCGGCGGCCCCGGCCTTGGTGGCCGCCTGGCTGGCGGGCTGCGCCGCCGCCGTCATGCCGCGCCGCGCGACCGGGTGGGCAACGCTGGCGCTCGCCGTCATCGCGCTGGCCGCATGGGCGATTTGGCCCGGCCTCCTGCTGCCCAGCCCGTGAGGGACAAGTCAACTATGAGCGGAATCACAGCCTCCATCGCCATCGGCGTAGCAGGTGGAACCGGGTCGGGCAAGACGACCGTCTCTGAATCCATCCTCGACCGCGTGGGGCGAGACCGCATCGCGTACCTCCAGCAAGACAGTTACTATTGCGATCTGAGTCACCTGCCTCTCGCAGAGCGCGTCCAGGTCAACTTTGACCATCCCGACTCGCTGGAAACGGACTTGCTCATCCGCCACCTGACGGCCTTGCGCGACGGCCTGGCGGTGGATGTGCCGGTGTATGACTATACGCTCTACACGCGCACCGGGCAAACGCGGCGGGTCGAGCCGCGCCGCGTCATTCTGGTGGAGGGCATTCTGATTTTCGCCGAAAAGGCTTTGCGCGAGTTGTTCGACGTGAGGATTTTCGTGGACGCCGACGCGGACATTCGCTTTATCCGGCGGCTGCAGCGCGACCTGGAGGAGCGGGGCCGCTCGGCCGAGTCGGTCGTCCGGCAATACCTGAGCACCGTCCGCCCGATGCACCTGGAATTTGTCGAGCCGACCAAGCGTTACGCCGACGTGATCATACCCGAAGGCGGGTTCAACACCGTGGCGCTGGACATGGTGGTGGCGCGCGTCGAAGCGATGCTGCGCGACCCGGGTCGTTCATCGGCCAAGTAGCAACGCCTTCGACAAAACAAAAGACCGCTCACCAGGAGCGGCCTTTTGTTCGCGCCGTAGCATTTTACCGGCAATCCGGAGGTGATGCTACGGCGCTAGATTTGAAACTACTAGCCATTGGCACCACCTCCTCCGTCAAAGGATAGCAGGGCGGTCAACCCGCCAAATGATGGCAGTATTATCGTTCAAGATGCCGCTGCTGTCAAGCCGCTATTTGCAGGGAGTGGGATGACCCACATCGCACCAGAGGTTCGTAGTGACGGCTTGGCCGTCTTGGTGCGTGCGGCTAAAGCCGCTACTACGAACGCCTGGAGTCCACATGAGCTTACGCCATTTCATCGAGCAAGCCCGCCAAGCCGGTTACCTGATCGAAATCCACCGCGAGGTCAGCCCCCATCTCGAGCTGGCGCGCGTCGCGGCTGCGCTCGACGGCAAGCCGGTGCTGTTCCATCTCGTCACCCCCACCCCGGCCCTCCCCCGTCCTTTCAGGACAGGGGAGGGGGCAATCCCGGTCCTGGTCGGCGCGGGATCGGCGCGAGAGTATTACGCGCTCGACCTCGGCGTGCCAACCGAGAAATTGCTCTCCACCCTGACCGATGCGCTGGCGCACCCTCGAACGCCAGAAGTAATGGCGAGTGGTCCGTGCCAGGAAATTGTCGAGCACGATGTTGACCCTTCGACCTTGCTCAGAGCAAACCTGGGCCGTCTGCCGATCCTCACACACCTCCCCACCGACCGCGCGCCCTATATCACGGCGGGTGTGGCGATCATCCGCGACCCGGACCATGGGCGCAACGTCAGCTTTCACCGGCTGATGGTAACCGGGCCGCGCACCGTCGCCGCGCGCATCGTCGAAGGGCGCGGGACGGATACCGCGTGGCGCAAAACGCAAGACGGCCTGCCGGTGGCCATCTGCATCGGCAACTCGCTGGCGGTGTTGCTGGCCGCGTCCATGTCGCCGCCGAAAGGCGTGGACGAGCTGGGCATCGCGAACGCCATGTCCCCTACCCCGCTGGTCCAGTGCAAGACGATTGACTTGCAAGTGCCCGCCGAAACCGAGATTGTCTTGGAAGGGCACATCACGCACACACTGACGGACGAAGGCCCGTTCTTAGATTTGACCGAGACGATGGACTATGTACGTCAACAACCCATCATCGAGATTGACTGCATCACGCACCGGCAGGACGCAATCTACCAGGCACTCTTGCCGGGCAAGCTGGAACACAAGCTGCTGATGGGGATGCCCAAAGAGCCGACGATTTACGCGGCGGTGAGCGAGGTATGCGAATGCCGCGACGTGGCGATCACACCCGGCGGCACGTCGTGGCTGCACGCGGTCGTGTCCATCGTCAAGCGCGGACCGGACGACGGACGCAAAGCGATTGAGGCCGCGTTCAAAGGTCACGGCAGTCTCAAGCACGTCGTCGTCGTGGACGACGACATCAACCTCCACGACCCGGCAGAAGTCGAGTGGGCGATTGCCACGCGCTTTCAAGCCGACCGTGACCTCGTCGTGCTGGCCGATCAGCCCGGCTCGTCGCTCGACCCCTCGGCAGCGCACGTGCCCGGCCAAAAGACGCGCACGGCCAAGATGGGCCTGGATGCGACGATACCCTGGGGCGCAAAGCGGCAAGAGTACGAGAAGGTACGATACGAAGGTGTGGATGTGCGCGAGTACCGGAGCGCGTAGGACTGGATCACAATCTGAAATCCAGCCTGCTCAAAATGATGATCCGTCGTCAAGACCTGAATCAGGTCACGCTCTTGCATAACCACAAACGAAATACAGTCCGTCAGGTAACTGCTCAGCCGGTTTAACAGGATATACAGGATTCACACGCCTTCGGCGAAAGGCGTCAGAAACATCTTGCTCATCCTGTGCATCCTGTTGGAATCTTGCCAGCCTGAGCAGTTGCGATTTGCGAAAAGATTGCTTCGCCGCCTGCCCCTGTCCGACGCGCCGCTGGCGCGTTGGGGGGCCGCCAGGCGTCGGCGGCTCGCAATGACGGCGCTACGAAAAAGCGCAAATTATGCCCGCGTTGAGTATGGTTGATGCCCGTCTCGCTCTTGTTTGCGTTTTTGGGAGGGTGTAATACAATAGAGTCGCCCCTCGGTGTCAAAGCACCCGGGGCGATGGTCGAGCCGACGTGGGCGGCTGACGGGGGGAGTGTAGCACAAGGGGCCGCTTGCGCGCCGTCGGCGTCGCGAGCGGCCTGTTTTGTCGAGACTCTTGTCGAGACTCGGCAGGAGGACACAACGTTGCAAGCCGTCAAGGCACTAGAGCAAGTGTTCGTTCCTCGCGCAGCGGGAACACCGTTTGGAACGGAGATGAGGAGTATGCCCTCTTTTTCCCTGTTGCGCGACCTGATCGAACACTTTTCATGCATCGCGCTGGGCAACCAGGCGGCGCGAACCGGCTAGACCGCGGGGACGCCGGCGCGAAAAAGTCTTGAGGAGCGACGATGAAAATCTGCTCACAGTGCGGCAAAGAACTGCTCGACGATGATCGCTTTTGTTCTCGCTGCGGCAAATCGCAAGGCGACGCCGCGCCTGCTTCCGCGCCCGCCACGGCGCAAGCGACATTGACCGGCAGCGGCTCGATGGCCCAGGCGGGCGGCACATCTGCCGGTGAAAGTGGCGTTGCCGTCGGCGGCAATGTTGCGGGCAATGTCGTCATCGCCAAAGATGGCGCGCAGGTCTTTATCGGTGAACAGCCCATCGCCATGACCGCTGTCCAACGCGAGTCGGCCTTGGGGCGCTATCTCACTCACATCATCAGCCGCAACCGCTACCTGCAATTGCAGGGTATTCGCTCCGGCGGCAAACTCGTCAACATTGAGCTGGAATCCATCTACATCACGCTCCGCGCCACGCGCACCCGCACCGTCCAGGCAAAAGACGACTGGCTGGCACGCGAAGCGCAGCTGTCCCCCGGCGAGCGCATCGGTAAGGGCGATCCGGCCGGCCGCCCCGACCATGTCGAAACGGTCCTGGTCAAAGTGGAACAGGCCCTGGCCGAAAACCCGCGCCTGGTAGTGTTGGGCGACCCCGGTAGCGGCAAAACCACGCTCCTGCGCTACCTGGCTTTGCGTTATGCGCGCGACCGCGCCGAAGGCACTACAGTGGTGCGCGATTGGCTGGCGCGCCCGGAAAGCGGGCATCTGCCCCTGCTGGTGCCTTTGCGGAATCTGGGCGCGTATCTCAAGGCGCACTATCCCACACCCGACGGCGCAGAAGGCCATGACCGTGTGCTGGAATTTCTGCGCGCCTATCTCAAGGGCGAACGGCTGGCCGTGCCGGACGATTTCTTTGACCGCGATCTGGAAGGGGGCCGGGTGGCGCTCTTGCTCGACGGCATGGACGAAGTCGGCGACGACGCCCTGCGCCAGCGCGTGGCGCGGTTGGTGGAAGCCTTTGCCTGCGCTTACCCCCAGTGCCGGGTGGTGGTGACCAGCCGGGTGGTGGGCTATACCGGCGCGGCGCGCTTGGGCGAAGGGTTTGCCACGACCACCGTCAGTGATTTTACGCTGGCCGATGTGGCGCAATTCCTCACCCACTGGCACCGGCTGATTGCCGTGGGGCAGATGGGCCCTGGCGAAAGCGCCGAGCATTACGCCGCCGCGCAGACCGCGCAGTTGATGCAGGCCATCAAAGACAACCTGCGCGTGCGCGAGCTGGCTATCAACCCCCTCATGCTGACGGTGATTGCGCTGGTGCACCGCGACCGGGTGAAACTGCCGGACCGCCGCGCCGAACTCTATGCCGAAGCGGTGGATGTGCTGTTGGGCAAATGGGATGAAGCGCGCGGGGTGGAAGAGACCTGCATTTTGGAGGGCCGCCCGTTTGACGCCGGCGACCGTCGCCTGCTCCTGCAAAGCCTGGCGCTCAAGATGCACGCCGGCGGGAAGAGGGAAATTGAAGCCGACGACTTGCAGCGCGAATTGCGCGCCGCCTTTGCCAACATGACGCCCGACGCCCGCGCCGCCGAGCGCGCGGTGGAGCGGTTCATCAAGGTGATTCAGGAGCGCACGGGCTTGCTGGTGGAAGCCGGGCCGGGGGCGTACCGCTTTTCGCACCTGACGTTTCAAGAATACCTGGCGGCCTTGGCCATGATTGCGCGGGATGATTACGTGGAATACATTCTTCAGCGCGCGCCCGAAGCCGGGTGGCGGGAAGTAATTTTGCTGGCGGTGGGGCAACTGAGCGCGATCAGTAATGAGCGCACCACAAAACTGATTCAGCGGATTGCCGATTTGAAAGCGGAGCCAGCGCCATACCACAACCTGGTGCTGGCGATAGACGCCCTGCGCGACGCGGGAAGCACACGCGTGGAAAGCAAAGCGGCCGTCGAGATTCAAGGCCGGGTCAAGCGTATTTTAGAGCGTGAACGCCCAACCTGGGCCAAGTTGTTTGGCGCTCTGACCGCCAAAGGTTGGTTGGAAGAAAAGGGCAAATTGATTGAAGCCCTGGCGCGTTCTGGCGCAGGTTACTGGAGTGCGCAATATGGCGAACCGGAATGGCTCACCATTTCGGCGAGTGAATTTTGGATGGGGAGCGAGAAAGGTGGCAGTGATGAAAGACCGGTGCATCGTGTTTATGTGGCAGAATTTAAGACAGCGCGTGTGCCGATTACTAACGCGCAGTATTTGCTGTATGTGCAAGCCACGGGTGCAACACCGCCAGAGCATTGGCGGGATGGACAACCGCCGCGCGGCCAAGTCAGCCATCCAGTGGTGTATGTTTCCTGGCATGACGCACTAAAGTATTGCGAATGGTTGAGCAAGGTAACCGGCAAGCCTGTTCGCCTGCCCACCGAAGCCGAATGGGAAAAAGCGGCGCGGGGGGATCAAGACAAGCGTGCGTACCCCTGGGGTGATGACTTTGACCCGGCGCGCTGTAATTCAAGCGAATCGGGCATCGGGGGTACGTCGCCTGTGGGCATTTATCCGACCGGCGCCTCACCCTATGGCGCGCTGGATATGGCCGGCAACGTATGGGAATGGTGCCAATCGAAAAAAGACGCTTATCCTTACTCGAGTGAGGACGGACGTGAAGAACTGGAGGGCGACGCTGGGCGGGTGGTGCGTGGCGGCTCCTGGCTCAACTATCAAGACGTCGCTCGCTGCGCGTGCCGCAGCGTCGGCCCTCCTGACTATCGTTACGACATTTTCGGTTTTCGGGTGGTGGTGGTGTCCCCCGGCTCTCGTAGTTCGCGTTAGCGCCCTGATTCCTGATTGGCTGATCCCTGAAAAAGATTAAATCCGCGCGTAGTGCGGTCGCGAATTTTGAAATTTTGGACCCTATCCAATAATGGAGGCTCAAATGGATCCGACGACGCTCGCAACAACCGCTACCGCATTGCTTGCGCCTTATCTTGTCAAGGCGCTGGGCAAGGCGGCCGAAAAAATGGGCGAAGCCCTGCCCGCCCAGGTAGGCAAGGTCTGGACAACCATCACGGACAAATTCAAAGGCAAGCCCGCTGCCGAAGAAACCGCCCATGATTTGGCGGCCCAACCGGATGATGCGGACCGCCAGGCCGCGTTCCGCCTTCAACTCAAAAAGGCGCTGGAACAAGACCCCGCCTTTGCCGCCGAGTTGGGCCAGCTCGTCGTCACCGCGAGTGAAGGCGCAAGCAGCATCGTCAACATCGGCTCCGGCGCGGTGGCGACGCATGGCAGCGTGGCGGCGGGCGCAGGCGGTGTGGCCGTCAAAGGCAATGTCGAGGGCGGCATCACCCTGGGCACGCCAAAACAGTAGGGCGCGTTTCCATACGCGCTGCCCGACGTGTCACGCCGCAGACGGCGGGTAAGCAACCCGCCCTACGGGATGGAGCAGACCCATGCCAGATGCACGCGCGGAACAAATTGACAAACTCAAACAGACGCTGGCCTCGCTCGAAGAACAGC
>CAYHAR010000122.1:0-3434 GCA_964354595.1 uncultured Anaerolineae bacterium | reverse complement strand
CGCGCGGAACAAATTGACAAACTCAAACAGACGCTGGCCTCGCTCGAAGAACAGCAGCGCTCGTCAAACGCCGATCTCTCGCTGTCCATTGCCACGTTGCGCCAACTGCTCGCGCAACTGGAGGGCGCGCCCGCACCTGCGCCCTCGGTCGTCAACGCGGGCGCGGGTGCGATTGCGACAGAGGGTAGTGTATCCGCCGGTCAAAATGGCGCGGCGATTGGGCACGACGTCCTGGGCGACGTGCTGATCAACTCGATCAAGATCATTTACGCCGGTCACGACGCGCAACACATTGAAGCCGCTCAATCGCTCCTGCGGCGTTACCTCCGGCAACTGGCCGACGACTGCGCGCCGCTCAAGCTCAAGGCCATTGACCAGGGCGCGGCGCGGCCCGGCCAACAGCCGCTCGGCCTGACCAGCGTCTATGTGGACTTGAATGTGGACCTGCGCATCCCGTCGGACACGACGCTTGCGGTGTACCTTGCGGCGGCGCGACAGCACGAGCGCATGGACGAAAAACAAGAGACGCGCCAGGTCTCGGTGCTGGAAGCGCTGGCGCATCATCCGCGCCTGGCGCTGTTGGGCAAGCCCGGCTCCGGCAAGTCCACGCTCAGCGCCTACCTGGCCTTGAGCCTGGCGCAAGCTGGGCTGGGTGATGCGACTGCGCTCCAACGTCTGGGCGCAGAATGGACGCACGGCCCGCTGCTACCCGTGCGCGTCATCTTGCGCCAATTCGCCGCCAGCCTGCCGGCCGATCTTGCGCAAGGCCGCGCCGTGCACCTGTGGAAGTTTATGGGCGATGAGCTCGTCAACAGCGGATTGCCGCCAGACGTTGGGCTGCTCCTGCAAAACGTCGCCGCCGAATCCGGCGCGCTGTTCTTGCTCGATGGGCTGGACGAAGCGGGCGACGAAACCCGCCGCGCGCGCGTGATGGAAGCTGTGACCGAGTTCATGCGCACCGCCGGAAGCCACTGCCGCTTTGTGCTCACCGCGCGCCCCTATGCGTGGGAAGAACCAACCTCCCCACACAGCGCCGATGGGTTGGCCGTTTACCGGCTGGACGATTTCGACTCGACGCAAATCGAAACCTTTATCGTCCGCTGGTACCAGGCGATTGCCGCCATCGGTTGGGTAAGCGCAACCGAAGCCAACCAGAAAACTGCCGATCTGCAGCCGGCCGTTCAACGCGCCGACCTGCTGCCATTGGCGCGCAATCCGCTTTTGCTCACGCTCATGGCGACCCTGCACAGCAACCGGACCCGCCTGCCCGACGACCGCGCCGATCTCTATCACGAGGTCGTCGAGCTGTTGCTGCAACGCTGGAACGAGACCGTCGGCGCGGATCGCGGCCTGCTCGACGCGCTCAAGATTCCCGACCTCAAGCTGGCGAACCTGCGCGAGGTGATCGAGCAATTGGCGTTCGACGCGCACGCGGCCAACGTGGGCAAAACAGAGACGGCCGATATTTCCGAAGCGACGCTCCTGGAAGCTTTTTGCCCGCTCCTGGGCAACAGCCTGGATAAAGCCCGGCTCGTCGTGGACTATATCGAGCGGCGGGCGGGCTTGATGCTGGGCCAGGGGCCGCGCGAGCGCATGAGGCAGTTTACGTTCCCGCACCGCACGTTCCAGGAATTTCTGGCGGCGTGCTATTTGCAGTCGTGCGATGACTGGTGCGAGCAGGCAGTGCGGCTGGCCTATGACGCGCCTGGCCACTGGCGCGAGGTGCTGGTGTTGGCCGCGCGGCAGGCCAAAAAGGGGCGCGGCGTGCCTGTGGCCGATGCGCTGGTCCATGCGCAGAGCTATCGTGACTATGTGAGCAAAGGCAAGCCGCCCGACCCCCAGGGTACCCTTAAGGGGTATGAGCGCGATTGGCGCGCGGCGATCCTGGCCGGAGCGCAATTGCTCGAGATCGGATTGGCGGCCATCAACAGTGTGGAAGCCTACAGCGTGGTGCGCGAGCGTGTGGCAAGCTGGTTGGTGGCGCTGATCGAAACACCGCACTGCCTGCCTCTGCCGGAGCGCATCGAAGCCGGCAACACGCTGGGCCGCCTGGGCGACCCGCGCTTTCCGGTGCGACGCGCGGCGGACGGCACGTGTTATATCTTGCCTCCCCTTGTCCGCGTCGAGGCTGGCCCGTTCGAGATGGGCAGCAACAAAGGCGAGCCTCTCTCAGACAATGACGAATACTCGGACAAAACCAAAGACAAACGTCACCGTGTTGACGTGGCCGCATTTGACATTGCCCGGTATCCGGTGACCAATGCCGAGTATCACTGCTTTGTCGTCGCGACGGACTATGCCGCGCCGAAGCACTGGCGCAATGGCAAGGTGCCGCCCGGCCTAGAAAATCACCCGGTCGTGAATGTCTCGTGGCATGACACGCGCCAGTATTGCAAGTGGCTGTCGAGTGTGTCACGTAAGGCTGTTCGCTTGCCCACCGAGGCCGAATGGGAAAAAGCCGCGCGCTGGGATAAAGTCAGTCAAGTCTCACGTGTCTATCCGTGGAGTGATGAGTGGGATCCGGATCGTTGCAACACTTGGGAAGCTGGACCGCATGAGACAACGCCTGTCGGCATCTATCCTGATGGCACCAGTCCGAGCGGATTGCTCGATGCGGCCGGCAATGTATGGGAGTGGTGCCAATCGAAAAAAGTCACCTATCCTTACAAGAGCGACGACGGGGATAAAGAGTTGTCAGGTGACGCTGGGCGGGTGGTGCGTGGCGGCTCCTGGCTCTACAATCGAGGCCGCGCTCGCTGCGCGTGCCGCAACGTCGGCCATCCTGACTTTCGTGTCGTCGATCTCGGTTTTCGGGTGGTGGTGGTGTCCCGCCGGCTCTCGCAGTTGACACCCTGATCCCTGATTCGCTGATCCCTGAAAAAAGATTAAAATCCGCGCGGAGCGCGGTCGCGGATTTTTTGGAAAAATAACATGCAGACTTTTACCAACCTGTATCCGCAAATTTGCGACTGGGAAAACCTGGAGCGGGCCTATCGCCGCGCGCGCACGCCCTTTCCGCCGCTGCGCGGCGGGGGCGCGCTAGGCGAGGGCAAGCGCGGCCAAGCGCCGGCGGCGGACTTTGAGCGCAAGCTGGAAGACAACCTGGTGGCGCTGCAAAACGAATTGTCGCGCCAGACCTACCAGCCCGGCCCGTATCACAGTTTCTACATCCACGAACCCAAGCGGCGGCTCACACTTGCACCTGCGCTTGCGCGCAGTGCAAGTGCAGGTGTCAGCGCCGCGCCTTTCCGCGACCGCGTCGTGCATCACGCCCTGTGCAACATCATCGGGCCGCTGTTCGAGCGGCGATTTATCTTTGATTCGTATGCCAACCGCGTGGGCAAAGGCACACACCGCGCGCTGGATCGCTGCCAAGAGTTTGCGCGGCGCTACCGGTACGCATTGCAGCTCGACGTGGTTCAATTCTTTCCCAG
>CAYHAR010000121.1:0-11919 GCA_964354595.1 uncultured Anaerolineae bacterium | reverse complement strand
CTAGCAGAGATTATACTACACTTCCCGACAGGGATCACCAAAGAGAATGACGATGAGCCAACAAACCATCATCCACGCCGACATCACCGATCCAGACTTGCGCCTCTTGGGCGAGCAAGTGATCGAGGCCATGCAGCGCGTGCAAGTGCCCGGCGTGGCGGTGGGCGTCCTCCACAATGGCCAGGAACACGTCGCCGGCTTTGGCGTGACGAGCGTCGAGCATCCTCTCCCCGTCAACGCCGATACACTTTTTCAGATCGGCTCGATCACCAAGACGTTTGTCGGCACAGCGGCGATGCGGCTGGTCGAGATGGGCAAACTTGGGCTCGATGTTCCGGTTCGCGCTTACCTGCCCGACTTGCGCCTTGCCAGTGAACAAGTAGCGAGCAAGGTCACGCTGCGTCACCTGTTCACGCACACGGGCGGCTGGGTGGGCGATTATTTTGACGATTTTGGCCCGGGCGACGACGCGCTCGCCAAGATGGTCTCCAGGATGAGCAACCTGGAACAACTGACGCCGCTCGGCGCGGTCTATTCCTACAATAACGCGGGTTTTTACCTGGCCGGACGAGTGATCGAGGTCGTCACCGGCAAAACCTTTGAGGCGGCGATCAAGGAGCTGGTCTTGGATCCGCTTGGCTTGTCCATGACCTTCTTTTTTCCCGCCGACGTCATGACGCATCGGTTCGTCGTCGGGCATCAAATGGTGGACGGCAAGCCGGCGGTGGCGCGGCCCTGGGCGATGGGGCGAGCGATTTACTCGTGCGGCGGGATCGTCTCCAACGTCAAAGATTTGTTGCGCTATGCGCACTTGCATGTGGGCGAGGGAGTTGCGCCGGATGGCGCGCGCCTGCTCACGCGCGAGTCTGTGACGTTGATGCAAACGCCGCTTGCGCCGGCCAGTGGCGCGACGGACGCCGTCGGCGTAGCGTGGATGTTGACGAACGCGGGCGGGACGTGGATCGTCCGGCACGGGGGTGGCACGCACGGTCAGACGACCGAGTTCAGGCTGGCGCCCGCGCGCGGCTTTGCCATCATCATCCTGACCAACTCGGACGACGGCGATCAGTTGTGCGATCAGGTGGCCGAGTGGGCGCTCGAGCATTACCTGGGGGTTGCTTGGCCCAAGGCTGCGCCGCTGGACCTGCCAGAGAGCAAGCTTGCTCCCTACGTTGGGCGATATGCGTCGCTCGACTCGGATTACGAATTGTACTTGCAGGACGGCAAGTTGATGATGCGGGTCACTTACAGGGGAGGCTTTCCCACGCCCGATACGCCGCCGCCGTCTTCACAGCCGCCGCCGGTGCGATTGGCGTTTTATGCAGAGGATCGTGTCGTAGCGCTCGATCCTCCCCTGCAAAACAATCGCGGCGAATTTTTGCGTGACCTGGAAGGCAGCATTGCCTGGTTTCGATTCGGTGGCCGAATCCGCAAGCGTGAGGCGTGACCATGCAAGACACTGGCTGTGTGACCGCTGTTCCGCATGATGTGGCTTTGAAACTCTGCAAGGAAATCCGCCAAGAGGGTCGCCGCAAATGGTATACTTGGTCCGCTTGGTGGTGCTGGGGCTGTGCCACGTTCACCCGAGGTGATCCGGCCAAAATGTGCGGGGCGATTGATGCCTGCCCGCAGGTGGTTGAGCGTCATGCTTTACCAAGAGGAACGAATGAGTGAGACGTTGGTGAACTGGCGAGAATGGAACGACGAGGCGTTTGCCGAGGCACAGCGGAGCGACAAGCCGATCCTGCTCGACATCGGCGCGGTGTGGTGTCACTGGTGTCACCGCATGGACGCGGATACCTATAGTCACCCGCAGGTGGCCGCGTTCATCAACGAGGATTTCATCCCGATCAAAGTGGATAACGACCGCCGCCCCGACATTAACGCGCGCTACAACATGGGCGGCTGGCCGACGACGGCGCTGCTCACGCCGCAAGGCGAAATCATCACGGGCGCAACGTATGTTCCGCCCGCGCAAATGCAGAGCCTGCTGCAACAGGTTTTGCAGGCGTATCGCAGCGACAAGGTCGCGCTGGCGGAGCGAGCGGCTGAGGGTGCCCGGCGGCGCGAAGAAGCCAATCACCCTCGCGCGCGAGAAGGCGCCCGGCTTTCGTGGGGCATCGTCACGCAAATCGTCGGCAGCATCGCCCGCGCTTACGATCCGGTTTATGGCGGACTGGGCGACGCGCCCAAATTCCCGCATCCCGAGGCATACGACTTGCTGCTGGTGGAATACGTCAACGGCGGCAAGCGTGACACTCGATTGACAGACATGATCGTCAAGTCACTGCTCGGCATGGGCGGCGGTGGAATGTACGACCCGGTCGAAGGCGGCTGGTTTCGCTATTCGACTACGCGCGATTGGAGCATCCCGCACTTTGAAAAGATGCTCGAAGATCACGCCAAGCTGCTTGCCACGTATCTCTATGCTTATCAGGTCACGCGCGACGAGAAAATCAAGGCGGTTGTAGAAAAGAGCCTGGCTTATCTGATGAACACGCTGTACGGCCCGCAGCGAGGGACATTTGCAGGCAGCCAGGACGCCGACGAAGAATACTATGCGCTTTCGATGGTCGAGCGACGCCAGCAAAATGCACCGTTCATTGATTGGACAGTGTACACCGATTGGAACGCGATGATGGCGCAGGCGCTGTTCATCGCGTCGGCAGTGTTGGGCAATCCCACTTATCGGGACACTGCGTTGCGTCTGCTGGATTATTTGTGGACGACTTGTCACGACACAACGACTGGCGCGCTGTACCATTTTGTGGATGGCAACGGCCCGCACTTGCCTGGCCTTTTGCATGACCATGCCCGATTGGCGCAAGCCAGCCTGACCGCGTTCCAGTTCACCGGCGACGCAAAACATCTCGACCGCGCGACGACGCTGTCTCGCGCCATGCTGGATCACCTGGCCGATGCCGAGGGCGGCGGGTTCTTTGATCGGCCCGACGACCTGGGCGCGCCCGGAGCATTGCATTCTCGTTTGAAGCCAATTTCTGAAAACGCCGTCGCCGCCGATGTGTTCATCACGCTCTATCACTTGACCGGCGTCCAGGAATATCTGAGCGCAGGCGAAACAGCTTTGCTCGTCTTTGAGGACGAATACGCCCGGTACGACTATATGGCGGCTGCGTATGGCCTGGCCGTCAACCGCGCCGTGAGCGAGCCAACCGAGATTGCCGTCGTCGGCGCGCTCGCTCCGCGCGATCCGCGCCCGCAAGCGATGCTTTCTGCTGCGTGGCAAGTTTACGTGCCCTGGCGCATCGTCCGCCCGCTCGACCCGGCGCGCGATGCAGCCACGATTTCCGCGCGCGGATTTCCGGCCTCCAGCGCGCCCGTCGCCTACGTCTGCCGAGGTCAGACCTGCTCCGCACCTATTTCCGATCCTGCTTTATTAACTGCTCTACTGTCTGACGACGAATCACTTGAAGGAGAACCATGACCGACTATATAGCCGAAGCGCGAGAACTCGAACAAGACCTCGTCCACTGGCGGCGCGATTTTCACCGTCACCCCGAGCTGGGCTTTAAAGAAACCAGGACTGCCAACATTGTGGCGTGCTACCTGAGCGAGCTGGGGATAGATGTGCAAACTGAAATTGGCAAGACCGGCATCGTCGGACTGTTGCAAGGCGAGCGGCCTGGGCCGGTCGTGATGCTGCGCTTTGACATGGACGCGCTCCCGATCATGGAGGAGAACGCGACCGAGTACGCTTCCGAAACGCACGGCGTGATGCATGCCTGCGGCCACGACGGCCACGTAGCCATCGGGATGGGCGTGGCGCGGTTGCTCGCGCGTCATCGGCGCGAGCTGGCGGGCGCAGTCAAGTTTGTCTTTCAGCCGGCCGAAGAGGGCTTGGGCGGCGCGGCGAAAATGATCCGAGACGGCGCGATGCAAAAGCCTCGCCCCGACGTGACGTTAGGGCTGCATATTTTTAGCCAATTGCCGTCGGGTGTAGTGGCCGCAGGCGAAGGCCCCGTGATGGCCGCTGGCGAGCGATTTCACTGCATCGTCACCGGCCGCGGCGGCCACGGCGCAACGCCCCATCAAACTGTAGATGCCATTGTCGCGGCAGCGCAAATCGTCAACGCGCTTCAGACGGTGGTCAGCCGCAACGTGGACCCGCAAGAACCGGCCGTTGTGAGCGTGGGCAGCCTGCACGCGGGCGCGGCGTTCAACGTCATCGCGGAGCGGGCCGAGCTGTGGGGGACGATCCGGACGTTCGATGAAGCCACGCGGCAGACGGCGCTGCGCCGCGTGCGCGAGGTCGTCGAAGGCGCAGCGCGCACGATGGGCGCGTCGGCCCAGTTGGAAATCGAAGAACTGACTGCCGCCGTCGTCAACGATGCGGCAACGGCGGCGCGTGTGCGCCAGGCAGCCGCGCGCATCGTCGGCGCAGAGAACGTCAGCGCCAAGCAGCGCTGGATGGCCTCGGAGGATATGGCATATTTTCTGCGCGAGGTCGGTGGGTGCTTTTTCTTTATGGGCGGCGCGCGCGGCCCGTCCGAGTTTCCCCATCACAATCCGCATTTTGATTTTGACGAGGCAGTGTTGCCGCAAGCCGCTGCGATCCTGTGCCAGACTGTGGCAAGTTATTTGTGTGATGCGTGATGCGCGCTCCGTATTCCGTATTGCATGTTCTGTTTACGCAATACGGAATGCGCGACACGTGATAGAGGAGACTTGTGGGCAAAGCAGGACCTTTACAGTGGCGCGATGGCCGAGGTTGGCTCGTGCTCGTCGGCGGCGGGACTCTGGACGAGACAGCGGATATAGCGCGCGCGGCGATTGAGGCGATGAGCGACGAATCGCCCGCCGTGTTTGTGCCGACGGCCAGCGCCACGCCAGAGGCTGGCCGTGACGAGGGCGCGCGCGTCGTCGCGCAGATCGAAGAGATGGGTGGGCCGGCGGGTTACGTCGCGCCGATTTTCACGCGAACGGACGCGACGGATCCCAAGAACACGCGCCGCTTGATGAACGCCGGACTCGTCTACCTCGGCGACGGGCAGGCGCAGCGGCTCGTCGAAACGCTGGCCGATACGCCGGCATTCGACGCGCTGGCGGCGGCCTATCGAGCGGGCGCGGTCATTGTCGCTGCGGGTCAGGCGGCGAGCGCGTTGGGTGTATGGTGTCTGAGCGCCGGAGATGTGGGTCTCTTGCGTGGTTGGGGCTGGTTACCTGATGCCATCGTTTGTCCGGCCTTTGGCGATGCGGCGGCCTTGGCGTTGCGCGCCGCTCTCAAGTCACAGCCTGAATGTTTGGGGCTGGGCATCCCACGCGGCGTGGCGTTGGCGCTCGGCCCGGAAAACCAGGTGCGAACCTTGAGCGGCGGGGCGCAGGTCACTGTCGTGCTAGGCCCGCGCTTGCGACAAGGCAGTTGACACCCTTCGTTCTCGCTGTATAATCTCTAGTGAGCAGTTCTCAGCATACCCCCCATTGGAGCAATGGTCGAAGCCGCGCGACATTGCCGACAAGTCATCGCGGTATTAACAACAGCGTTCCGCTATCTGTTCCCAAATAAGGAGGCATTCAATGGCACACAAATTCCCGAGCGACGCGTGGATCAAGGCCCTCATGGAGGATCTCAACAAAAGCGCGGCCTACGCCGAGGCAGCCAAAACCTGGGAAGGCGATTTCTATTTCGTCGTCGAGCCGGGCGGCACACTGGACAAGACCGTGCTCCTCTACATGGACCTCTGGCACGGCAACTGCCGCGGTGCGTTCGAGGTGGCCGACGAATCGGCCAAGACGCCCGTCTTTCGCATGAGCGCGCCGGTGGCGATATGGAAAAAGGTCCTGACCAAAAAGCTCGACCCGATCCAGGGATTGGTCACCGGGCAGCTCAAGCTCAAGGGCAACATGGCCATGGTGATGAAGAGCGTCAAGGCCGCCAAAGAGCTGGTCGAAAGCTGCACCCGCATCGAAACCGAATTTCCAGTCTGAGATATCAAACGTCAACCAAGACGAATGACGTTTGACGCAGGAGCAAGAATCATGTGGTTCTTTAACAGCCCCGAAATTGTCTTTGGCGAAGAGTCGCTCAGCTATCTGGCGCAATTGCAGGGCAAACGCGCGTTCATCGTCACCGATGCGGTTATCGCCAAGTTGGGACACGCGGCGCGCGTCCGAGCGGCGCTGCAAGCGGTTGGCTTTGAGGTGAGCGTGTTCGATGGCGTCGAGCCTGACCCTTCCATCGAAACGGCGCGCGCGGGCGCAGCCCGGATGGCCGAGTTCCAGCCGGACTGGATCGTCGGCCTGGGCGGCGGTTCGGCGCTCGACGCGGCCAAGGCGATGTGGGTCTTGTACGAACGACCCGACATGGACCCCGAAGGCATCAACCCGATGGAGCGGTTGAATCTGCGCAGCAAGGCGCGCTTCCTGGCGATTCCCACCACCAGCGGCACCGGCTCGGAGGCGACATGGGCGATGGTGCTGACGAATGTGGGCGAGCGTCGCAAGCTGGGCCTGGGCAACCGCGAGGCGATGCCGGACATGGCGATCCTCGATCCCTCTTTTGCGATGAGCATGCCGCCGCGCGTGACGGCGGACACGGGCATGGACGCGCTGACGCACGCCATCGAAGGTTTTACGTGCCAGTGGCACAACGACTTTTCCGATGGGCTGTGCCTCAAGGCGGCGCAGCTGGTGTTCGAGTTTCTGCCGCGCGCCTATCAAAATGGCACTGACCTGGAGGCGCGCATCAAGATGCACAACGCGGCCACCATCGCCGGGCTGGGGTTCGGGAACGCGATGGCATCGCTGGCGCACGGGATGGGCCACGCGCTGGGCGGCGTGCTCCACGTGCCGCATGGCCGCGGGGTGAGTTTGTTCTTGCCGTACACCATCGAGTTTTGCGCTCTCGGCGAGCCGGGCTGCACACGCTACGGCGACATGGCGCACTTTCTCAATCTGCCCTGCACCACTGAACCGGAAGCGGCAGCCAAGCTCGCCGCGGCGGTGCGCCAACTGCAACTTGCGCTCGACCAGCCCCGCACGATTGCGGCGTGCGGCATCGCGCGCGCTGATTTTGACCGCGAGCTGGATTTGCTGGTGAGCAACGCCGGCAACGATAATCAAACGGTCACCTGCACCCGCATTCCTGACGATAACGAGATGCGCCGGTTGTTCGAGTACGCTTACGAGGGCAAGAGCATAGACTTTTGACGACCACTGGCCGTTGAAGGCGGGCTGCGGTCAGCGGCCCGTCGTCAGGGGTCGCCCTGGAGGCTTATTACATGGATCGCAAACTCCTCGTCGTTGACCTCACTCGTGGCGACATCCGCGAGCAGGCGGTTGATCCAGGTTACGCGCATGATTTCATCGGCGGCAGCGGGTTGGGCGCGCGTCTGCTGTGGGACTGGCTCGATCCCACCCTTGACCCGCGCGACCCGGCAAGCCCGTTGCTTTGGATCACGGGCCCGCTCACCGGCACGGCGGCGACGGCCACCGGGCGTTTTACGATCTGCGCGCGCTCGCCGCAGACCGGCTTGTGGGGTGAATCGAGCATCGGCGGGTTTGTCGGGCCGGAGCTGCGCTATGCCGGTTACGATGGTGTCCTCATCACCGGGCGCGCGAACCAGCCAGTGTACCTTTGGATTCACAACGGCCAGGCCGAGTTGCGCGATGCTTTGCACTTGTGGGGCAAGACTGACACCTACGAGGCGCAGCGCATCATCAAGAGCGAGGTCGGTGAGCTGCAAGCGCGCGTGGCGTGCATCGGCCTGGCGGGCGAAAACGGCGTGTCCTACGCTTCGATCATGGCCGATCACGGGCGCGCCGCCGGGCGCACCGGCATGGGCGCGATGATGGGGGCCAAGCATCTCAAGGCTGTGGCAGTGCGCGGCACGGGCAAGATCGCCTTTGCGCGCGACGAGGAATACAAGCGTTTGCGGGTGGAAGCTAACCAGGCGCTGATAGAAGAAAACGTCACGACGATCTGGCGCGCACTGGGCACGTCCAATGGCGTCGAATACCTGCAAATCCTGGGCGACATGCCGCAAAAGTATTGGACGCAGGCCGCGTTCGAAGGCGCGGAGCGGATCAGCGGCGCGCGGATGGCCGAAACGATTCTGACCGGCCAGCGCGCGTGCCAGGGCTGCGTGATCTCGTGTGGCCGCGAGGTGACGATCAACGAAGGGCCGTATGCCACGAATGGCCCGGCCAAGGGTCCCGAGTACGAAACAATTGCCGCGTTCGGGTCGCAACTGCTGGTGGATGATTTGGCTGCCATCACGGCTCTGAACAATCGTTGTGACGCTGTTGGGATAGACACGATCAGCGCGGGCAATACCATCGCGCTCGCGTATCTGCTGTTCGAGCGTGGCATCATCACGGCGGCGGACACGGGCGGATTAGAGTTGCGTTGGGGCGACCCTCGTCCATGTTTTGACCTGATCGAGCAAATCGCGCGCTGCGACGGGTTCGGCGCGCTGCTGGCGCAGGGCAGCCTGGCGCTGGCCGATCACTTTGGCGTGCAAGAGCTGGCGGCGCACGTCAATAACCTCGAAGTGCCTATGCACGATCCGCGCGCGATGACGGGCCAGGCGTTGGCGTATGTCACTTCGCCGCGCGGCGCGTGCCATAATCAAAGCGACTATTTCTTGGTCGAGATGGGCAACTCGAACGACGAGCTGGGCATCCCGATGACCGAGCGCCTGGAAGACGGCGGCAAAGCGCATTACGTGGCGCGCCACCAAGATTGGCGCACGGTCTGCAATAGCCTGGTGATGTGCTTTTTTGCCGCCACGCCGCCTTCGACGGTGGTCAATCTGTTGAGCGCTGCCACCGGTTACGACTGGACGCTCGAAGAGATGCTGCGCGCAGGCGAGCGAGCGTGGAATCTCAAGCGGGCGTACAACTGCCGGTTGGGCCTCACACGCGCTTCAGAGAAATTGCCCAAGCTGCTGTTGGAGCCATTGCCCGACGGCGGCCAGGCCGGGCACGTGCCGGACATGAACTTGCTGCTCAAGGAATACTATGAAGCGCGCGGATGGGACCCGGCGACGGGCAAGCCGACGCGGGAAAAGCTGAAATCGCTTGGACTGAACATCGAGCTTTGACCGCACGAGAAAGGAGGTGAGGGGGGCGCATCATTCGGCCAAGTCTCAAGGCGCATCAAGGTAGGACGGCATCCTTGTGCCGCCCGCATGAGGAAAACTGGAATCAGCCAAGTTGTACCTGAAGGAGGGGAACATGGCCGTCATTACGATTTCCAGGCAAGTCGGCAGCCAAGGCAGCTACATTGCCGCCGAGGTCGCCAGAATATTGGGGTGGCGCTACTATGACCGCGAGATCTTGCACCAGGCCGCGGCCACCGTTGGACTGACCACCGAAGCTGATTTTGAGAGACTGGTCAAGCTGGACGAGCGGCCGGGCTTTGCGCGCCGAATTCTGGATACGTTGGGCGTCCAACCCGCGATTCCAGCCGAGCCAAGCGCGACGTTGCGTGAATTGCGGGCCGCTCGCGGTGAAATCGAAGCCCTGGTAAAGCGAGAAGAACTGACGGTGGACGAAGCGCGCGAGCGCGCGTTGAGCAAGCGTCATACATTGCCGCTGACCGAAACGCACTATCGCAACCTGATCACGCAGGTCGTCAGCGAGCTGGCCCAGGCAGGGAATTCCATCATCATCGGCCGGGGCGCTAACGTGATCCTGAGCGCGCACACGGACGCGCTGCGCGTTCAGGTTGTGGCGCATTACCTGGTGCGCGTCGAGCGGTTGATGGACCGCGAAGGATTGAACCGCGCTTCGGCCAAGCTGCGCGTGACGGACTCGGACCAGATGCGGGCCGAGTTTATGCGCCGCTATTTCGGCGTGGACTGGCTCGACCCAAGCTTGTACGACGTGGTGTTCAACAGCTCGGGCCACGTGAGCGAGCAAACGATCATTGACTCGATTGTGACGATGGCGCGCGAGATGTGATCCTGCGCCCTGGGATCAATTCTCTCTTGTATTCAGCCCTTCCTCTGTCGCGCTCCATGCCAGCGCCGACGGGGGAAGGGCCGAGTGTCAGAAAGACGCGCTCCCAAAGAAAACCTGCCCATGCGTCGAACTATCTATCCCCGTTTTCACCCGGCCCTGGCAAGGGCGGGTCTCCTGCTGGTCGTGGTCTGGCTCTATACTCCCACGCTGGCCTTTGGCTTCTTCTGGGATGATCCTTTGTGGTTTGGCCGGATTGTCGGCAAATCGCTGGGCGAATTGATCCAGCCGACGCCGGACTATCAGTTTTACCGCCCCGGTGTGATGCTCTACTATCGCCTCTTTATGAGGAACGACAATACTTTTGCCGCTCCCCTGTTGCACAATCTTTGCCATCCGGGCGTCTGGCGATACAGGTCGGAATCTATGACCGGGTTACAGGCGAGCGTTTGCCAGCCACAACGCCGCAAGGCGAGCCGCTGCCCGGAAACGCATTCATCGTCGGCTATTTGCCGTAGCACAAATCCATTCCATTGAGGGCAATCGAACATGATTCTTGTCACTGGCGCGACCGGCTTTCTCGGCCACAATCTCGTCCCGTGGCTGGTTGAGCGCGGCCATCAAGTGCGGGCGCTCGTCCGGCCCACGAGCCGTTACGATTTTCTCCGCGAATGGGGCGTGGAGCTGGCTTTTGGCGACACGCGCGACGCAGAGTCGGTGACAGCGGCAATGGCCGGCTGCGACGCGGTGGTTCACGCGGCGGGCAAGTTTCGCTTCTGGGGCCGATACGCCGAGTTCTTTGGCGTCAACGTCCAGGGAACGCACAACGTCTTGAAGGCGGCGCGGCGTGCCGGTGTGCAGCGGTTCGTTCATATCTCGACCATCGCCGTCGTCGGCAGCCCCAAGCCGGGGACGCTCATCACCGAAGGCACGCTTTGCGATCCATCCGACGATTATCAACGCTCCAAGCTCAATGGCGAGGCGCTGGCGTTGACGTATCACGCCGAGCACGGGCTGCCGGTGATCGTCCTGCGGCCCGGCGCGTTCTATGGCCCGTGGGGACGGTATGCGTTCAATCGCCTGTTTTTTGAAGACCCGCTCAAAGGGTTGCCGCTGCGGATTCATCACGGGCGGCACATCACCTTCCCCATCTTTGTGCCGGACTTGGGCCGGATGATCGAATCGGCGCTCACAAAGGGTCGCCCGGGCCAAGTCTATAACGTTTGCGGGCCGTGCCTGACTCACAACGAGGTCAACCGCATCGTCGGGCGATTGGCGGGCGTCCGCTTTTGGCTCGATGCGCCCGGCTGGGGCATGATTCTGCTGGCGAAAACCTGGACGGCGCTCTCACGCATCACAGGCCGCGAGCCGTATTACCCGATCAACCTGGCGCCTTACGTCTTTTGCGATTGGAACGCATCGTCCGACAAGGCGCGCGCCGAGTTGGGACTTGCGCCGACGCCGTTCGAGGAAGGGGCGCAGGCGACGCTTGACTGGTATTGGTCGCAAGGGATTTTCCGGCGGCGCAATCACTGATGATCGTGGTTCTCGCGCTGGCATGCTCATGATAGAATCAAGTCATTGCGAAAGAGGTAGAAGCATTATGAAACTCGTCTCCGTTGACCAGATGCGCCGCATTGAGCAAGCCTCCGACGCGGCGGGACACACCTACGCCGCGATGATGGAGCGCGCCGGAACCGCCGTCGCCAACGTCGTCCAATCCCACCTAAACGAGTCCGCGCTCCGGCCTCCCGCCTTGCGGGCGTCCCGCCCTGCGGGCGTCCGACATCTAGTGCTCATTGGCCCCGGCAACAACGGCGGCGACGGATTGGTGGCCGCGCGCGCGCTGCGCGAAGCAGGCGCGCAGGTATCGTGCTACTTGCTTAAAGACAGGCCCGACGATACGCTGCTGGCAGCGGCGCGCGACCATGGCTGCTTTGTGGCAATCGCGCCTGACGATCTCCAGTTCCGCGTGCTGCGGCGACTGGTCAAAGGCGC
>CAYHAR010000120.1:0-11960 GCA_964354595.1 uncultured Anaerolineae bacterium | reverse complement strand
TCGACCGGCATGACGACGTACGAAGTGGTGGGCCGCTTGTGGGAACTGGGGCTGCGCAACAGCTAACGTCTACCGCGTATGGCGCACTTGTGTTTCTGCGAATGCCGCAAGACGCGGGGAGGGGCGTCGTCCGGGGCGAGAGAACGCGCGGGCGGGGGTAGGCTAGTTTGAGAACCCACGTCGCAGAGTTGCATGTGCATACCGTGCTCTCGCCCTGCGCCGAAGTGGAGATGATTCCGCCCCTGATTGTCCAGGCGGCTTTGAGCAAGGGGATTAACCTGATTGCGGTCACGGATCACAACGCCAGTGCGAATGTTTCAGCCGTGCAAAAGGCTGCCGCTGACACAGGGTTGGTCGTATTACCTGGCTTAGAACTGCAAACGCGCGAAGAGGTTCATCTTCTTTGCCTGTTCGATACGTTAGGACAATTGGAGACCTGGCAGACGATTGTGGACGAGCGCCTGCCTGCCCTGGAAAACAACGTCGAGTTCTTTGGCGAGCAGTTTGTCGTAGACGAGACAGGAGAGTTTATCCGGCGCGAGACGCGCCTGCTGTTGACCTCAGCCAATCTCTCGCTCACAGAGGCCATCGAAGGCGTCACGCGACTGGAGGGGCTGGCGATTCCCGCCCACGTGGATCGAAAAGCGTTTGGGCTGATCGCGAATCTGGGCTTTGTGCCGACCGACGTGATGATTGAAGCGCTGGAAATATCTAGACACCTCAAGCCTCAGGAAGCTACCAGTAGATTTCCACAACTGGTCGGTTTCCCCTTGATTCAGAGCGGCGACGCGCATCGCCTTGAAGAGATTTTGAGCGTGAACGTATTCAGGCTGGCAACTCTGACCATTGCCGAGTTAAAGCTAGCCTTGCAGGGCCAGATGAACCGGTCGCTGGTGATTCAGAGTTGACAACCCTCGCCCAATCGAGATGACATTTGTCGTTGACCGGCGCGGATACGTATGATAAGATTTTGCGGGTGGATTATAGCTTAAAATGACACTGCCCGCTGGAGCTTGCGACTAGTTGAGAGAGATCGCTTTGCACCTGTTGGATATTGTCGAAAACAGCGTGGCGGCTAACGCCAAGGCGATTACTCTCACAGTTGAAGAAGATTTGCAGAACGACCGGCTCAGGTTGGCTGTCCAAGACGATGGCAAGGGGATGGATGAAAAACTGGTGGCACGCCTGGGCGATCCGTTTGCCACCAGCCGCAAGACCCGCCATGTCGGCTTTGGGATTCCTTTTTTAAAAGCTGCGGCAGAAGCGTGCGACGGAAGCCTGCGTATCACCTCGGCGGTGGGAAAAGGGACGCGCCTGGAAGTCGATTTTCAGCGCAGACACATTGACCGGGCGCCGTTGGGCGATCTGGCCGGCACGGTGCTCACGCTCGTCGTCGCCTATCCCAATATTCATTGGGTGTTCTCGTACCGGGCGGATGACGCCGCATTCGTCTTTGACAACGAGCCGATTACAGAAATCCTAGGCGAGGTGCCGTTGACCGAGCCTGCGATCCTGGCTTTTGTGCGCGAGATGTTGGAGCAAGGCGTCGCCGAGGTTCAACGCGCTGCCGCAGTGAGCGAGTAGGAAAATGCCAACCGCCAAATCCCTCGAAGAGTTAAAGCGCCTGAAGGACGAGGCGCTGGAAAGGCGCAAGGCTCAGCCGACGGGCGAGCGTGCCCGGATTGTGATTGGCATGGGCACGTGCGGCATTGCGTCCGGCGCCCGAGAGACGATGAAAGCCATCCTCGACGTGATTGAGCATGAAGGCTTGGCCGGCATCAGCGTGACCCAGACGGGCTGCATCGGTAGGTGCGAGTGGGAGCCGATCGTCCAGGTTTCGGTGAGCGGCGAGCCGCAAGTGACCTATGGGCACGTCTCGGCGGAACGGGCCAAAAAGATTCTGAAGGAACACGTCGTCGGCGGCCAACTAGTCACCGAGCTGGTGATCTGAGGCCGCCCGCTCGCGCAGAAGAGGTTGCATCACAATTTGGCATTGGTCTCGAATGACCTTGAACTGCATCCAGTTCCCCACATACAGCATTTTGTCGCGTGACGCATCACGCGTAACGATGCCCCTTGGAGGTGAATCGGCATGACTGCCTTTAACAACGAAACCTCGTTCGACCTTGGCCCGCTCGAAAAGATCCTTAAAGAATTCAGAGGGCAGAAAGGCGCTGTCATTCCCATTTTGCAGCGAACCCAAGATGCCTATGGCTATCTGCCCAAAGAGATATTGCTGGCGATTTCTAAAAAAACCGGCATCCCGCTCAGCCGCTTGTACGGTGTGGCGACGTTTTACGCCCAATTCCGCCTGACCAAGCGCGGGCGGCACTTGATTCGCGTCTGCGATGGCACTGCCTGTCACGTGCGTGGCGCTCCCAAGAACGTCGAGGCGGTGGAAAAGGCGCTGGACATCAAGGCGGGGAGTACCTCGGCGGACTATAGAGCTACACTTGAGATTGTCTATTGCTTGGGGTCGTGTGGCTTGGCGCCAGTGGCGGTGATAGATGAAAAGGTTTATGGCCAGTTGGCTCCGACGGCGCTGGTTCAACAACTAGAAAAACTCGACTAAAACGTGAAACGTCAAACGCAACCTTTTGATGTTTCACGTCTCGGAGGCGTGGAATGCCCAAACTGAAGAATGCAAAAGACCTGATGCGCGTTCGCGGAGAGATGTTGCAGGCGCGCGATGCGCGCCTGAAAACCGGCACGACCATCTATGTCGGCATGGGGACGTGCGGCATGGCCGCCGGCGCCCGCGAGACGATGAATGCTATCAGGGAAGAACTGGCGCGGCGCAAGATTGATGCGTATGTAGACATGGTCGGCTGCATCGGAATGTGCGTCCGCGAGCCGCTAGTGGACATTCAGCAGCCGGGTGGGCTGCGCGTCACCTACGCTAACGTCAAGCCCGACATGGTGCCCCGGCTGATCGAGGAGCATCTCGTCAAAGGGCGTCCGGTGAACGAGTGGGTGGTCGGTCAGATGCCGGGCGATTGGTGAAATGGGAGGTGTTCTGATGGAAAAATTCAGTTCTGTTGAAGCGGTGCTCGACCGGGCGATTGAAGAAGAACAAGAATCGTTCGCCTTGTACACCACGCTGGCCGGAGCTGTCAAGAACGCGGCGGTGCGCGCGCGGCTGCAAGAGTTGGCCGAAATGGAACTCGGCCACCAGGCCAAGCTGCAAGAGGCCAAGGCCGGCAACGTCCGCTGGGCCATCCGTCGCGCCAAGGCCGAGCCGGTCACTGACCTGCGGCTGACTGACCACCTGGAGGCCAAGCCGCTGGACGCCAACGCCGATTACCAGGACGTGTTGCTTTCGGCGGCCCGGCGCGAAAAGACCGCGCACGATTTCTATCAGGCCATGCTCGAGATGGTGGACGATCCGCTGGTCAAGGGCATCTTTGAGATGCTCGCCACGGAAGAACTGCGCCACAAGTACGCGCTGGAAAAGATTTACGAAGAGGTCGTGTACCAGGCGAATTGACCTGTTGGGCAAAACGTCAAACGTCAAGCGTAACAATGCAGTTCACGTTTCACGTTTTACGCATCACGTATCAGCCTCCAGTCAAGGCTGAAGGACATGAGTGATGGATAAAACTAATGATGTGCAAATTTCTGGCCAGGCAGTGCCTTCCTACAAGGACCTGCCGGTTTATAGCAAGCAGATTCGTGTCGCCTTGCGCAACTGCGGTGTGATCAACCCGGAGCGCATCGAGGATTACATCACCCGGGATGGCTACCGCGCGCTCGCCAAGGCGCTCACGGAAATGACGCCCGACGACGTGATCCGTGAGATGAAGGATTCGGGCTTGCGCGGGCGAGGCGGTGCGGGCTTTCTCACCGGACTCAAGTGGGA
Source organism: uncultured Anaerolineae bacterium (assembly GCA_964354595.1). Lineage (GTDB taxonomy): Bacteria > Chloroflexota > Anaerolineae > Fen-1058 > Fen-1058 > JBGLNJ01. The sequence continues at coordinate 8,101 of CAYHAR010000120.1, read as the reverse complement.
ATTCTGTCGCAAGTCGCAAGCCACGCCCAAGTATGTGATCTGCAACGCCGACGAGGGTGACCCCGGCGCGTTCATGGATCGCTCGATCTTGGAAGGCGACCCGCACAGCGTCATGGAAGGCATGACGATTGCGGGTTACGCCATCGGCGCGCGGGAGGGCTACATTTACTGCCGTGCCGAGTACCCGCTGGCGATTGACCATTTGAAGACGGCCATTGCCCAGGCGCACGAATACGGGCTGCTGGGCGAAAACATCTTGGGCACCGACTTTGCGTTTGATCTCTACGTCAAAGAAGGCGCGGGCGCTTTTGTCTGCGGCGAAGAGACGGCGCTGATGGCGTCCATCGAAGGGCGGCGAGGCGAGCCGCGTCCGCGGCCTCCATTCCCGGCGGTGGCGGGCCTGTGGAACAAGCCCTCCAATGTAAACAATGTCAAAAGCTATGCCATGTCGCCCCAGATTATTTTGCACGGGGCCGAATGGTTCAGCAAGATCGGCGCGCCCAAATCGCCCGGCACGGCCATCTTTGCCTTGACAGGCAAGATCCAAAACGCTGGCTTGATCGAGGTGCCGATGGGCATTCCGCTGGGCGAAATCATCTTTGATGTGGGCGGCGGCGTGTCCAAGGGCAAACGCTTCAAGGCTGTGCAAACCGGCGGGCCGTTGGGCGGCTGCTTGCCTGCCTCGGCGCTTAATACGCCGGTGGACTTTGACGCGCTGACGGCGGCGGGCGCGACGATGGGCTCGGGCGGCATGATCGTGGTGGACGAAGACACCTGCATGGTCGAGTTCGCCCGCTATTTCCTCACGTTCGCTTCGGCGGAATCGTGCGGCAAGTGCGTGCCGTGCCGCATGGGCGGCCAGCGCATGTTGGAAACGCTGACGCGCATCACGGAAGGCAAGGGGACGCATCACGACCTCGAGATCATTAAGGAAATCTCGCGCAACATGCGGGAAGCTTCGCTGTGCGCGCTGGGCCAGCTCACGCCCGGCCCGATCATGTCTGGGCTGCGCTTTTTCGAGCGAGAGTTTATCGAGCACATCGAGGACAAGACCTGCTCGGCGGGGCAGTGCAAGGCGCTCGTGAGGGCCAAGTGCATCAACGCCTGCCCGGCCGGCGTCGAAAGCCCGGCGTATCTGGCGCTGGTGGCGCAGGGCCGCTACGCCGAGGGCCTGGCGATCCATCGCCAGCGCAACCCATTCGCGCTGATCTGCGGGCGCGTGTGCCCGGCCTTTTGCGAGCAACGCTGCCGTCGCGGCGAAATTGACGAGCCGATCTCGATCCGGTTGATCAAGCGGTTCATGGCCGACCAGGAATACAATCACGAGTGGACGCCCGAAAAGGTTGTCCCGGAGGCCGAGTGGCAAGCCAATGCGAGCAAACGCATCGCCGTGGTGGGCGCGGGGCCGGCCGGTTTGACGGCTGCCTTGCGCCTGGCTCAGCGCGGATACAAGGTTACCGTATTCGAAAAGCTGACAGTGCCCGGCGGCATGATGATGGTCGGCATTCCCGAATATCGCCTGCCGCGCAGGCCGCTGTTTGCCGAGGTCAGGAACATTGAGCGGGCCGGCGTCGAGATTCGCTACAACCAGGCGTTGGGCCGCGACTTTGGCGTTGACGACCTGATGAGCCGCGATGGTTACAACGCCGTGGTGTTGGCAGTGGGCGCGCACAAGAGCCGGCGCTTGGGCATCCCCGGCGAAGAGAAACAAGGCGTGGTGCATGGCACAGACTTTTTGCGCGAGATTGCCTTGAAGGGTGAGCGTCCCGTGTCGCTCGTCAAGGGCAAGCGCGTGGCGATTGTCGGCGGCGGCGACGTGGCGATTGACGCCGCGCGGTCGGCCTGGCGATTGGGCGCAAAGGAAGTGCACATCGTCTATCGTCGCGAGCGCGAGGACATGCCCGCGCACCCCGAAGAGATCGAGGCTGCCAAGGCCGAGGGCATCCAGTTCCACTTTTTGGCGAATCCCAGCCAGGTGGCGGGCGACGGCCGCGTGACCGGCGTCGTCGTTCAGCGCCAGGCTCTGGCCGATTTCGATAGCAGCGGTCGCCGCCGGCCCATGCCGCTGGCGGGCGACGAGTTCACGCTGGGCGTGGACGTGCTGATCCCAGCCATCGGCCAGACGACTGACCTATCTTGGATGGGCAGCAATGGGCAGGGCGCGAATGGCGGCATCGAGACGACCAAGTCGAGCACGTTTGTCGTCAAGGAAGCGTTCAACACAACGCGGCCCGGCGTGTTTGCCGCAGGCGACGCAGTCAGCGGCCCGGCCACGGTCATCCAGGCAGTGGCGCACGGCAACCTGGCGGCGCTGGCGGTGGATCGGTGGCTGAGGACCGGCGAGCTGGTCAAGCCGCGCTACGAGACGCCGCGCCCCGATATCGTGCAGCTATACAACCTGGACGAGTATGCCAATGCCCGCCGCCCGCACGCGTCCGAGATCGGCGTGGACGAGCGAAGCGGCAATTTCCGCGAGGTCGAGCCGGGCTATGACGAGCAGACGGCGCGCGAGGAAGCCAAGCGCTGCTTGCGGTGTGACCTGGAATGGCTCGACGTGATGGGTATTCCACGACCCCAATAGAGACGAAGGACGAATTTGTCACGCGAAGCGGTCGTTCGTCGTTGGCCGTGAAAGAAAGGAACCAGTGAGACGATGGCTATTGTCAACATTACGATCAACAGTCGCAAAATCCAGGCTCAGGCTGGGCAGACGGTCTACGAAGCGGCGCACGGGGCCGGCATTGAAATCCCAGTGTTGTGCCATCATCCCGCGCTGCCGCCCGAAGGCGCATGCCGCGTCTGCCTGGTGGAGATTGAAAAGCAGCGCACGCTTCAGCCGGCCTGCACGTTTCCGGTGACGGAGGGCATGGTTGTCCACACGCACTCGCCCAAGGTGATGGAAGCGCGCAAGTTTGTGCTAGAGCTGTTGGTGTCCGATCACCCGCTGGATTGTATGACGTGCGACGCGACCAGTCAATGTCTGCTCCAAGACCTGGCTTACGAATACGGCGTGACAGGCGACCGTTATCGAGGTTTCCAGCACAAGTACGAGGTCAACGATCCCAACCCGTTCATCCAGGTGGATCGCAACAAGTGCATCCTATGCCGCCGGTGCGTCCGCGCCTGCAACACTATCAACGGCGTCGAAGCGGTGGGCCTGGCGCTGCGCGGTTTCAACGCGCACATCTCGTTCGGCGCGGATAGCATCATGCAGGATAGCCCGTGCGAGTTTTGCGGCAGTTGTGTGGCCGTCTGCCCGACGGGCGCGCTGATGCCCAAGATGTCGCGGGGCTTGGGGCGCGCGTGGCAGGTCAAGCGCGTCGTGACCACGTGCTCGTATTGCGGCGTCGGTTGCCAGCTGGCGCTGCTGGTTCGCGATAACAAGATCGTCGGCGTCGAGTCGGCCTGGGAGGGCGCGGCCAATCACGGCTGGCTATGCGTCAAGGGCCGCTTTGGCTACGACTATGTGAATCATCCCGACCGGCTGACCAAGCCGCGTGTCCGCAAATACTTGCTGGAAGACGAAGGACGAAGCGCCCTTCGGGCGAAAGGCGAAGGACGCGGCGAGTGGGTGGAAGTAGAATGGGATGTGGCGCTGGACATTACGGCCAAAAAGTTGAGGGAAACACGAGACACGTTCGGCGGCGATAGCGTCGGTATTCTGACTTCGGCCAAATGCACGAACGAAGAAAATTACCTGATGAATAAATTCGCTCGTCAGGTGATGGGGACGAACAATATAGACCACTGCGCTCGTCTCTGACACAGCAGCACGGTGGCCGGTCTGGCCACATCGTTCGGATCGGGCGCCATGTCCAACTCGATGCAAGACGTCGCCAACGATGCAAAGGCGTATTTCGTCATCGGCTCGAACACGACCGAGCAGCATCCGGTGTTGGGGATGCAAATTCGCCAGGCGGTCAAGCAGCGCGGCGCGCTCGTGGTTGTCGCCGACCCGCGCCGCATCCCGCTGGTGGATTACGCGGCGGTTCACTTGCAGCACAAGCCCGGCACCGACATTGCGCTGATCAACGGCTTGATGAACATTATTCTCGAAAAAAGCTGGGAAGACAAAGCGTTCATCGCCGAGCGCACCGAAGGCTATGAAGAATTCAAGGCGGCCGTCGCCCAGTACACGCCGGACAAGGTCGCCGAGATCACGAGCGTGCCGAAAGAGCTGCTCTATCAGGCCGCTGAAATCCTGGCGACGAACAAGCCGATGGCCGTTTTGTGGGCGATGGGCATCACGCAGCACATCACGGGCGTGCGCAACGTGATGGATTTGGCGAACCTGCAAATGCTGTTGGGCAACATGGGCGTCCCCGGCGGCGGCGTCAACCCGCTGCGCGGCCAGAACAATGTCCAGGGCGCGTGCGACATGGGCGGCTTGCCCAACGTCTACCCGGCGTATCAGCCCGTCACCAACGCCGAAGTGCAGAAAAAGTTTCAAGCGGCCTGGGGCGCGCCCATGTCGCCCAAAGTGGGCCTGACTGTGACCGAAATGATCCCCGGCGCTGCGGAGGGCAAGATCAAGGCGCTCTACATCCTGGGCGAAGACCCGGTGATGAGCGACCCGGACACGGCGCACCTGCGCCATTGCCTGGAAGAGTGCGACTTTATCGTGCTGCAAGACATTTTCCCAACCGAAACCGCGCCCTATGCGGATGTGCTCTTGCCGGGCGTTTCATTTGCGGAAAAGATAGGCACGTTCACCAACACCGAGCGGCGCGTGCAGATGGTGCGCAAGGCCGTCGAGCCGCCGGGTGAGGCGCGTGAAGATTGGCGCATCACGGCTGACCTTGCCAAGCGCATTTTGTCCGTAGGGCGGCACGCTTCGCGCGATGCCGCCGCGCCGTACGCCGGTTGGGATTACGTCGGCCCGGCGCAAATCATGTCCGAGATCAACGCGCTCACGCCCAGCTATGCGGGCGTCACGTACGAACGGTTGGAGCGGGGCGAGACCTTCCAGTGGCCGGTCAAAGATGCCTCGCATGGCGGCACGCCGGTCTTGCACATCGGCAAATTTGCGCGCGGTCTGGGCAAGTTTGCGCCCATCGAGCACGTCCCGCCGGCCGAGCTGCCCGACGACGAATATCCAATGATCCTCAGCACCGGGCGCGTGTTGTATCACTATCACGGCGGCGAAATGTCCCGCCGCTCGCAGGGCTTGATGGCGATTTATCCGCAGCCGCTCATCGAGGTCAATCCCGACGACGCGGAGCGGCTGGGCTTGAATGGCCGCAAGCGCGTGCGCGTCACTTCGCGGCGCGGCAGCATCGAGGCCGAGGCGCAGGTGACGGATCGCGTCCCGCCGGGCATGGTCTTTGCCAATTTCCATTTTCCCCAAGCCTCGGCGAACCAGGTGACCATCTCGGCGCTCGACCCGGTCGCCAAGATACCGGAGTACAAAGTGTGCGCGGTCAAGGTTCAAGTCGCATAGACCTGATAGGTCTCGCAGACCTGTCAGGTTCCCACTGGAGGCCCTATGCCGATTGCGAAAATTCTTGTCGTAGACGACGACCCGGACTTTGTCGAGATCATGCGGACGGTGCTGGAAAAGAACGACTACCAGGTCGTCTCGGCCAGCAACAGCGCCGAGGCGCTCAAGCAGATCAAGGCCGAGCGGCCCGATTTGATGCTGCTTGACGTGATGATGACCACCGTCACGGACGGGCTGGATTTGAGCGCCCAGCTTCGCGACGACCCGGTTCTGAGCCACCTGCCTATCATCGTCGTTTCGTCCATGGCCGATACGCCTCACGCCGGCTTGGTCTCGATGGACGAGGCGATTCACATGGAGGCGTGGATTTCCAAGCCGGTGGATCCCAAGCGGCTGCTCAAGTTGGTCAAAAAAGCTCTCGGGTAAGAGTAGACAAGGAAACAAGCAGACAGGGCAAGCACTCTACTGTTTCCTTGTTTACCGATCTACTTGTTTCCTTGCGCAGGGAAAGGGGAGACTGTGGCCAAGGTGCTCATCGTTGACGACGACCCGGACTTTTGCGAGGCGACGCGCCTGGTGCTGGAAAAGGAAAAGCACGAGGTTGTCACGGCGGCCGGCGGCAACGAAGGACTGGAGCGCGTCAAGCGGGACCAGCCCGACCTGGTCATCCTGGACGTGATCATGGACACGGTGCTGGATGGACTGGAGGCGAGCCATCGCATGCACGACGACCCGGCTCTGCGCCACGTCCCCGTCATCATGGTCACTTCGATTGCCAGCACCGAGTACGCCGAAATGTTTCCCACCGACGAGTACGTCCACGTCAACGCTTTTCTGAGCAAGCCGGTCAAGCCGGCGGAACTGATCCGGCAAGTCAACCGGTGTTTGCCGCCAGCCTGATGGTTCCCCAGAGGCGTCAACGGTGAGCAAGGTCAAAATCGGCGGGATCATGCAGAACGACCACCTGGCGCGGATCAGCGTCATGGGGGTGCCGGGGCGGCCGGACGTGGCGGCCGTGCTGCTTAACGCCTTGGGACAGGCCGGCATCAACGTCGAGTTCATCGTCCAGTGCCCGGATCACCACGACGAGGATCACGTCGTCTTGTGTGTGGACCGGGACGAGTTGCAGCGGGCGCTCGACCTGGTGCGCCAGATCGAGACCGAGTTGCGCGCCAGCGCCGTCAGTTCGGATCCGAACGTCGCCAGCGTCGGCATCTTTGGGCCGGACTTTCGCGTGCGGCCAGGCATCGGCGGAGCGTTTTTCGCCGCATTGACGGACGCGGGAATTCACATCCAGGCGATCAGCACTTCGATCTCGACGGTCATGGTCATCATTGCGGTTGACCGGGTGCGGGACGCTGTGGCAGTTATTCAGCGATCGTTCGAGTTGCCGGGGTGAATGACGAATGACCGAGGACGAAGGACGGATTCGTCACGCGAAGCGGTCGTTCGTCTTTCGCCGAAAGAACCGGAGCGCCTATGTCTGAAGCCAAGGTTATTGTCATTGCTGAAGAGCCGGGTGCGCAAGTGTGCGCGCAGGCGCTGGCATCGCATGGCTTGGTCGTGGAAACAGCCCCACGCGCAGATGGGCTGGGCAAGATCGAGGCGGGCGGCTATGGCTTGGTGGTGCTCGACCTCGGCGGCGCGGATTTGCTTTCCGCGATCCACCAATACGACCCCGAAATTGTTTGCATCGTCCTGGCCGATAACGCCAGCGTTGATCGAGCGGCGCAAGCGATTCAACAAGGCGCTTTTGATTTCCTGGTCGAACCGTTCACAGCCGATCAGGTGTGGCTGGCCGTCAATCGCGGGTTGGAGCGGCGGCAGTTGTTGCGAGAGGTCAAGCGGCTACAGTCCGCCGAGGCCGAGGCTCACCGCCTGGCCGAGGACAAGACCCGGCTGGAAGAGATTGACAAATCCAAGACGGCGTTCATCCGGCTGGTGACGCACGAGCTGCAAGCGCCCATTGCGGCCATCCAAAACTATATGCAATTGATCCTGGATGGCTACGTGCCGCCCGAAAAACAGCGCGCGACGATTGAAAAGTGCATGGCGCGGGCGGACGAGCAAATGGCCCTGATCGCCGACTTGCTGCAGTTGGGCAAGCTCCAGGCTGTGGGGACGCCGGGCCCGGCGGCGCTCGTGCGCCTGGACGAGGCGCTGCGCAAGGCGCTCGAGCCGCTCCAGCTCCAGGCGGAGCACAAGCGCATCCGGTTGGCGGTGGACATTGCCGGCGACGTATTGACGGCGCGCGGGTCGCCCGATCAGCTCAAGAGCGTTTGGACCAACTTGATCGGGAACGCGATCAAGTACACACCGTCGGGCGGCTCGGTGGAGATCAGCCTGCGCGGCGGCAAGGGCCGCGTCGTCGGCGAGGTGCGCGATACCGGCATCGGCATTCCGCGCGAGCAGCAGGGCCAGTTGTTCACCGAGTTCTTTCGCGCTGAAAACGCCAGGGCGCAAAACATCCGAGGCACCGGGCTGGGCTTGTCCATCGTCAAGCGGATTATCGAGGGCGCAGGCGGGCACATCCTGGTTGAGTCCGAGGTCGGGCGCGGCTCGGTGTTTACCTTTGTCCTGCCGGCGGAGGAGCCGCCGCCTGATCAAGTCGCGTAGAAAGAGTGGAGCGCCCCGCCATGTTTCGGCGGGGTTTTGGTTTGG
>CAYHAR010000119.1:0-11993 GCA_964354595.1 uncultured Anaerolineae bacterium | reverse complement strand
TGGCCGACTTGGGCTCTTCCAGCCCTTGCGCTTCAATCGGAAAAGCGATGCCGTCCACCGTGGCAGTGTTGCTCTGCACTTTGACCGTGTGCGCGTTTCCGGCCACGGTGACCGTATTATCCTTGAGCGTCCACGGGAACTCGAGCCCGTTGACCAGGATCAAATCGCCCTTGCGCTCGATCTCGTAAGGCACGCCTTCCAGCACGAGCTTGAATTTATTGACCATCACCGACCTCCTCGACCCGGTCGCCAGGCCGTCTTCCATGGCGTCGCGGTGATGACAGGCGCGGCGGCTGTCTTGGCTTTGCTGGCTTTGGCTTCGGCCTGTTGGATCAACATCGCTGCGATAGCTGCCGCGTATTCTTCTTTGCCGCCCAGTCCCTTGACGCGCCGCTCCAGGAACGGTCGCGCGATTTGCGGGAACAGCGCGTAGGAAAGAATATCTTCTTCCGATTTCGCCAGGTCGCCGATTTCGGCCTTGGCCTTTTCCCAGCCAGGACTGAGCAAGTCAGCCGGGCGACAGGTGATGGGCTGTTCGTCGCCGATGGCTTTGCGCTGCACCTCCGGGTCAATCGGCGCAGGCGGCTTGCCGTAACAGCCGCGAATGTATTGCTTGACTTCTTCGGGAATGACCTTGTATCGCTCGCCCATCATCACGTTGAGCGTGGCCTGCGTGCCCACGATCTGGCTCGACGGCGTGACGAGCGGCGGATAGCCCATCTCGGCGCGCACGCGCGGGATTTCGTCCAGCACGTCATAATAGCGATCCATCGCGCCCTGTTGGCGCAACTGGCTGACGAGGTTGGACAGCATCCCGCCCGGCACCTGGAATTGCAACACGTTCACGTCCACCGCGCTGATGCCCGCTTCAAAGCTGGCATACTTTTTCCGCACCTCGGCCATGCAGCGCGAAATATCGGCCAGCTTGTTCAGGTCGAGGCCCGTGTCGCGCTCGGTGCCCTTGAGGCAAGCCACGAGCGTCTCAGTCGGCGGCTGCGACGTCGAAAGCGACAGCGACGAGATGGCCGTGTCAATCACGTCCACGCCCGCCTCTGCCGCTTTGAGCAGCGCCGCCGTGCCCATGCCGCTGGTATAGTGCGTGTGCAGTTGCACCGGCAGCCCCACGTCCTTTTTGAGCGCGGCGACCAGCTCGTAGGCCGCGTAAGGCGTGATCAGCCCGGCCATGTCCTTGATGCAGATCGAGTCCGCGCCCCGGTCGGCCAGCTCGCGGCCCATTTTGACAAAGCTGGGAATGTCGTGCACCGGGCTGGTGGTGTAACTGATGGTCGCCTGGACGTGTCCGCCTTCGCGCTTGGCAATTTTCATCGCGTATTCCATGTTGCGGATGTCGTTGAGCGCGTCAAAGATACGGAACACGTCAATGCCGTTGCGCTTGGCCGCCACGACGAAATGCTCGACAATGTCGTCGGGATAGTGCTTGTAGCCGACAATGTTCTGGCCGCGCAAAAGCATCTGCAAGCGCGTGTTGGGCATTTCTCGCCGCAGGATGCGCAGCCGCTCCCACGGGTCTTCGCCCAGAAAGCGCATCGCGCTATCGAACGTCGCGCCGCCCCACACCTCCGCCGACCAGTAACCGATCTGGTCCATCTGCGCGGCGACGCACAGCATGTCTTGCGTCCTCATGCGCGTGGCCAGCAGCGATTGGTGCGCGTCGCGCAGCAGCGTTTCGCAAATCATCACCGGATTTTCGCTCATTTCAATTCCTCACTCTGTCTTTTCCTGTGGCGCAAACATCTCTTTGGGTTTGAACATTAGCACCAGCGCGCCCTCTGAGCTGGGACTGTGTGTGGTGTAGGCTCGCACGACGGCGCTTTCATTTTTCTTGAGCACGAGGGGCGGCTGGTTGTGAAATTCCAGCTTGATCTCACCCTCCAGCACGATGTACATTTCGTCCTGCGTGTGCCGATGAAACGGAAACTCGCCTTTGAAATGCATCACATAGGCCGCGTGATCGTTGACCTGACCCAGTTCCAGGTGCGCGTAGGGCACGGTCAACATGGCGGCCAGCTCGTCAATGCAAGTTTTGCCAGACATTGGAATCTCCTTGCGTGACGCAAAACGCACGTATCACGCACCACGGTTCATAGTGGAATATTCCCGTGTTTCTTGGGCGGATTGCTGTCCCGCTTGTTTTGCAACATCCGCAGCGCCTCGATCAAGCGCGGGCGCGTTTCGTGCGGCTCGATCACGTCGTCCAAATAGCCGCGCGCCGCCGCGATGTAAGGGTTGGCGAATTTGTCGCGGTACATTTGGACTAGCTCGGCGCGTTTGGCGACTGCATCTCGAGCTTCGGCGATCTCTTTGCGGAAGATGATATTGACCGCGCCATCCGGCCCCATCACAGCGATTTCCGCGTTGGGCCAGGCTACGTTGTAATCGCCCCGGATGTGCTTGCTGCTCATCACGTCGTACGCACCGCCATACGCCTTGCGCGTGATGACCGTCAGCTTGGGCACGGTCGCCTCGCAGAAAGCGTACAACAATTTTGCGCCGTGAAGAATAATGCCGCCGTGCTCTTGATCCACACCGGGCAAAAAGCCCGGCACGTCCTCGAACGTCACGAGCGGGATATTGAAGCAATCGCAAAAGCGGACAAAGCGCGCGCCCTTGCGCGACGAGTTGATGTCGAGCACGCCCGCCAGCACGGCAGGTTGATTGGCGACGATTCCCACCGTTTGCCCGTCCAGCCGGGCGAATCCGACGACAATGTTTTGGGCATAGTGCTCGTGAATCTCGAAAAACTCGCCGTGGTCCACGACCATGCGAATGGCTTCCTTGATGTCGTAAGGCTTATTCGGCTCATCGGGCACAATCGTATCGAGCCGCTCGTCCATGCGCTGCGGATCGTCGCCCCCTTCGGCCACGCGCGGCGGGTCTTCCATGTTGTTCGAGGGCAGGTAGCTCATCAACTGGCGAATCGAATCGAGCGCCTCGTTTTCATCTTGGGCCAGCACATGGCAGACGCCGCTGCGGGTAGCGTGCGTCTTGCCGCCGCCTAGCTCCTCGAATGTGACCTCCTCGCGAGTCACGGACTTGACCACATCCGGGCCGGTGATGAACATGTGACTGGTGTTCTTGACCATGAAAATAAAGTCGGTCAGCGCCGGGCTATAGACCGCGCCGCCCGCGCACGGCCCCATGATCGCGGAAATCTGCGGAATCACGCCCGAGGCCAGCGTGTTGCGCAGGAAAATATCGGCATACGCGCCCAACGAAACGACGCCCTCCTGGATGCGCGCGCCGCCCGAATCGTTCAGCCCGATGACGGGCGCGCCGTTTTTCATCGCCAGATCCATGATCTTGCACACCTTTTCGGCGTGGGCCTCGCCCAGGCTGCCGCCGAACACGGTGAAATCCTGGCTGAACACGTACACCAATCGCCCATCAATCGTGCCCCAACCCGTCACCACACTATCAGACAGATACTTCTTATCCGCCATGTGGAAGTCAGTGGTGCGGTGCTCGACAAACATGTCCAGCTCGCGGAACGAGCCGCGATCCAACAGCGCTTCGGCGCGCTCGCGCGCCGACATCTTGCCTTTGGCGTGATGCGCGTCAATGCGCTCCTGACCGCCGGCCTGTTGCGCCTGCTGACGCAGGCGGCGCAAATGCTCAATCTTGGGATGAGTTGCCATGCCGTCTCCTCCGTTCAATTTTCGATTGATTTGGTGTAAAAGAACGCAAAGGCCAAGCGTCACAACCTTTGCGTTCCTCAAATTCTTGTAAGGGGTAACGGGCGATAGCGGGCTGAGCTATCCCCGCTTGACTTCCAACCGATACGGATAATATGTCCCCTGGCAGGGATTGCCCCAGCACACCCACATTGTCCGCTCGGCCATGTCCATGATGATCGAGGCGATGGTAATAGTACAATCGAGCGGCACATCGCAATGCTCGACGTGCGCGCAGATGCTGTTGGGATAGTTGATGTGGTCGGCCAGGAACGTCTGAAAGTCGGCCACGGTCAGCTTGCCCAGGCGGCCCTTGACCAGGTGACGCGCGCGGTTGTAGCGCACGCGACTATTGACCAACGCTTCGGGCTTTTCCTCGTATTCGCGCATGGCGGGCGAAGTGAAATGATTCGTGTGCGCCATCCAGTGGTCGTCGGCGTACAGCGCATCGTAAGCCGTGGCCGAAGCCTCGATACAATAGATTTCGCCGTGCTCGCCCGCGATGAGGTGATTGTAGCCCGCGTCGCGCCGACGATGGATGGTGTTCTGAATAGCCTGGCCCAGCGTGCGCGATCCCAAAATTGCGCGCGTGTAAATGATGCGCGGAATGCCCAGCCGCACGTCGTTGGGGTAAACCGAATCGGCCACGTGCGCCACGCCCGCCGCGTTGAATCCCAGGTTGGGCAGCAGCGCGCCATAGGAAAGCGCCAGGAACGCCGGCTCGTCGTCCGGCTCGATCTGGGCCACGTAGACGAACGGCATGTCCTGCGGCATCCAGTCTTCATTGTGCGCCACGATCACGCCCGCGCCGCTTTCCGTCACTTCGCTGCCCACCGCCAGGCTGGTGCACTTGAGAAACAGCGCATCCGAAGTGATGGCTTCCATCGTGTTGAGCGTGAGGAGATCGCCGAAATCCGCGCCAGAGCCTTCGGCAATGCCCGCCAGCTCTTCGACGTACTGCGGGTAAAACTCTTCGGCGAACGGCAAATACTTACGCGTCTGGAGCACCGCCTCTTGCCACGAGATGTTGATCGAGGTATCTTGCTCGATCATCGCCTCGTACACGGCAACCTGCTGGCGGATGAGGTCGCCCATCGCGCGGCCAATCGTCAGGCCGATCTCGTGGTGCGATCCGGCGGCGCGGATAAAAGGCGGTTGGTTTGACATCTTACACTCACTGACGATCTGGCGGCCACATCCACTTTAACGCGGCAGCTCTTGATGCAGCACAGGTGAAGAGCATTTGAGATTTGACATTTGCTCAGCCACCCTTGCTCTTGAGATAAATTCCCTGCGGATCAAGCTCCTCGCGCAACAGGCGAATCTCCTCATCCGTCGGTGTGGGCGTCGTCTTGAGGTTCGGCGCAACCTTGAGCGGCCAGCCGGTGTTTTTTTGCGCTTGCTCGACCGTCGCGCCAGGGTGAATAAAAGTGAGCACCAACTCGCCGGTTTCGTCCGGCTCCATCACTCCCAAATCCGTGACGGTCGCCAGCGGCCCGCCGCCGCGCACGCCGGTCGCCTCGCGCTCTTGGCGCCCGCCCAAAAAGCCCGCGCTCGTGATAAAGTCGCATCGCGCCGGAAAGCGCCGCGCCTGGTGCGGCGTGATGCAGTACACGCGATTCGCCCAGGCGGCAATCTCGGCCGCGCCGCCCGACCCGGGCAGACGCACCTTGGGCTTTTGATATGGCCCGACGACAGTGGCGTTAATGTTGCCAAAGCGGTCAATCTGCGCGCCGCCCAAAAAGCCCACGTCAATCTTGCCGCGCTGCAAATAGAACGCAAACACCTCGTACATCGAGCACACCGCCGCCGCGCCGGACACCAGGCACGGGTCGCCGATGGAAAGCGGTAATCGCGACGGCTGCGCGCCGACGACGCCCGCCTCGTAAATCAGGTTGAGGTTGGGCGCGTGCGTGCGCCGCGCCAGGTTGCACGCCAGATTGGGCAGGCCGATGCCAACGAAAACCACGTCGCCATCGCGCAAGAGCCGCGCCGCAGCGACGACCATCATTTCGGTTGCAGTGTAATCTGTCATTGCCTCGAGACCTCCAGGTTTAGTGACGGTGAGTATATCATTGCGCCCCGACGGTGTCAACAAAAAAAAGACCTCCGAAGTTTTGAAAACCTCGGAGGTCCGCATTCGTCATGCTTACACCAAAGCGCCTATCAATTCCGGCTCCGCCGGCGGCGCAATCTCGCGCGGCTTGACGAAAAAGTCCAGGTTGCCTTCGATCAGGTCCACCAGCACCGTGTCACCCGCCTTGAACTTGGCCGAAAGCACCCCATCCGAGAGCGCGTCCTCGACGCGGTTCTGGATCACGCGGCGCAGCGGTCTCGCGCCGAACTCGGGGTTGTAACCTTCGTCGGCCAGGAAATTCTTGGCCGCCTCGGTCGCCTCCAGCTTGATCTGGTGATCGCCCAACCGGCCCTGCACCTTGTTCAATTCCAGCGTGACAATCTGCTTAATCTCTTCCTTGCCCAGCGCGCGAAATACGACGACGCCGTCGAGCCGGTTGAGGAACTCGGGGCGAAACTCTTTTTTGAGCTGATCGAGCAGCTTGGCGCGCATCGCTTCGTAAGAAGACTCGGCCTCTTGGGCCTCGTCCCGCTTGGGCGCAAAGCCCAACGCGGTATTGCGGCGGATCATCTCTGCGCCAATGTTGCTCGTCATGATGATGAGCGCGTTGCGGAAACCTATCTTGTGGCCGCGCGCGTCCGACAGATGGCCTTCTTCCATGATCTGGAGCAGCATGTTGAACACTTCGGGGTGCGCCTTTTCAATCTCGTCGAACACGACAATCGAGTAGGGGCGGCGGCGAATGGATTCGGTCAATTGACCGGCGTCCTCGTAGCCCACGTAACCGGGAGGCGCGCCGACCAGCCGCGCCGTCGAGTGGCGCTCCATGAACTCGGACATGTCGAGCTGGATCAGCGCCTCTTCGCTGCCGAACAAAAACTCGGCCAGCGCCTTGGTCAGCTCGGTCTTGCCCACGCCGGTGGGGCCGAGAAAGATGAATGAGCCGATGGGCCGCTTGGGGTCTTTGAGGCCCACGCGGCTGCGGCGCACGGCTTTGGAAATCGTCGTGATGGCTTCGTCCTGCCCGACGATGCGATCGTGCAGCGCCTCCTCCATGCGCATCAACCGCTCCGATTCTTCGCCCGCGATGCGGCTGACCGGGATGCCGGTCCACATGCCGACGACTTCGGCAATGTCTTCCGGCTTGACCTTGACGCTCTCGGTCTCTTTCTCCCAGCCCAGGCGCAACTGATCGAGCTGTTCTTGGAGCGACTCTTCGCGCGTCTTTAGATTGGCGGCGTCGTCGTAGCGTTTCTCTTCCAACGCCGCTTCTTTATCGTGCTGGACCGATCTCAGCTCGGTGAACGCCTTTTGCAACCCGCGCGCCTGCGGCGCTTTGTACATCCGCACGCGCGCCGAAGTCTCGTCAATCAGGTCAATCGCCTTGTCCGGCAAATAGCGATCGGGCACGTAGCGTGCGGCCAGGTGCGCCGCGCTATCGAGCGCCTCGTCGGTGATGCGCAGCTTGTGGTGATCTTCGTAGCGGCTGCGGATGCCCTTGAGGATTTCCACCGTCTCGTCAACGGTCGGCTCTTCGACGATGACCGGCTGGAAGCGCCGCTCCAGCGCCGCGTCGGACTCGACGTGCTTGCGGTATTCCTCCAGCGTCGTCGCGCCGATGCACTGCAACTCGCCGCGCGCCAGCGCCGGCTTGAGAATGTTGGCCGCGTCTACCGCGCTGCCGGCCGCGCCCGCGCCCACGAGCATGTGGACTTCGTCAATGAACAGAATGGTCTCGCTGTTCTTGAGCTCTTCGATAACGCGCTTGAGGCGTTCCTCGAACTGGCCGCGATACATCGTCCCCGCCACCAGGCTGCCCACATCCAGTTGCAGCAGACGCTTGTTGAGCAGCGGCTCGGGCGTATCGCCCGTGATGATCTTTTGCGCCAGCCCTTCGACAATGGCCGTCTTGCCCACGCCCGGCTCGCCGATGAGCGCCGGGTTGTTTTTGGTGCGGCGCGAAAGGATTTGGATCACGCGCTCGATTTCGGTCTGGCGGCCAACGACCGGGTCGAGCTTGCCCTGCTCGGCCATCGCCGTGAGGTCGGTGGCCAATTGATCCACCAGCGGCGTCTTGGATTTTTCCTTCTTTTTCTTTTCTTCCGGCTTGATGGTCTCCGGCTCGCCGCCGGCATACACCGGGTTTTCCTGAATCGTCTTGGTCGCCTCGCGGCGAAGCTGCTCCGGCGAGATGCCCAACTGGCGCAAAATGTCAATCGCCATTCCGTCGCCCTGGCGAGCCAGCCCCAGCAGCAAGTGCTCGGTGCCGATGTAATGATGCCCCAGCTTGTGCGCTTCTTCGACGGCCAGCTCGATCACGCGCTTGGTGCGCGGCGTGAGGTCAACCTTGCTTTGCGAAGTGCGCCGCCCCGGCCCAGTGATCCGCTCGACCAAGTCAACCACACGCTGCGGCTGGACGCCAAGCTTGCGCAACACCTGCCCGGCCACGCCGCCTTCCTCGCGCATCAACCCCAACAGCAAATGCTCTGTTCCGATATAATTGTGACGCATGCGCTCGGCTTCTTCTTGCGCCAGCGCCAAAACTCGTCGCGCCCGCTGTGTGAACCGATCTAATTTACCTGCCACCTTGCCCTCCTCAACTCACCCTTTATCCATCCATGTTCCCGAGTGTCGCCTCGTTTGTTCCAGTCCTTGTTGCACGTAGGAGCGTCGAGCCAAAACTGGCCGGCGCTCCCTTGTACAAAGAGTATACCACAGTTTTCAGTTTTCAACTGAAATTATGCTGGCAACGCTGCTTCCTGCTCCATCGGTTGAGCTTCTGGCGCGTCCATCGTCTCATCCACCAAAGCTTCCTGCAGCCCTTGCCGCCAGTCCGCCTCAGCGTACTCGGCCTGATCCACGCGCTTGAGGGAAAGCCCCAACCGCCGCCGCTCTGCGTCAATCCGAATGATCCGCAAGGTCAACACCTGCCCTTCCTTGACGGCTTCTTTGGGATGATTGATGCGGCCATCCGCCAGCTCCGAAATGTGGATCAAACCTTCAATCTGGTCATCGTCCTTGACCCGCGCAAACGCGCCAAACTTGGCGAGCTTGGTGATCGTGCCTTCGACGAGCTGGCCCACCTTGTAGCGATTCTCGACCAGGCTCCACGGATCCGGCTCCAGGCGCTTGAGCGAAAGCCCGATGCGCTTGCGGTCGTTGTCCACATTCAGGACTTCGACCTCGACTTCTTGGCCAACTCGGAGCACTTCGCGCGGATGCGCCACGCGCTTCCACGAAATCTCGGACAGATGCACCAGGCCGTCAGCCCCGCCCAAATCCACAAAGGCGCCAAAGTCGGCCAGGCTGATCACCTTGCCTTTGAGGTGCATTCCCTCGCGCAACTCGGACAGCAGCTTTTCTTTTTGAATCTTGCGCCAATCGCGCATGGCCGCGCGCTCGGAAAGGATCAGTCGGTTGCGGGCGCGGTCCATCTCGATGACTTTGAGCTGGAGCTTTTTCCCCACGAGCGGCTGCCAGCGATCCTCGGGCCGGCTGGTTTCGCCTTCCACGTCCTCGGCCGTCTCTTCTTGCTTGCCGCCGTGCACGCTGACCATTTGGGAAGCGGGAACGAATCCACGCACCTTGCCGACCTTGACGATCAGCCCGCCTTTGTTAAAGCCGGCCACCTGACCTTCAAACACGTCCTGGCTCTTGAACAGATCTTCGGCATCGCGCCAGTCTTTTTCTGCCTGCGCGCGAGACAGCGAGAGCACAATGTTGCCGTTGCGGTCCTCAGAGTTGATGACGAACGTCATCACCTCTTCGCCCACTTTAAGCTCGGAAAGGACGTCGGCCGGCAAATGTTCCAATTCACGACCAGAAATAATGCCTTCGGATTTGGAGCCTATGTCCACCAAGATCTCTTGTGGGCTGATCCGCACGATGGTGCCGGTCAGCACGTCCCCACGCTTGATGTTCTTGAACGCAAAGTTATCCTCCAAGAGCCCCTGCATAGGGTGGCTTTCTCCCGTAGATGCGACTACGGCGGATGGCCTCCTTTCTTCTGTATAGACTTCTTGTTGTTCCATGGGACTTCCCCCGTTGATAGTAGATAGCGGTATTATAAGGCAGATTTTTCCAAAACGCAACCATTCGACGCGCGCTTTTTCGTGCTTGACGTTTTCTCGCCGATCGGTCGTCGCTTCCCGAACGATGGTATAATCGTCGAGGGTGGAGCGATAAGCGAGACTGGAGCAAGTGAAATGAACATTCTGGCAGTGGATGTGGGCACCGGGACACAAGACATTTTGCTCTTTGATAGCGACAAGGAAATTGAGAATTGCCTCAAGCTGGTGATGCCCTCGCCGACGGCGCTCGTGGCCGCGCGCATCAAAGTGGCAACGGCGAGTCGGCAAAGCCTCCTGCTTTCCGGCGTGATGATGGGCGGGGGGCCGTGCGCGTGGGCCGCCGCAGCGCACGTCCAAGCCGGGCTGGCGCTCTTTGCCACGCCGGATGCGGCGCGCACGTTCAACGACGAGTTGGACGTAGTAGAAAAGCAAATGGGCGTCAAGCTTGTCGGCGACGGCGAGGCCGCCGCGCTGACGAAATGTGAGGACGTTGTCGCCATCCACATGCGCGACCTGGACCTGGGCGCGATTCGCGCGGCGTTTGCCGCGTTCGGCGTGGCGCTCGAACCGGACGGATTGGCCGTGGCCGTTTTCGATCATGGCAACGCGCCGCCCGGTTACAGCGACCGGCAATTCAGGTTCGATTACATTGCGGAGCGGATTAACAGTTTCCGACCGGCGACTTCCGACCTCCGACTTGCGACCTCTGTCCCTCAGTTGGCGAGATTTGCATTTCGACGCGAGGACATCCCCGCTCGCATGACGCGCTTTGAGGCAGTGGCGCAGAGCGCCGATTTTGACGGGCCGATGCTGCTGATGGACACGGCGCCCGCGGCTGTCTTGGGCGCGTTGGAGGATCCGCGCGTTCACAGCCACGAACGGCTGCTCATCGCCAACGTAGGCAACTTTCACACGCTAGCGTTCCGATTGGGACCGGAGGGCGTCGAGGGCGTGTTCGAGCATCACACCGGGGAATTGACGCGCGAGGAATTGGAAACCTATCTGCGGAAATTAGCCGCAGGGACGATCACACATCAAGAAGTGTTTGCGGATATGGGCCACGGCGCGTTGATGTTGGAGGCGCGTCCCGCGCCGCTGGATTTTCTCGCCGTCACCGGCCCGCGTTGGTCACTGATTCGCGGCGCGGCGTTCCATCCATACCTGGCTGCGCCTTACGGGGACATGATGATGGCGGGCAACTATGGCCTGCTGCGCGCCTGCGCGGCGAACGTCCCCGAATGGGCCGAGGCCATCAGCGCCGCGTTGCATCGTGGGCAATGAGCAGTTGCCTTACCCAAAGTACCCGCGCCGCAACGGGCGCGCATCGTCCACCGTGATAAACGCCAGCGGGTCTACCTGGTCAATGATAGCTCGCATTGCCTGCGCGTCTTTGCGAGCCACGACCGAGTTAACCACCGTGATTCTCCCGTCCCGGCCATGGGCCACAAAGTCGGTCACTGCGTAGCCAGCCTCACGCAGCGCCCGCGCGATGGCCACGCCACAGGTGGGTGAATAGACGCGGAACATGACGTGTCCAAAAGCCAGTCGCTCTTCGGCCATCATCCCCACGATGACGCCAACCCCAAAGCCGGTGGCGTATCCGGCCACGGTCCAAAAATTCAGCGGGCCTCGTAATGCAGCGCCGACAGCCAGGATAAAGACCGCAGCCTGGATGGTGCCCAGCGCCCCGGCGAGCAGCCTCCGCCCTCGCATCACAAACAACATCCGCAGCGTATCGAGCGACATGTCGGTGACACGCATCGCAAAGACAAATAATCCAGCCAGCACCGGGGTCATCGCAGACTCTTAATCCACAATAAACAATTTCGCGCCCGTGGTGGTGCGCGAGCGATGCGGCTCGGCATGGTCGGCGACCTGATAACTCATGCCAGCCCGCAAAATATGGGCGTCGCCGTTCTGCAGCTCGGTCACCAGCTCGCCTTCCAAAACCAGCAGCACGTGTCCCTTGCTGCACCAATGGTCTGCCAGGTACCCTGGCGTGTACTCGACCAACCGCACGCGAATGTTGCCGACCTCCAGCGTCCGCCAATACGCCATGCCCATCTGACCGGGATGCTCGGTGGAAGGAAGGCTGCTCCAGTCTGTCATACAAAACGGTACGTTTTGAATCTGCATAGCACGCTCTCCTTCAAA
>CAYHAR010000118.1:0-12070 GCA_964354595.1 uncultured Anaerolineae bacterium | reverse complement strand
TGCAGTCGCAGCGACCGAACGGCACGGCGTTCGTCGTCGGCGAAAGCGGGCTGACCTCTTTGCGGTCGGGATGCACAATCGCCCCGCCTAACATTTGATGATAGTAGGTCACTTCGCCTGTTTTTTTTGTCTACCTTCTGCATACACGCATCACAATGAACCTTCTTTGAGGAGAAATAGCCCGTGCCATCCAAGGACAGCAGGTAACAACCTTCCATAAACACCAACTTTTCCAGAACCTTGCCGCGTTGCGCTTCTCGAAAGATATCCTGGTATAACACCTTGAGCTCCGCCGGCTCAACCTCATCCAGCGTCGTCCGCATTTGCGTGTCACACGGAACCTGCGCCATGCCGTAAATTCGCTTTAGGTTGTCATCGGTCTTGCGGCGTGCATCAAAAGCCAACAAAGACGGGTCTTTCAAGGAGAACATGGCAAAGCCTGAAATCAACGTATCGGCTAAGGAAATCTTGATGACCTCCACCGCCCGCCGATCAACGATCTTCTCAAACCCACACCGCAACACCCCAAACAACCCACTCGCCGACAGTCGCTCCCGTATCTTCATACTGAGACCCCCTACTTACACGTCTGGTTATGCGTTCGCGCTGGCTGCGTGCCAGCCCCGGGTCCAAGCCACATGTTTACGAAAACTAAACTCTAGCCTAAACGAATTATACCTGAAATAACCCTAGCGGGAATTGCTGGCGTAGGCTTGCGGCCCGAACCACATCGCCCCGGCGATCAGGAGCAGGAACAACGGCAAGACCAGCGCCAGCTCGACCAGGGCTTGACCTTGTTCAGGGTGATCTCTGCGAGTGTTCATCCTATTGACAATCCAATCGAATGCGGCTTGACCACGCTACTCCCATTCGCCTTTTGGGCCTCGAGTGGGCGGCCCGCCGTAGAAAACCCAATCACGCTGCCAGCTCTGCCCTTGCACGGTATATTGAAACCAGCCCAAGAGCGGTATGTTCCACGAATGCTGCAGGTTCAAATTGCCGCTGATGCTGCGCACGCCATCCACGCGGTTGATACGATACGCCGTGCGAAAGTCGGGCGCAGTAGCCCCGAGCGCCGCGATCAGGATGGCCTTGGTGCGCTCGTTGCCGGTGGGCGGCTGTCCATACACCGCGCCGCCGTGAATCGCATCCAGGTTCGTTCCCTCGTGCAGCGCGACGACGGCGATGTTCTGCTGTAGGGTAGGAAAGCGGCGAGTTACCTTGCGGCACTTTTCCACAGACCCCCCTCCGAACCGTGCGTAATAGTTTCCCATTACACGGCTCTCTAGAACTCAGTACGTTTCTTGGGAGTCGGTCTTCCGGCATGTATATCCTCATGACACTTGGCACATACCACCAACGTTTTGCGACGTATGGCAATTATCGATTTGATCCACATGGGTTTCTCTTTACGGCCCTGCCAGCGCTTCTTTAGATCCGATAGCTTGCGAATGTGATGCACTTCGCAGCTTCCTTGAGAGCCACAGAGTTCACATTCGTTAGCTTGCAGCCGTTGGAGGAGATCGCTTCTCCGGTAGGCAGACAGCCTGCTAACCAGTGGGATGCTGTCGGCTAGGGTTTGTCTTCCTGGTTTGACGACCTTCAGATGGATTCCGCCCCAATAGATGGTTTTGGCTTCGTCTTTGGTTGGTACTTGGACTTGCAGTGTTTTGTAGATTTGTCCATCGACAAGGCGAGTCCCCTCATATTTCCGGTAAATGTCGGCAATGCTGGTTCTGAATTTGTTAGCCAGCGTTTTGGTTAGAGCGATCTCCATCACGTATTTGAGTCTTCCCAGATGGCATCGATCTGCGGCATACTTGTAGTACTCCGCCAGGCCTTGAAATCGTTGTTGATAGAGGAGGATGATTTGCGCATCGGAGTAATGCAGTATGGCCGCTTCATGAATCGGTTTGCCATTCCGTTGGTAGTTTTTGGCCTGTTCCTCGATCAGACCATAGGGGATGCCGAGTCGCACTCTTCCATTGGCGCTTCGGCGTTTGGCAAGTTTCCCGCTATGGAATGACGGCGTCATTTTAGAGTTGCATTGCTGGATGCTGATGGCATATCCCAGGAATCGAGCATGTTCGGTGCGTGCATGAGTGATGAGGGTTTTGGATGCGCTCATTTCCAGATGCAGTTTCTCTTTCAGGAACGTGGCGATGGCTTCTTTGATTGCTTCTGCTTCTGAGTGGGGGCCGGTGAAACCCAAGATGAAGTCATCGGCATAGCGATAGTATCTGAGCCGTCGATAGTTAGGGTCTTGGGTATCCCCTGACGGGAGTTGATGGTATTGCTGTTCCAGTTTCCGAGCTTTTTGATCATCACCCATCTTACGCGCTTGTCGGGCTTGTTTGTTTATCTTTTGGTATTCCGTGTTACGGGCGCGTACTTTCCCCCGTGTATATTGAGGGATGAGCACATCTTCGATGAACACATCTAGCTCGTGCATGTAGATGTTGGATAAAAGGGGACTGAGCACTCCACCCTGTGGCACTCCACTGTAGGTGCAGTTGTATTTCCAATCCTCCATGTATCCGGCATCCAAGCCCATCCGGATCAGGTTGAGCAGTCGTCCATCTTGGATGTCTCTGGACAGTATCTCCATCAACACTGAGTGGTCGATATTGTCGAAGCAGCCTCGGATATCGCCCTCAATGAACCACGTTGTACCCCCACACTCTCGGTGAATTTCTGCCAGGGCGGTGTGGCATCCACGTCCGGGACGGAAGCCGTGCGAGCTGTTCCGAAAGCGCGGCTCGTAGTAGGCTTCCAGCACCATACGCAGTACCTCTTGCACTAGCTTTTCCGAAAAGTTGGGCAGACCCAACGGGCGCGTCCCTCCACTTTTCTTGGGAATGCGGATGCGCCGTGACGGACGAAACCGAAACCTCTCGTATCGGAGTTGTTCAATGATGCTGTGAATACGATTCAAGTTCATTCCGTCCGCCGTGTCATTTTCCGTTCCTGGTGTAAGCGCACCTTTGTTGCGGCCTATCTTGTCATATGCAGTCAGGAACAAGTCCTCGCTGAATAGACATCGGTAGACCCGTGTCAGTGGGATATGCTTCTCTCCCATTTTGCGTATCGCTTGTAAGATTTGTTCGGTTGTCTGCATTCGCATACCTTCCATTTCTTCAAGCTAGAGTTCCTAACCCCCTTCGCCCTGTGGTTGGCTTTCCCAACCGCCGTGGGTGGTCGTGACACCGCCGACTACTATGGGGTTTCCGTCGCCCTAGGGCTCGCGCCCCGTAGGCGATCCCGCAGTACAGTCACAGAGGACGTTCTCAGGACGACTTAGGGTGTCCGTTCGTGGCTTGATAGGTCTCACTGACCATTGTTCCCAGTAAAAGGATTTCACACCTTGGTGGCAGCTAGATGTTGTTACTGGGGCTCGACCTTAGCCGTTGTGTCGAGGGTGGGTTCGTCACCAACTCACCACTAGACTTGAAGCAGTTTAGCTTTACCCATATCGTCCAGGTCTTGGGATTCCTACTCTGATAAACGGCTTCTCAGTTGATCCCTTTTCCGACATGCTCTTGTCCCGTACAGGTTTCCCTTTTCGGTAAGTCGGCTGACCTCACAGGTTTATCCTTAACCCGTGACGCGTTACGCGTAATCCTCTGTGCCGCCATGCGGCGCACGCCACCAGAACCAGCAGATGGCGACCGCGAAAAAGACCAGCATCATATAGATCGGCAGCGCAATGGTGTACTCGAACATCGCCGCGCCGGACTCGTCTTTGAGCCACTGAGGCAAATGTATGCGCGCAAGCAACCTTTTCACGTCTTCCTCCCTTCGGGTCTGACCGGCGATTCGTCACAACCGGTCAGACCCGACCACGAACTGCTCTTACCAGCCGGACGTGGCCGAGAGACTGCTGGCCGCCCGGCCGATGGCCTGCCGGATTTGGGGCACGAGCAGCGCCCCCAGTCCCGCCGCCGCGGCCCCGCCGACGCCGAGCAGGATGGCATACTCGAACATGCCCGCACCCTCACTTTCTTTGATAAAACGGACAAGCGTTTTCAACATGAGCCTCACCTCCTTCCTGTCGAATATCGAATTCCCCCCTGAAGAGGAGAGTGTCAACCTGGGCCGTTCACCCCTTGAGCGACGACCTTGACAAATGCCTGCAAGTGGTGTATCTTCAATGTAGATACCATATCCTGGAGGCTGGCTATGAAAACTCGCGTGCAAAAGTGGGGCAACAGTCTTGCCCTGCGCATCCCCAAGTCCTTTGCCACGGAAGTCGGGTTACAGACCGACTCGTCCGTCGAGGTATCGCTGGTCAAAGGTAAACTCGTCATCGCTCCTATCGTCAAACGCAAACTGACTCTCAGAGCACTCTTGGCCCAGGTCACTGACAACAATCTGCACCGTGAAGTTGACACCGGCTCTGCGGTTGGGAGAGAAGCATGGTAAGCTCCACGCCCTATGTGCCCCAACGTGGGGATGTGATCTGGATTACGTTGAACCCTCAAGTGGGACATGAACAGGCAGGCCGCCGTCCCGCCGTGGTGCTCTCACCAGACGCCTACAACGGCAAAGTCGGCCTGGCGATTCTGTGCCCCATCACCAATCAAATCAAAGGCTATCCCTTTGAGGTTCTCCTTCCCGCCGGTCTGCCGGTCACGGGCGTCATCCTGTCTGACCAGGTCAAGAGCCTGGACTGGCGCGCCAGAGAGGCTGAACGGATCTGCACGTTACCCCCACGAATCATGTCCGAGGTCTTGCAGAAACTCGGCGCGTTGTTGTCCAAGTAAGGCAAGCTCGGCGCCCGCATCTTGCGGTCACGCGACCGGACCTTGCGACCCGGGGACCACACGGTCGCGGGTCGCTTCCGTTTTTCCTGCGCTCTTCGCCGGCACGGCGCATCGGCCGACGTGGTACATTCGTCATTTATCCGCCCGATAGCATCTGGATGGCTTGCATCAGCGGCATGGTCGCCATGATGAGCATGGCTGCCGGAATGAGCGTCGCAATGCCGATGCCGGTGATGAGCAAGAGCTTGCGCATCCCGCGCGCCACGCCGAAGGCGTGGCGGCTTCGACTTTGCGCTGCATCCGGTGACCCATCGTACGCAGCGCGCTCGCTACGGGACGCGCCTGCTCGATGCCCAGCATTGCTTTCTCAAAGAACGTGTGCGCTTCGTCCATGTCGGGTAAACGAATCAGCATCTCTTCCATCGCTTCGCGCGGCGTCTTGCCGACGCCGACCTTGTCGAGCGAGATGCGCAGCTCGGTGATGAGCAGCCCGCCGGGCCGCCCGCACAGTTCTTTGAGCGCCGCCAAGAGCGACAGCCCCGCTTCGTTGAGCGTCGCCAGCCTATCGAGCGTGAATGCCATCTCGGCAAAGAGCAACTCTTGTCGTTTCTTCAGCGCTTCCGAGATCTGCTGGTCAGGGCTGACGACGCCCAGCACTGCCATCACGATCGGGACAAAGATAAGCGCAGGCGAGCGAAAGACGACGAGAATCACAATCAGCCCGACCACGAAGCCGAGAAAGCCGTTGACGAGCTTGGTACCGTAATAGTCGCCAGCCGTTTGATAGGGATAGCCCGCCCGCCGCAGGCGATCCTCGACATCTTCCTTGCGCTGCGGGCCGGCGCGGCGCGTCACCTCGACAATCCACGGCGACAGGATGCGATCCAGAATCGGCTTGTCGGCAAAGAGCGTCACTTCCCTGGGCGCGGCGCTCGCTTCGCCGCTGACGGCATCGGCTCGATCCAGTGGACTCGAAGTGCGCGGCGCGGCCGCCGACAGTCGCTCGAACGGAAAGAATGCGGCGGACAGGAGCAGCGAGAAACCCAACACGCCCAGGAATGCAATTGTGATCGTCATGCGGCCCTCCCTGCAATCGGCATGACTTGGTTGGGGGATGATGCACACTTGTCGCGCCGAGACTCGGTGCTGCCACGGTTTGCACGCACGCTTGTGACGGTGGCCTGCCCGATAGTTCCAGCCTTGCCTAACAGACTCATTCGTCACAACTTAAGCAATTTGGCATGACATAATGCAGACATTTGCTCATTTTAGGCAATGGTACGCCACCACCTATGCTTGAGTCCAGCGAGAAAACGCCGCATTTTGGCCTTGAAGAGTCGTCATAAGCCTTAAGTTGTGACGGCTGAACAGACTCTAAATGCTTTTGCAACGAAATACAAATACTACACAGGGCGGAGGTGTGCTACACTACTTGAGGGGGCGTTCAGAATCAAGCGACATTGGATAAGAATGCCAAAGCCGCTCGCCGCGTTGCGCCAGGCCAGGCAAAAAGGCTTCCCTCTCAAACAGGGTTCAAACCAGCATCCGATACAATGAGGCGCGGCCCCCTTGCGACCGTGAGCTTTTCCCTAAACCAGCACGTTGGACAAGGAGGCAGACCATGAGGCGCCGCCTATCGGGTCGTTTGTTCGTTGTCTTCGTCGCCACACTCCTCTTGGTCGTGGCTGCGCTTATCCCCCTGGGATCGCACGCCAGGCCGCTTTCCGCCCACGAGGAGGTGCAAGTCGCCTGGCAGCGCGCCCAGCAAGCCGGCGTGTATCGCTTTGCGACCGAAATCGTGCAGACCACTTTTCCCGCTCCCAAGCTGGTCAACGTGGGACGCAGCAGCCGCCAAGATACGCTGCACATTGAAGGGCAGACCAACCTGCCCGATCGCTCTCTGCTGATGAGCATGTGGCAGGGAGGCGGGAACGTGCTCGACGTGCGCGATGGCGTCGAGGTGCGCGTCCAGGGAGACCGCGCCTATGGCCGCCAGATGGGCGGGACATGGGAAGAGATCCCCGATTTCTCCAGTGCGTTCGCGCCCGGCAGCGACCTGATGGCCTACCTGGCCGGCGCCAGAAACGTGAAGCGAGAAGCGAAGAGCGAAGGGCAAGAGCCTTTGCCATTCGCCACAAGCTATACCCTGTATAGCTTTGAATTAGACGGCCCTGAGTTTGCTCGGTATTTGCGCGACCAACTGGAGCGCCACCTGGTCGAAAAGGGCGAGCTGCCGGCCGGGCTGACCCTGGAAACCTCGAGCCAGTATCGCGGCGTCACCGGCCAGGGCAAAATCTGGATTGACGGCGACGGCCTCCCGCTGCGCCTGTCCGTCCAAGTCCAGTATCCCCCCGAAGAGAACGGCGACCGGGTCGAAGCGCAAATCAAGACCGATTTTTCCGGCTTTGACCGCCGGCGGCTCGCTGCCTCCCGGACGTGGACAGACCGCGTGGCGGGCGCGTTGAGCTTGCCTCGCGCGCCGGAGAACTGGCAAAAGGCCGGATGGCAAGCTGGCGTGATCTTGAGCTGCATTGGACTATTGCTCGTGCTCACCACACAGGGCAAATCGAAAAAGGTCTATGCCGCTCTCGTCGTGGCCCTCGTCTTTTCGATGGTCGTCACGCCACTTTTGGAAAGCCGCCAGGCGGCCGCCTTTATGGATCGCCAGGCTGCCAAGCAAGCCGCGCTCGACCAGGAGCGACAAGCACAAGCCTCGGCGCGGGATGTGCAGGAACAACTGATGGCGCCGGATTGGAACCCGCAGCGCGACCCGCTTCAGACGTCACAAGCTGGCGCCAGCGCTTCCGGCGCGGCCCTCGGCTGCACCGACAAAGAGCAAACTGAAGACACCGATAAGGATGGCCTGTCCGATTGCCAGGAGAGACAGTACCAGACCAATCTGAACCAGCAGGATACCGATCGCGACGGCCTGTGGGATGGCTGGGAGGTGCTGCGCCTGGGCACTGAGCCGGGTCAGGAAGACAGCGACGGCGACGGGATCCCCGATGGGGTCGAGGTGAAGGGCTTTGACTATGGCGGCCGGCATTGGTACCTGAACCCCAATTCGGTGGACAGCAACAGCGACGGCCGGCCGGACTCGCTCGAATGCCCTGACTTGGAGAACAGCCAAACGTGCCCCGACGCCGACGGGGACGGCGCACCCGACCTTTTTGACCGAGACGACGACGGCGACGGCGTCCCAGACCGGATTGATACGGCGCCAGCAGTCGTAGTGGGCCAGGCTTTGCCTTTCAGTCGCACCCACCCCTTTGAGCTGGTGGTGAATGGGCTGAACGCCAGGCCCCAGGCACCCTCCGAGTATTACCCGGTCCTGGTTGACCTGCAACTGCGCCCCGTCGTCACCGATCACCTGACGTACGCGCTCAACGTGTTGGACTGGCCCAGCGGCGACGAAAAGGGCCAGGTGCAGCGCCGCGCGGGCAACGACTCGACGTTTGCCACGTACATGAGCGCGCAGGACGCGAACAACGATCCGCGCACCAAGAACGGCGCCCTGCGCCTGATCCCCATGCTCGAAGTCGAAATGTCGGGCAGCGAGATTCCCCTGCCGCTGACAACCACGCTGCGCGCCAGCGTCCAGGCGCAGGGCGTGGATACCTCGTGGCCCATCACCACTCAGCCTCCGGTCTTGACGACGTGGCTTTCAGCCGCCGTCAACCTATCTCAGGCGGGCGGCGATGCGCGCCTGGATTTCCAATTCCAGTACGCCGCTCCCGTCACCGCCGAGATCCATACGGGCACGTGCGATGGCGGCGTGCTGGACGTTTCACTGGGCGCCGTCTCGAACGGGCAAGCCCGGACGATCCCTAATCGCAACCTGCTCACGCTGGCCGACGGCGGGCACGTCGTCGTGCTCAAAGCCGATGGCCACACCGCGGCTTGCGCGACCATCGCCGACATTCCCAACGGCCCTTACACGGACAAGATGATTGATACCGAGCCGCTCAGGGCGTATGGTGCTTCGGCGCGCGACCTGTCAAGCCCGACCGGCCCGGTGCAACTCACACTGCCGCTCAACGTCGTCGCCGACGAAACCGGCGGCGGGCGGGCGGCTTTTTCCGCCCGCATCCCTTACCTGCCGCATGGGCCGAGCCTGGGCCAGCCGCAAAAGGCGCGCGTCGTCTGGCTCGTCCAGATGCTCACCGACTATTGCAGACCGATGCCACCCGGCTCGGAGGGAACCAATGACAAGTGGTGCGAGTATAAAGAGAGCTGGGCGCTGGATAACACGCAAATCGTCCACACTTACTATGACGACTGGTACCTCACCGGCCTGACGGTGCGAGAAGATCACGGCACGGACGTGGCGATTGCGTGGGAAGATCCAGCCTACGAGTCGCAAACAAACCGCCAGTACGACGACTGGCTGTGGCTGATGGCGCTCGGCCTGGAAGAGACGTATCTGGCCGGCCGCGACCAGGATAAAAACACGCTGCGCGACATGGGCGTGGTCACCTATACGGATGGCATTCGCGTGGCCGATACCAGTATTGCCGGCCGCTTCAACTCTCCACTTGCCCCCAGCGTCACCATCACCGACCGGCTGGGCGTGCCGCTCACCGCCACCCTGAACGTCAAGACCTTTTCCTATCCGCAGCAGGATTACATCGCCTACGTGATGATGACGGAAACGGTCAAGATATTGGGCGACAACTTTACGGCGTACAAGGACCAGGGCGCCGACGCGCCGACGCTGCTCTTTATCCGCGAGGAGCGTTACCGCGCCGCCGAGCTGGGCATGGGCGGGCTGACGACCGTCGCCGGCGCACAAGTCGCCTTTGATCTGCAAGGCCGGAGCGTCGAGACGCAAGGCAGCCTGAGCTGGGCGCCTTACCGTTACAAAGACGGGCGCTGGCAATCCTACCCCACCTCGGAATACTGGGACAAGATGTATGCGCGCTTTACCAGCCGCTTTACGGAGGACGCCAGCCTCCCGGCGGATTGGCGTAAAGACGTGGCGTTGGGCCAGGTCACGCTGGCTCAATCTCATTATCTGTCCATGATGCAGGGCCGGGTGGGCTTGTTGGCCGTCGGCGACGCGGCCCTGCAATACGGCAAGCCGCCGACCGACGACGAGGTCGCGCAAGATGTGCAAGAAAAGGGCGGCAAAATAGGCGACGCTGTGCGACTGGTCTCCGACACGATCCTAGAGCGCTTTTTTGATTCCGCCCCTTCGACGGCATCATCCCTATCTGGCCACCAACCTCTTGGCGGGGTGGTCCCTACCAGGACACAAGCTGCCTTGAAAGCGTTTGGCGAGAGCGTCAGCGGCAAGATCACCGCCAGGCTCCCCTTCCTCAAGCGAATCAATTCAGCAAGATTCAGCAAGGGGGTGGGCATCGGTATGGGCGTTGCGACCGTGGCCGCGATCGGTTTGGGTGTGGCGGGCGCTTTTGTGCCTGGCCAGGCTGGCAAGATCATCGGATATGTCGCAAAGGGGATCGCGGTGGCAGTGGCGGCCGTCTCGGCCGCCAAGGCGGTTATCCAATACGCGACCTGCGCAGCAAACCAGCTTTCCAAGGGCGCCAAGATTGCGGGCGCCGTCGGGACGGTCATTGTCGCGGCGGTGGCCATCGGAGTCATGATCGCCACGATTGTTTTGGGGCCCAAGACGACCGAGGCCATCCTGACCGCAGTGGCCGCAGCCATCGGCGCGATCATTGCCGCCGTGGTCTTGTTTGCCATCTCGCTGATTCCGGTCGTGGGTCAATTGATCGTCGCCATCATTGCGTTGGTTGATGCGGTGGTGAGCTTGGTGTGCGCTGCCGCCGGCTGGGAGGAAGGAAAAGTCGGCAAGCGCCTGTGCGGCGGCATTTCGGGGCTGATAGCGTCGTACTTTACGCCCTATAGTTACAACGTGATGGTGGACCTGACCGATGAAAAACGCCTCCAGTTCAACCCGTTCGACTATACCATCCTCCATCCCGAACAGGGCCTCGCCGTCGGCAACGAACTCCAGTTCACCGTCACGGTGACCAACAGCATCCAGTTCGCCGAGTTCCCCTGGCATGACTGGAAGGCGCTCTACTACTTTTGGGAGTGGAACTCGAGCGCGCTGCGCTCGTCCACCTTTGTGTATCGCTGGCAGATTACGTCCACGGACATTCACGAGAACATTGAGCGTGACACGCAGAGTCCCCCCTGGCAAGACAGCGGCAAAAGCCAAGTCCGCTTTCCTTTCCTGGCGGACCCGGTCTATATCGTCGCTTCGCCGACGGGCGATGACGCCCCGCTGAACCAGGCCGGCATTAACCGGCCGGTCCAGTTGTTCATGGCCGAAGGCTATGCGGTGCCCGCCCAGGAATGTATCATCGTCCCCTTGTATCCTTTTTTCCCTCCTTTTCCTTTCCCGCGCGGCATCTTGCTGCCCGTCTGCTGGGTCCGTTCCGACAAGAGCACCAACCACACCGACCTGGGACGGATGTTTGTCTTTGACGTCTTTCCAACGACGTTGGACGGTTTCTACCAGGCCGCGCCCAAGAATGGCGGCTACAGCCTGGCATGGGGGCAGGCCGGCGATGTGACCTTCGAGCGCCAAAAAGACCTGGATGGCGACGGCCTGCTCAACAAGGCCAACGGCGGCTCGGACCCGGACGACAGCCAGTGGGATACCGACGGCGACGGCCTTTCGGACCTGTACGAGTCGCAGCACCGCAGCGACCCGGCGTGGTTCGACACCGACGCCGACGGATTGAACGACGCCGAGGAAATCCGCCTGGGCGCCGACCCCACCCGCAAGGACACCGACGGCGACGGCCTGACGGACAAGGAAGAAGTGGACGGCTGGGAGTTTGTGTATGCGTTCGACGCGAGCGGCGAGCAACTCCGCACCTGGGTCACATCCGACCCGCTCGACGCCGATACCGACGGCGACGGGCTGCCGGATTTCAAGGAAAAGGCGTTCGGCCTGAACCCGCGCGTGGTATCCGATCCGAGCGCGTTGGGACTAGAGTCGCAGGTGACGGAAACCGGCGTCTCGCACAACCCGAACGATTTCGTCGTCCGCGCGGGCGATTCGCTGCGCTACACGTCCACGGTCGAAAACAAGCTGGATAGCCGCTTTGCCCAGGGTCTGTTCTCACTCAACAGCTCGGCTCCGGCGGTGCTCAACACGGCCGGCGTGCCGCCCATTCCGTTCGTGTTGAATCCACACGACAAAGAGACCCTGTCCGGCACGCTCCAGGTGCCGTCCTCTTCCGCCTCGCAGCCGGTCAGCCTGACGCAGGTGGCCGGCGCGCTCATCGCCGACTGGCGCGAGCAATCCAGCTTTGCCGAGATGTGGCTGC
>CAYHAR010000117.1:10011-12134 GCA_964354595.1 uncultured Anaerolineae bacterium | reverse complement strand
GGGTGCGCGGCTACGATGGCGATCAACGATTGGTCTACAGTCATGAGTCCGTCATCTCTACACAATTTGTTCGGATTGAAATGTCAACGCAAAGGAATGCACTTGATTCATTTCTTTGGCGGAGCGCGCCGGGTCATTGCTTCCTGACCTGCGTCGTTGCTCCGGTTGACGTGCTTGGCGTAATCGGCATACACGTTGCTGGGAGCTTGCTCGGTCGTGTTGACCTGCCCGGCGCGCTGCACAGCTTGCGCCAGCCGGGCCGAGTCTTGATGCCATTGGCGCATGTGCTCGGTCAGGTTCGCTTCGACCTGATCGGCCGACACCGTATAGCGCGCCATCTGCTCTCGAATCCGATCGGCAACCTCCGGCGCGCCCTGCGGCGGCTCGCGGGTCTCGACGTGCATGACGGGCAGGCGATTCCCGCCCTGGTCAATCGTCTTGAGATAACACTCGTATGGTCGCAGATTGACCAGGTCAGGCGGATTGACTTTCTGATCCAGCTCGTTGTACAGATAATCGGCGTCCTCGCCGCTGGTCTGGAAGGACACCAGCGTGTCGATGTTGGAAAACACCGAGCCTTTGAGGGCGGGACTGATCGCGTCGAGCTGCGCGAGCGCCTGGTTCGCGAGGACAAAGTTGGCGCCCATCTTGAGCAGCTCGGACAGCAGCGCGCCATAGTCTACGCCGGGGATGCTCTGGAACTCGTCAATGATGACGGTGACGCGGGCGCGGTCGCCGCGCTCCAGCCCGATTTGCTCGCGCACCACGGCGTTGAGGTAGTTGAGCATGACGGCGCCCATGAAACCGCCGATATCGGCGCCGATCTCGCCGGACGCCGTATGGATGAGCAGGATCTTGCCCTGCGCTACGGCGCTCCGCACGTCAATCGTCGAGCGGCTCTGCGTGATCACATTGCGGACCGCGCGGGCGCGCGAAAAGGCGTGAATCTTGGTCAGCACCGGGTTGATGATCTCCTGCCGGAAGTTGCTGGTCAGGTTCTGCTCGTAATACAGCGACCACCAATCCAGGATGTCGGACTGGGAGATGAACGTGACCAGCACGCTGTCGCGGAACGTCTTGTCCAGGTACAGGTAGGGCAGGTCCATCAGCGTGAACTGCTCTTCGGGCAAGAGCTTGAGGTTGGCGTACGCCAGCGTCTGAGCGGCGTACGACAACGCCGACTCCATGCGCGGCCCCCAGTTGTCTTTCCAGATCGTCCTGCCCAGCGAGACCAGATCGGACACGATCTTGTCCGGCTTCATCTTCAACGTGGAAGCGTCCAGCAGGTTCAGCCCAACGCTGCGATCTTCCCGCCCCAGGTCGATGTAGATCACGTCGCCTGCGCGGCTCTCCGGCGCCTGGCCCAGCAGCCCGTCCGCAAAGTCGCGGTGCGGCGAGATGACGACCAGCGCGTGCTCTTTTTCCGCCATGATGGACTGCGCGAGGAATCCTGCGACGGTCGTCTTGCCCTTTTGCGTTTTGCCGATGATGAGGGTGTTGTGGCGCGCCGCCAGCGCGGACAGGCCGACCGTGACTCGCCGGCCTGCCTTCACGCCATACCCGATCGGCACGCTGCCCGGCTCGTTCACGGTGGAGGGGATGGGCAGAAACCTCTGGTACAGTCCCTGCCGCATCTGGTCGGGGTTCTCGCCCAGCGGCAGGTGCCACATCGTCGCCAGCTCGCGGACGGTCAGCACGAACGCCCGGTGCAGCCTGGCGCGGGACAGGTCGCAAGGATCAGCGGGCAAGCCCTGCGCGACGAGCTCCAGCGCGTTGCCGTCGGCGGCATTGAACGAGCGGTAGGCGCCCGCCACGCGGCCCAGCAGCCGGCGCGCGTCCTGCGCGCTGGCCGCCGCCGTCCACAGCCGGATCTCGGCGTGAAAGCCGGGGTCCTGCACCTTGAGCTTGATGATTTTGGGATCGGCGTTCATCGTCGAGGCAACCTTTTGGCCGGTCCACATCAAGGCTCCCCACACGCCCGCGGTCACGACGGCCAGAGAGATCACCCCCAAGGGATGACCGCCAACCGCGAACAAGAGCGACAGGGCGATGATGCCCCAGATGACGCCGAGCGAGAGCAGCGCCAATCTCAACTGTCCGGGCGCAGACATCTTGCGCTCCTG
>CAYHAR010000117.1:0-9911 GCA_964354595.1 uncultured Anaerolineae bacterium | reverse complement strand
CGAGCGAGAGCAGCGCCAATCTCAACTGTCCGGGCGCAGACATCTTGCGCTCCTGGGGCGACATCTCTTGGGCGGCGGCCTGATACAGATCGGCCCAGTCGTCCGGCGCGGGCGTCATGACGATCTGCGCCAGGGCCAACTCGTTTTCCTGGAGCCCGGCAAACCCGCCCAGCAGTGGCAGGATCGGGTCGCCCTCGGCGAGGTCGTCGTAGGTGCGCAGTGGAAAGAACTCGGGCCGCCGCAGCTTCATGCGCCCGCCGGCCACCACGAGACGACGCTCGCTTGAAGGCGCGGCCTCCAGCGCATTCGAGAGCAGACGGGCCGGGTCGTCTTCCGCATCCACGCTGACGCACTCGGCTTGGTCGTAGGCGGCGCGGATTTGATGCGCGATGTGCTCGAGCGTGGCGGGCATCCCGCGCACCATAAAGCGCCGCCCGTTCGAGTCCGCGGCGATCTCGAGCGCAAACGGTTCTCCGACGCCGATCGACGCCAGCAAGGCCTTGATGACCGGGGCGTTCTTTTTGTTCACACGCGGTGGGATCACCTCGATCACCTGCTGTTGTCCGCTGTCCCCGAACAGGCCAGGCTCAGAAGCCGTCGGGCGCGCCAGGTCGGCTAACTGGCCAACGGCTGAGGCCACTTGTGCCCAGCGCGCCCGAGGGGCCTTCGACACTCGCTCCATGTTGATATCGTGACAGTGGAAGCTCATCGCGGCCGCGGTTTGAGAGTCGTAGGTCGCGCTGCAAACAGAGCAAACATATTGAACTGTCTCAGCCATAGATCATTTCACCTCCGGTAGGGATAGCGAGCGCGGGTCAACCGGCTTCCCGTTGACCCGCACCTCGTAGTGCACGTGCGGGCCGGTCGAGTTGCCGCTCGACCCTGAACTGGCGATGACCTGCCCCGGCTGAACGAACTGGCCCACGCTCGCACTGATGTTGGAGTTGTGGGCATAAAAGGTCTGCACCTGACCGTTTTGCACGACGACCAGGTTGCCGTAGCCATGCGAGTCGGGCCCGGCATACACGACCGTCCCCGCGATGGTGGTGTGAACCGGCGTGCCGGTGGCGACGGGGATGTCAATGCCGGTGTGGTTGTCGTAGACATATCCGTTCGCGCAGGTGGCGTGCTTGCCATAGTCGCAAAAGACCGCGCCGGACACGGGCATACCGGATGGCACGTTCCCCGGGCCAGTGTAGACCTCGCCGTTGTAGATGATGGTGATCATCTCGGGGTCTTCCAGATAGTTTTCCAGGCTGCCCATGATCCATTCCTTCGTGCGGAAGGAGAACGTAGGAAAGGGCACCAGGTCGGCCAACAGCCAATACATTACGACCTGGAGCACCACAAAGCAGAGCGTGAAACTCAGCGCGATGGCAAACAGCCCCTTGAATACCCTAGACATGGCAAGCTTTCACTGTGCTCCGATCCGAACGGCATCCTACTTTGGCCGCCTGGCTTTTTTCCACAGCCGAAGATTCCACTGCCGCGGACGCAGAAGAGCGCGCTGCTGGCGCGGCGCGACCAGGTACCAGGCCACGTCGTGCAGCGGCATGGCGCGCCCACCCGAGCGTCTCATGGCATGGTCCCACAGCGTATGGGCCTCCACGCGGGCGAACAGCGACACACTCGCATCCAGAGGAATAACCCGGCCATGCTGCCCGAGCGGGCTGGGATCCGTCGTGAATGCGTAGAGCAAGTCGTCCAGGCCGGCTATCGTCAGGCTGGGGCATGGGGCGATCGTGGCACTTTGAATGCTCGATGGAGCCACATGGCCCAGGCCGACCCCGGCAAACAGTTGGGTCGCCAGAGCGCGCCAGGCGTCGGAATCGCTCTCCAGTGTCTTGCTCAGGCGCTCGCGATGATCGGCGAGCTCATGGGTCATCGTCAGCTCAAGCTCCTGGGACTTGTGTCTCCGGTAGGCGCGTTCCAGCGAGCGCACGGCAGCGCTCTGCGACCAGGAGCCGAAGAGGTTGAGAACCAGTAGCCCGATCACCGCAAGCACGATCCCGCCGGTCATGGTGTTTGCGGCGACCGCCGTCACGGGAGTGCTTTGCGCGTCCGCGCGGCGCAGCGGGATGACGACCGGACCCGGCGCGTCGCCCGGCCAGGGCAGACCAGACCACTGCCAGCCCTGGGGCGGCACTACGGCCAGCCAGGCGTCGGCGACAAGCTGTACCGTAAACTGTCCATTCGCGTCGGTCGCGGCGACGACTTGCCCATTGAGCGTGACCGGCACGCCACCCACGCCGGTCTCCTCTTTGTCCTGCGCCCCATTGCCATTGCGATCGTCAAAGACCCGACCGGTGATCAGCCTGGACGCCGGGGCGGCGTCGGGTGTCGGCGCAACACCCCGGTCACGACTGGCCGGTTGCGTCGGCGTGGCCGCCGCTACCAGGCTAGGTGAAGGCACGCTGGACTCGTCTCCATGCGGGGATGGGGCAGTCGGTTGAGCCAACGCGGGCGTGGGGGGGATGGTCGGTTTCATCGGTATAGGCGTCGGCGGAACGGTCGGCTTCAGCCGCTCCGGCGTCGGCGGTGGAGGAGCTTTGGACTCTTTGTCAGGCGGCGGCGGTGGAGGAGGCTTCTGCATCACCCCACTTTCCGCCAGAACCATCTGTCCCATCCAGAGAGTCGGCGCAAGAGCCAGTAGAGCCAGCAACAGGATAGCGAAACGTCTCATGATGATATCGTTCCTTTCCTGGCAACGATGCCGAGCAGCACCAAGACAACTGCCACTCCAAAGAACACCAGTAGGGCGATAATTTCATGGTTCATCCGTCCGCCGGTGGCCGGCAGCAAGGCAGGCGTCGCGGTCATGGCCAGCGCGGCCTTCGGCTCCGGCTTCTCCGAAGGAACCGCCGGGGACGGCCAGGGCGTCGGCGGGACGGTCGGCTTGGCCGGCATGGGTGTCGGCGGCGGCGGTGGTTTTTGCATCGCCCCATCCTCCGCCAGGGCAACCTGTCCCGCCCAGAGGACAGGCGCAAGCACCAATACAGTCAGCAGCAATAGGGTGAAACGTCTCATGTCGTTTTTCTCCAATCTCACGGCATCGGCGTCGGCGGCGCCGGCGGCTTGGCGCTCGCGGCGTCCACTTGCGGAGTCGGCGCGGCCGTCATCTGGCCCGTCCAGGGCTCGACCAGCAGCGTGTACTCGGCGCCCGCTCCGTATACTCGCCAGTCGTAAGGGCGCACGTTGAGATAGTAGCGACCAGAGGCCTGCGCAGTCCAGATAATGCGCGACGCCAGGTTGTTGGGATAGTCAATGTCGTCGCCCTGCGCCAGGAGCGCGCCACAGTTCTGATCGTGCAGCTCAATCACGGTGTCGACTCGCGCGCCGAGGGCAGTGGTCTCGATGCGAAAGGCTTCGCCGGCGCGGGCCGCGAAGGAATACCAGTCGTTGTCGTTCTCGTGCTCGAAACCGGCGGACAGGCGGTTGCCCGCCAGCTCCACGCCGGGGCAAGAGTCCGGCGCTTCAGCGGGCGGCAGCAGAGGATAGTTTCGGACGACGATCGGCAAGTATACGTTGTACACATTGACCGCATCCAGATAGTTCGGGATGCCGTCGCCGTCGGTATCTCCTGCGCCTTCCATCGAGTCGGGGACGCCGTCGCCGTCGCTGTCCAGGTCGCGAAAGTTGGGGACGCCGTCGCCATCCACGTCGTTATTGAAGCAGACCGGGCTGCTGGATACGCAGCCTGACAGAGGATCGGACGCGCCGCTGCTGTATTCGCCCGAGTCGGGGATGCCGTCGTCGTCGCTGTCGGCGTCGAGATAGTCCGGCGCGCCGTCGCTGTCGGTGTCGATGGATGTGTCAAACACGCCTGGCCCATCGATCAGCCCTTCGACGATGTCGGGGATGCCGTCGTTGTCATCATCCGGATCGACGTTGTCATTCAGCCCGTCGTTGTCGCTATCCAGGTCGCGAAAGTCTGGTAGGCCGTCGCCGTCAAAATCGCCTCTCCTCTCGGCCTTGTCCGAGATGCCATCGTTGTCGCTGTCCAGGTCACGAAAGTCGGGGATGCCATCGCCATCGGTATCCGCCGCGCCTTCGATTGAGTCGAGGACTCCGTCGCCGTCGCTGTCCAGATCACGAAAATCAGGGATGCCGTCGCCGTCGGTGTCTGCTGCGCCTTCGATCGAGTCCGAGATGCCATCGCCGTCGCTGTCCAGATCACGATAGTCCGGGATGCCGTCGCCGTCGGTATCTGCTGCGCCTTCGATCGAGTCGAGGATGCCGTCTCCGTCGCTGTCGGGGTCGCGAAAGTCGGGCACACCGTCGCCGTCGGTATCCGTTGTGCCCTCGATCGAGTCGAGGACGCCATCGCCATCGCTGTCGGGGTCGCGAAAGTCAGGCCGGCCGTCGCCGTCGGTATCTGCGACGCCTTCAACCGAGTCGGGAATGCCGTCTCCATCTGAGTCAGCATCCATGATGGTAATGATGTACGTGTCCGTCGCCGCGCCCCAGCCGTTGCTGGCCGTGACGGTAACGACTTGCGTGCCGGGCACGAACCAGGTAAAGCTGATCGTATCGCTGAGCCCGCCGATGTGAGTCACCGGCGATTGACCGGCGGCGCTCCAGACGTAAGTGATGGGCGTCGCCGAAGTGATAGGGGCGGTCGTCGCGGCAAACGTGTGAGGCACATTGACCAAGCCATCCACAGGGGCGGTGATAACCACGCTGGTGGGCGGCGCGGGGACAGGCGGTACCGTGGCCCGGAAGACGTGTGTGCCACTTGCCGTTCCCGGCCGGTTGCTGGCCGTGACTGTGATGATGTGTGTTCCAGACAGGGGCCAGGCGAAGCTGATCGCATCGCTCAACCCGCCGGTACGAGTCACCGGCGATTGGCCGGCAGCTTCCCAGACGAAAGTGATGGGCGTCGTCGCGCTGATCGGACTCACAGTTGCCGTGAAGGTGTAGGGTGCGCTGACCTGGCCCTCCATCGGGCCAGCGATAGCGACGCCGGTAGGGGCCACGGGAGTGGGCGGCACAGTAATGGTGAGGGTGTGCGTGTCCCCGGCCATCCCGATACCGTTGCTGGTCGTGACGGTGACGATCTGCGCGCCGCCCGCCGTCCAGGCGAAACTGGCCACGTCGCTCAATCCTCCGGTGTGGATCACCGGCGACTGCCCCGTGGCGTTCCAGACGTAGGTGATGGGAGTCGTGGCAGTGAGGGGGCTGACCGTGGCCGTGAATGCATACGATGTATGAGCCAGGCCCTCCTCGGAGCCGGTGATGACCACGCCGGTGAGCGCCACAGGAAGGGGAGTGTAAACTCGGTTGCCCAGGACGACGCCGGGGGTGTGGGAGGAGTTGAGAGCGAGCGTGACGTCGGAAACCTCGAGATGCATGGTGGCAGAGCCATATTGCGATCCATCATGGTCCAGAAGCGCCACGTAGCTTGCGCCATCGTCCAGCGCTTCATCGCGCGACCATGATAGCCAGGTGTAAACGGGATCATAGTCCGACACGGGGATGCGGTACTCGGATGACCAGTTGGTCCCATCTTGCGAGGACTGTATGGCGAGGTAGCACAAATCGGCATAGTCGGTCCAAATGCTGTCTGAACGCCTTTCGCCATTCTGAAAGTTTGCGCCGACGATCCCGCAGGGATTGTAGGCATACCACCTGGCTCGACCTGGGCCGTTGCTTCCATAGTATGGGGTGAATATGCC
Source organism: uncultured Anaerolineae bacterium (assembly GCA_964354595.1). Classification (GTDB taxonomy): domain Bacteria; phylum Chloroflexota; class Anaerolineae; order Fen-1058; family Fen-1058; genus JBGLNJ01. The sequence goes on along the minus strand of CAYHAR010000117.1, from coordinate 4,236 downwards.
AATTTCCTCCCAAGGGTCGGCTGTAGCGCCGCGATCGCCGCCATAGAATGTCGGAGAATCGGCGATCGTCTGCTTGACCCACTGTCCGATCCTCAGCCCATCGTCCTCGCCAAACTCGGCATAGTCCCACACGGTATTCGTGGACGTGTCCAGACGAAAGGCCGGCTTGACATGAGGGTTCACGCTGGGTGGAGTGGCGGTCAGATCGCCAAAGGTGAAATACACGTCGTGCTCGATCCAGACCAGCGTGTCACCGATTTCTCCCACAGCCGCCAGGGTGTCTCTGGCCGCCCTGGCCACCCCGGCAAAGTGCGCGGCGTCTGTGGACGTGTAGGTGAACGCCTCGCCGCTGTGGGTGTTATATAGAATGCCAGAACTGGGAAACCCATTTGTGTCGTCAACCGTCAACGTGGCGACCGTATCGCCGCTTGCATACACCGCAGCGAGCGTGGCGGTCACCGGCGCTTGAAGCGTCATGGTGACCCACACTTTGCAGTGGGTTGTGTCGGATTCCTCCATCCATCGATCAACGTTGACTCCGTCGATCTCTACTTGCAGGTCATTGCCATCCGCCCGGGACCTGCCCGCCGCGACCAATGCCGCATGGTTGAATCCGGCGCCGGCCGAAGACGTGACTTCAATCGGATAGTTGTTCAATGCGCGTCCGGCGCGATTCCAGATGGCCATCCACCAACGACTGCTGGCCGGCAGCGTGATGATGTTGAGGACGTAGTTGCCACGCGCCGTTCCCTGGACATTGCTGACCGTGACGGTGACCGCCTGCATACCCGTCGTGGGCCAGGCGAAGCTGACCGTGTCGGTCAGCTCGCCGATGTGCGTAACCGGCGATTGACCGGAAGCACTCCAGACATAGGTGACGGGTGTGGTGGCGCTGATCGGGCTGACGGAAGCGGCGAAAGTATAAGGCGTGTCGACCAAGCCATTCGTGTCAATCAGACCATCCGTGGGGCCGGTAAGGATGACACTGGCCGGCGCTATCGGGACAAGGACCTCACGGCTCATAGCAACGCCGGGGGTGTGGGCGGCATTGAGGGTAACTGTGCAATCATCAGCTTCCAGCGAGGCCCAGAGAGGCCAATAACCGTCGTAATACCCACCCCGGAGGTACAACCCAACGTACCTGGCTCCAGTATTCAATGGCTCGTTCCGGCTCCAGGTTCCCCACACTCCTGGGCCAGTCGGAGCGCTAATCGAATACTCGTCTGTCCACGTCGCCCCATCCGCCGACGATTGAATCTTGGCGTTCCAGATGACACTGGCATGCGCGATGTATTTCTCGCCGTTCGAAAAGTTGACTGACGTGATTCCACTGGGGTTGTAAAAGAAATAGCGTCCCTCGCCTGGAGTCGCGCTGTAGGCGACGGCGTCAAGGCCGATCTCCTTCCAAATGTAATCCGGGTAGTCCGAGTTTGTGCCATGGTTGCCGTTGTGTCGGTAAGATTGAGTCGCCAGTTCCGTGAAAGAATCCCATCGCTGCACCAGCCTGTGGCTTTCCAAGCCGGCGCCGAATATGCTGTACACCCATGCAGCGTTCGAACTGGGGTTGAGATCAAAGGCAGGCCTGGCATCATCATTCACGCTCGGCGGACCGGCCGTCAGATCGCCATAGGTGAGGTACACGTCATGCTCGATCCAGACCAGCATGTCGCCGCCGCTTCCGGAGGCCGATGTCGTGCCCTTGGCGGCCCGCGTCACGCCGACAAAACGCGTAGCGTCCTTGGCTTCGTAGGTGAATGCCTCGCCGCTGTCGACATCGAAGAGAGTGCCCGACCGGGGAAAGCCACTCGTGTCGTCGACCGTCAACGTGGTGACCGCATCGCCGCTGGTGAATGCCACGGCGAGCGTGGCGGTGACTGGCGCTTGAAGCGTCACGTTGATCCACACTTTGCAGTGGGCTGTGCTGGGGCCATCCAGCCACCGGTTGACCTCGACTCCATCCACCTCCACCCGCAGGTCGTCGCCGTCTGCCTGAGACTTGCCCGCGGCTACCAGCGCCGCGTGGTCGAATCCAGCGCCAGCCTGCGAGGTGACCTCCAGCGAGTAGTCGTTCAACGCGCTGCCGGTGCGGTTCCAGATGGCGATCCACCGGTGATAGCTTACAGAGGCCGATGTGTTGCCTGGACTTGCCAGCGCCAGCATCAAGGCCAGAGCAAGAGCTGCGACGATGAATGCACCCACGCGGCCTCTACGCGCGCGGCTGCCGGTTTGCACGATGACGAGTTTCCATTGTCTAAACATAGATGATCCTTTGCACTCCTCTTTGATTGGGTGACACTTGCACCTGCGCAAGTGCAGACTGGGCGCGGGCCATCCGCGCCGGTTCAGCGCGGCTCCAGATGTCTCGCCAACAAGACGCCCACTTTGCCGATCAACTCGATGGCCGACTGCTTGCCAAAGCCCTTGAGCTTGTGGTTGCGCCTCGCCAGGCCCTCGTCCAGCGCCTTGGTCAGCCTGTCAATCTGCTGACGCTCGGCGGATGGCAGCTGCCGATACGCCGCCAGGATGGCTTGAGTGGTCCTATCTCTTGTGTCCATGACGCTCCTTCGTTTGTCAATGCGCCGTTGAGTAATCAGCGGCCGTCTTGGGCAATTGCTGCTTTGCTTTCATGAGGGCTGGTCGAATACAAGGGCATTCGCTCCGGATCAACGGGCACGAACAAGGGGATGTGCGCCTGGTTGCCATACAGCATGATCGCTTCCCCTTTCCCCAGGCGCGGCAGTTCCGCGACCTCGGCCCCGTTGAGATTGAACAGCTGCCCCAGCACGGGCGCGGCGGTTTGCTTCTGCCCGAACAGCACGACCGTGTCGGCGGTGTCGCAAATGCTCTTGGCGTCGTCACTGCGCAAGAGGTCCTCGACAAAGTGCGTCGCCAGCCACAGGCCCGCAAAGTATTTGCGAAAGCGCCGCGCCATCGCAGACAGGTCGGCCACCATGTGCGGGTAACGCAACAAGTGCCAACCCTCGTCAATGATGACGTGCGTTGGGATTGTCTGACCGGGCGTCACGACGTGCGACCAGATATAGTTCTGGATCTGCCAGATGCGCATGGGCAGCATGTCCTGCGCCACGTCGCGCAAGCCGAACACCACGAGAGGATTGCGCGCTGGCGCGTGCACATCTACGTTCGTGTGCGTGTCAAAGTCGTCGGCATACATCCCCTCCGTGTACGCGAACAGGCAGGCCGCCAGCGACTCGCCTTCTTTGCGCTGCTCGGCTTCGCGCAGCGCCAACACAAAATCGGATAGCCTCGGCGGCGTCCTGCCCCACGTCTGCGGATCGCGAAAGTCAATGCCGGCTTCCTTCAAGACCCGCACGTACGCCTGGTGAATCACCGGACCTTCCTCGATATCCGACAGCGGGCGCGAGATCGCGGCGCGGATGAACCCCTTGAGGACGCTCAGGCCCTGCGCTGGCGCGTCGGCCGCTTTCGGGTTGAGGTCGAAGATATTCATCCGGACGTTGCTGCCGCGCCGCAGGTCGATGAACACGCCGCCCAGATCCTGGCACAGCGGGCCGAACTCGTTTTCGAGATCTACGATGACGACACGATGACCCATCGGCACGGCGCCGTCCACGAACGCTTTCAGGAACGTGGACTTGCCGCGCCCGGATTGCCCCAGCACCAGCGTCGTGCCGTTGGATAGCTCTTTGGCGAATGGATCAAGCACGACCCACGTGCCGGTGTGGCGGTGGACGCCATAGTGGATGCCGCCCGGGTCGTAGTAGGTCTTGCGCACAAAGGGGAACATCTCGCCGAGAGCCCCCGACGACATGTTGCGCGTGCGCATCAGGCGATCGGTGCCGGTCGGCAGCGCGGAATGGATCGCCTGCTCCTGGAGAGAGCCCGCGCGAAAGAACCGGACGTCGGCGCGCTTGAGCGCGTCTTCCCACCGCGCCGAGATCTCTTCCAGGTCCGGTTTGCTCGCCGCCCACACGATCATATACCAGCCCATCTGGTAGATCGTCTCGCCGGCCAGCTCGATCTCGGCCAGCGCCTGGTCGGCCCCGCCGATCTCGGCGTTGCGAATAAAGCTGCCCATGCGGCCTGAGCGCGAATCCTGGATGTTGGCGGCCGTCAGGATCGTGCGGCGGTGCTTCAAGGCCTCGTGCACCTGGGTCTCGTCCTCGGGATACACGTACCAGCTCATCCAGGTCTGGGCAGGAAAGTTGTAGATGCCCAGCGGCACAAAGACCTGGTTGCCGGGCAGGTCGTGGA
>CAYHAR010000116.1:5497-12277 GCA_964354595.1 uncultured Anaerolineae bacterium | reverse complement strand
GGCTGCCAAAAGATGGTGCGATAAAATCCGCGACCCAATTCGTGGTCGTCTTGCGCGACGAGGCGACCATCGGGTGCCACGAGGTGTACAAAGCCAGTGTACGCTTCGGGCATGGCGCTTTCCGCCTGCCAGTGGACATTGACGACAATCTCGCCGCCGGGAGCAACCGTGGCCGGATTGACCTCAAAGCCAATCGCCGCGAGCTGGTCTGCAAAATTGGCTTGCACTGCGCGAACGGCAGGCGCAGTATCAGTAAAGACAAAAGTCGGCTTGCGCACCTTTTGCGCGTCGGCGATGGCGTACGCGCCATAGCCCAGCTTGCGCGCGGCCTGCATCGCGGGCGTGTTCCATACGATCAAATCGGCTTGCGCTTGAGCGCGGAACCGATCTGGGTTGGCCATGACGAGAACGACTTGACCTGCCTCTTGACCGGTTGCCAGCCGCTCCATGATGCGTCCAAGCGGCGCCATGTCGTAAGGCGCATGGTTGACGGCAAACAGGTACTCGATGGCCTTGACATCGTTCATCGAGTCACTGACCAAGATTTTTTCGCCGCGCCATTGCTGCACGAGTTCGTCAAAAAAAGCCAAAGCGGGCGCGTTCGTTTCGCCGCGCGCGGTGGCGCGCTCATAGTAGCGAAACAGCGAGGTGAGCGGCCACAAGCTGAGCGCCACGAGCAACACGCCTACGAGCCAACGTACTTCCCTCGCCTTGCTAGGGAGAGGGGCCGGAGGAAAGGACGAGTTCAACACATTCTCTACCAGCGCAACCATCGCCACAAAGATCAACGGCGTCAAGTGATTCGTGAACCGAGTCGTGCCCGTCATGCCATAGTGATTGCTCAACCAGGGCATGATGAGCGCGTGGGAGCCGACCGCCAACAGCGGCAAGCAGAGGCCTCGCCGCGCGGCGTAGATCAATCCGACGCTGGCCCACGCGCCGAACAAAAGCGGCAGCCCCAACAACGTCTTGAGATTCTCTTCGCCTTCCAGTACGCCGCTGATTTGTCGGCACAGTTGAAGCGCAAGACGCCAAAGGTTTTGGAGATACGTCGACAAAGACGGATTCGGCTGCCAGAGATACGATCTGGCTCCCGCTTCTTGAACGCCCACCACGCCGGTCTGTAAATTGTAGGCAATCACCGGGGCGTAAGCAATGACGAATGCAACTGCCGCCAGATACGGCCAGCGTGTGCGCAGACCGATGCCCCGCTTGTGTTGAAGAAAGAACCACACGGCCACGCCCGGCAGCATGAGCGCCGGGATGGGATTAGTCTGCATCGCCAGCCCCAGCAGCCCGCCGGCTGCCACCAACCACCCGCCCGACTCGCGCTTGATCGCCAAGACCAGAGCCAACAAAAAAGCGGTGCTGAACAGCGGAAGGATATACGTGGTGCCAGCATAGTGGCTGTTGATGAGGATATGGTGCGGATTGGCAGCCATCAGCAATCCGACCAGCGCCGCCCACGGTCGCCCCAATCCGAGCGCGCGCGCCAGCAAGTAGGTCAAGCCGACGGTCAGCGCGCCCACCACCATCGCCACGATGCGCGGCGCGGCGGGCGTCGAGCCAAAGACGCGCAGGCTCACGGCGATGATGTACGAAAACAGCGGCCCGGCGTAAGGGTCGTTGCCCACCAGCGGCATAAACTCGCCCGGCTGGATGCTCAACGCGTACACCGTCTGCCCGGCCTCGTCCTCAAAGACGGGAATCAGCGCCAAGTACGGCGCGCGCGTCAGCACCCCGAGCAGCGCCAGCGCTAGCGCGATCAGCAAATCCCACTTGACGGATGGGCGTCTCATCACGGCCTCACATGGACGATGCCGAGCGCAATCATGTCGTTTTGAGTGGGCACACTGGCCGAGCGCACAGCCAGGCGTATGACCGAAGGATAACTATACGCGCCCAACCAAAGTGCATAATCTCCGCTGGGCGCATCGTCCGGCAAAGTCAGCTCGTATCTTTCACGCACGATTTCGTCTGGTTGCCAAAAGAGAGTGCGATACAGGCTTCGCCCTAGCTCGTGATCGTCTTGCGTCACCAGGCGGCCATCCGGCCCGACCAAGTGCGCAAAGCCCATGTAATCCTCAGACATTGGGCCGATGGCTTTCCAGTAGACGGCCACGGTCAGTTTGTTGCCGGGGGCTACTTTGTCCGCGCTCGGCTCGTATCCGATGATGGCAAGTTGATCGGCAAGGTTCGCTTGCGCTGCGCGCACAGTGGGAGCAAGCGGCGCGCTCGCCGCCAGCACGAAAACAGGCTTGCGCACCTGACGCGCGTCCGCAATCGTATACACGCCATAGCCCATCTTGCGAGCAGCCTGCATGGCGGGCGTGTCCCAGGCGATGAGATCGGCTTGAGACCTGGCGCGGGACACGTCGTCTTTGGACAGAATAAGAGTGACACGCCCGGTCTCTTGCCCGGTCGCCAGCCGTTCCATGATGCGCCCCAAAGGCAGCATGGTATACGGTACGTGGTTAACGGCCATAAAATACTCGGTCGGATTGAACGCGCCTAATGACTCGCTGATGAATACCTTTTCGCCACGCCATTGCTGAATGAATTCGTCAAAGAAGGCAAAGTAATACGCATTCGTCTCGCCACGGGTCTCTGCGCGCCGATAATACTGAACGAGCGAAACAAGCGGCCACAGGCTGAGCGCCACCAGCAGCGTGGCAGCCAGCCAGCGCACTCGCCTCTCCCGGCTAGGGAGAGGGGCTGCGGGTGAGGGTAAATTCCACAGTCTGTCTGTCAACGCCGCCATGCTCACCAACATCAACGGCGTGAGCAGATTGGTAAAACGAGTCGCGGTGGTGATGCCATAGTAATTGCTCAGCCAGGGCATGATGAACAATTGTGAGCCAACGGCCAGCGTTGTCATGCCCAGCGGCTCTCGCGGTCGAGCAGTGCAAATCAAACCCGCCACAGCCCACGCGCCAAGCAACAACTGCGGCCCGAGCAATGTTCCCAGGCTCTCGTCGCCTTCGGTGAGAACGCCGCCAGCTTGATGGCACAGTTGAAGCGCCAGGCGGCCCAGGTTTTCAGAATAGGCCCGCAGAGAAAAACTCGGCTGCCAGACGTAGGAGTGGGTCTCAGCCGCCGCCACGCCCACCCACTCGTAGCGCAGATTGTAAATGATCACCGGCGCGTAGGAGAGCACGAGCGCGGCCACCGCCAGGTACGGCCAGCGCGTTCGCAAGCCGATCTTGGAACCGCGCTGCGCCAGAAACCAGATCGCCAGGCCCGGCAGCGTGAGCACAGATATGGGATTGCCTTGCATCGCCAATCCCAGCAACACTCCCGCCGCGATCAGCCACGGCCCCGAGTTGCGCCGGACAGCCAGCGCCAACGCCAACAGAAAACCCGTGTAGAACAGAGGCACTGTATAAGTGGCGCCTGAAACATGACTGTTGATGAGAATGTGATGAGGATTCACCATCATCAGCAAACCGGCCAGCGCCGCCCACCGCCGGCTCAATCCCAACGCGCGCGCCAGCAGAAAAGTCAAGCCCACCGTCAGCGCGCCCATGACCGCCATCAAGAGACGCGGTGTGGCCGGTGTAGCGCCGACCACTCGCAGCCATCCCGCCAGCATGTACGCAAACAGCGGCCCGGAGTAAGGATCCAGCCCCTTGAGCGGCACGAACTTGCCCGGCTGGATGCTCAGCGCGTACATCGTATGGATCACGCCATCCGTAAAGAGCGGGACCATCGCCGCATAGGGCACGCGCGTCAGCGCCCCGCCCAGGAATAGCGCAGCCGCAATCAAGAGATCCGACTTGGGAGAGAGTCTCAAGGTCATGGTACGCTCAGTCGGAGATTTACCACGCCCAGGTTATGAAACGCGCCAGCCGCATCGCGTGTGTACATCCCCACGGCCAGCAGACGTGGCGTCTTGCCAGGCGGCACGTCTAGTCGGTAATCTTCGCGCACAATCTCGCCCGCGCCCCACTTGGTCGTCGGATACCAGCCGTACACCGGGTTCTGACTATCGGCCTGGGCGATCATGTCGCCGGGAGTGGCGATCTGCTCCTTGTCCGAAAGATGAACAAAGACGCTATAGTTTTGCGCGGGCGTCTGCGCGGCTTGCCAATACAGCGTCACGCGCAGCGCGCCGCTCATCGGCCTGACTTTATGCGCGAGCAAGTTGATTCCATCGCCCAGCGCCACGGATGTGTCGGCCGGAACGTCGGTCAAGGTAAGCGGCGGCCTGGCTCCAATCTCCACCAGCCCCAGCCCCGCCGAAGTCAGATACGCGCCGCCGATGCGCTCGCGCCACCACGACTTCTGCAGTTCGACAAACGTCGAAGGCAGGGTGATAAGGCGCGAGCCGCTGCTCACGATTGGCTGGAAATCGGCGCGGTGATCCACCACGCGAAAGCCTTGCAACTCGCCCGTGACGCGGCTGCCATAAACCGCCGCGAAATAGTCGCCGCCCCACAGCACCATCAACGTCGGCTCGGTGCTTCCACGCCCTGCAGGCATTTCAGCCTTGAGCAAGTTGATGACCTCGCGCCCGTGCGGGTCGCGCGAGAGCGCCAACACGGTGTGGCGCTGCGTGACGACCGAGGCGCAGGCCAAGACCGATAGCGCCGCAACGCCAACGACGCCAGCCCACGACCGTGCCTGCCACACTCGCGCGACCAGAATCGCCAGCGCCAACGCCAGGCTCATGCTCACCCACAACAATACTTCTTCGGATGACACGGCTTCGTGAAAGGTGAGCACAAAGGCGATAAAGGCCGCCGCCAGCGCGACGAGCGCCCATCCCAAGCGCCGCGTCTTGCGCCAGGCCGCCGCCACGATCAATCCCACTCCCGCAGCGAGCAAGCCCGGCGCGGTCCATTCGGCGGCGAGCGTGGCCAAAGCGGCGCGCGCGTTTTCGAGCAACCCGGCGGCGGTGGACGGCGGGACGAGCAAGAATGGTACCTCGCGCGCCCAAAAGAGGAACCAAAAACCTTGCCACGTGCCGGGGTCGCCATACGTCCACGCGCCCATGCGCGCGCGCAACGGCATGTAAAGATAAAACGCGAATGCCAGCAGTCCCATGCCCACTGACCCGGCCAAGAGCGCAAAACGCCGCCGATCGCTCCAGAGCCCGGGCGCCACCAGCACTGCCAGCGCCGGAGCCATCAAAACCGCCAGCCGATGATGGACGACGGCCTGTCCCCAGACAAAGGCCAACGCCAATAGCGTCTTGGCGGAACGGGTCTCGTCGTAGCGCACGGCCAGCCACAGTAAAGCCGCCGCAAGCGCCAGCCCAAAAGCATAGATTTCAGCGACCACGCTGTTGATCCAGAACGAGCGGCTCAATGCCAGCGCCAGCACAGCCGCGCCGGCCGCCCACGGGTTGCCGGTCAGATGAACGCCCAAGGCGTAAATCGAACCCAGCGCCACGAGCGCACTGGTCACACTAAAAAGCGCCGCGCCGGCGGCAGGCGCAATGCCCGCCAGTCGCAGCAGCCACGCAAACACCGCTCCCATCAGCGAGTACGTTGGCGCGCCTGTATGGTGAACCGTGCCCCACAACGCCAACGCAATCTGATACTCGCCCGAGTCAATTACATACTCGCTGGGGTTGCTGCAAATGTCGGTCTGAAACGTGAGCAGGTAAACCGCTGCCACAATCAGCAGCGTTACTATTCCAACCGCCACGCTTTGACATTTGATTTTTGACATCTGAAATTCAAAACTCGTAGCGATACAACGTCACTTGCGCGAACTCGGCCGGGTCCGTTCTCCGCCCGTGCGCCTCCAGCCATTTCCAGACCTGCAACTGGCGATCCCACATCTCCATCTCGGAAGCCACCAACCAGACCGTCTTGCGGCCGGCCACCACCGCGCGCATCTGCACGTCCACTTTTGCGTCGCTCATGCCGTAATTCGTGAATATCCCTTCGGCCCAATCGTAAGGCTGTGGGTGGTAATAGTTGAAGGTGTAGCGCACGTAAGGAATCTGAAAGATCGCCAGGTCGGCGGGCGAGCGATGCGCTTCAAAATAACGCGCCGCGCCGCGAAAATCGGACTTGATCGGCGTGACGGTTTGGGCGTGCGCGCCGGCTATGGAAACACCCACCACGGCGACGATGGCCGCAATGCCGAGCGGTCGCCAGAACCGCCATAATGCCGCCGCGCCCAGCGCCACGAGCAGATAGAACGCCGGGCCGGTCCAGATCAAGTAACGGTCGGTAAAGATGGGCCGGTTGAGTGAGACCAACCAAAGCGCCAGCGGCGGCAAAAGCAGCCACACGACTAGCATCGCCCGATCGCGCCATCGCAGCGCGCCTGCGACCGCGCCGATGACGAGCAGAACCCCCGCCGGCCAGAGCGTCGCCTCTGCCAACTGGCCGCAGAGGCCGGTGGAGAAACCGTTCAGCATCACCAGGAGCATCTGGTCAAGCGGATAGTAGAGAAAGCCGGTTTGCGCCGGCGTGAGCGCGAGTGGAACTTGCCAGCGCAACAGCGGCAGGTAGGGCAGCGTCAGGCAAGCGAACGACGCAAGCGCGCCTTTCCGCCATCCGGCGTTGCGCGCGCCCATGCCCCACGCCAGCGCCAGAGTCATCTCTACTGGGATGAGCAGCGCGGCCAGGATGTGTGAGTAAAATGCAATGCTGGTTGCCGCGACGAGCGTCGCCCACCAGACTGCACCCTCTTGGAGCGCCCGCCGCAGCGCATAGATCGCCAGCGTCGCCAGCGCCAGGATGAGTGTGTACATTTTGACTTCCTGGCTGTACCAGATAAAGTAAGGCGAAAGGGCGACGAGCAGAGAACACACACAAGCGA
>CAYHAR010000116.1:0-5397 GCA_964354595.1 uncultured Anaerolineae bacterium | reverse complement strand
GACAAGTGGGCCGGACAATCGCCGCGCAAGAACGAAAGCAAGCGCCACAGTCAACACACCAAACAAGAGCGAAAAGTAACGCAGCGCAAATTCGCTCTGGCCGGTGGTCCGAATCCATCCGCGCAGCAACGCAAAATAGAGCGGCCCGTTCCAGCCGGGCTGTGTGAATGTGCCAAGCATCTCGGCCCACGGAGCGGTGGCGAATCTCAGCGCGTCCACCTCGTCGCGCCAAAGGCTTTGGCCGGTCAGCGTAAACACGCGGACGGCGAAAGCGACGAGCAGCAGGCTCACCATGCTCCAACGCGCGAGGCCCGCGTGACGTGAAGCTTGCATGGCGCGGATTATACCATACGCCACAAAGCGTGGTTGACTCGTCGGCGTTTCTGTGTTATACAAGTTGCTGCATGTCTTTTCGTTTACGCATTTGGGGGCCGGCGTTGGGCGCGCTCGCGCTGATTGGATTGCTCATTGTTGTCGGCGCGCGGCGCAGCCTGCCGCAGATTTCCGGCGCAGTTCGCGTTCCTGGCCTGCACGGCCCGGTGACCGTGATGCGCGACCGGTGGGGCGTGCCGCACATTTACGCCGGCGACGAGCATGACTTGTTCGTGGCGCAAGGTTACGTCACCGCGCAGGATCGGCTGTGGCAGATGCTTTTGCGGCGGCAGGCCGCGCGCGGCCTGTTGAGCGATTGGTTGGGGATGCGCGCAGCGTCGGCAGACAGTGTGCTGAGCCGCCAAGATTTTTACGCTCAAGTCACGTCCACACCAGCCGATCCCCGAGCGGATGCTTACGCGCTTGGCGTGAATGCCTGCATCGCGAATTGCTCCGATCCGCCCGAATTGATGCTTCTCAAGCTTCAAAGCAAGAAGAAACAGATTGCGCCATGGACGGCGGTAGATAGCGCGGCCTTGCTGCGCATCATGCTGTGGGCGCAACAGCAAAACTCTGGCACAAGTCTGCGCCAAGCTCTATCAGATCAAGTTGGATCAGCATACGTGTCGGACTTGTTGGAACAAGGTTTGCCGACCGCTCCGGCACTCTCTCTTGACCCGGCCGCACGCCAAGTTTTGCAATCGGTCGGGATTCCACTACAGGCGGGAGGCGATACGTCGCCGGTCATCATTGAAACACCGCCCGGCCTACCCACGCCGTGGTATGTGGTAACGCTCCATTCGGAACACACTGCCGTTGGTGGCGCAACGTGGCCTGGCTTGCCAGATGTAATGGTGCAGCAACTCGACGATATTGGCCGTGAGGCCAGACCACGGCGCGACCTGGTAACGCATTTACTGGCTCTGCCACCTGAAGGATGGCTGCAATTCCGCGTGCATGGGATGTTGCGCCAATGGGACGGCGATCTATCTGGCAAAACAAGTTTGAGCAACGCCTCGGCTGCGGTGTACCAGGTGTGGGTCTGGCATCTGGCCCGCGATGCGTTCCAGGATGAGCTTGGCCCGGAGCTGTTTACGCGCTACTGGCTGACCGGGCTTGCGCCAGATGCACTGACGCGATTGGCGGAGCGGCCCGACGATCCCCAGGATACCCTTAAGGGGTATGCGGGGTGGGACGACGTGACGACGCCGCAACGCGAGGCGCGTGACGACATCATGCGCCGCGCCTACGTCGAGGCATTGGACGACCTGGGCCGTCACTATGGTGACTTGCACACCATCTGGGAATGGGATACGGCGCACGCTGCCGTGTTTCGTCATCCGCTTGGTGATACCGGGCCGCTCTCTTGGTTGCTCAACCGCGAGGTCAAGCTGGGCGGCGGTGCGCCGTTCGATCCGGCGCACCCGGATGATCCGTTGCGCCCTTATGCGCCAGTGAGGGTGTCCTCGCTGCGGATACAGCAAGACGCGAATGGAGGAACGATGTTTGCGTTGGCCGGCGGACAATCAGGTAACCCGTTCTCGTCACACTATGCCGATTTGCTGCCAGTATGGGCGCGCGGCGCATCTGCGCCGCTGCAAGACGCAGTCCGCCCGCAAGATTGGCACGATGTGGAAGGCGTGCTTGTGCTCACGCCAGGATAGGCTATTTTGATCCTCGTTGGTTTTACGGCTTGAGGTACAATGTTGCCGTGCCGGTCACCTGCATCGCGTTCTCGTCAAACGCCACCAGGCGCAGGTCAAGCTCCAGCCAGAGCTTGTCGGCCGGTTGTCCCAGCCACACGATGGAATCGGCGGTTTTGCGGAGCGCGTACCCCTCAATCCCACCGAGCTTGGCCCCATCGGGCGTCTTGCCGTCGTAGGTAACGCTAGTGCCGGGGATAGTCTTGCCGCGAGGAACATTGTACGTGACCACGCCTTTGAAAACCGCCGCGTCCTTGGGCAAAGAGGTGGCCGCCACGGCCTTGGGCTTGGGGTTGCTGACGGTGATTTTGGCCGTTCCGAGGGCGTTAAGCGATTGGGCGTCGAACGTGGTGACGCGGAGGTTGTAATCCAAAATCACGCCGGGAGCGGCCTCTCCCTTCCAAGTGATCGAGTCCAATGTGCGCTTGAGTGCGACCTGCCCACCAATCGTCATCTGCGCGCCTTGTTCTGTTTTGCCCATGTACTTGATGTCCGTGCCGGGCAGCATTTGTCCAGGTGAGACGCTGCCCTCAAACGCGGTCGAGTACTCGAGTGCGCTGCTGGCAGGCTGCTGATCGCAGGCAGCCAGGGTCAGCGCCAGAATAACGACGAGGAAAAGCCAGCGAGTTCTCATGTCACACCTCCAACTCTTGTGGACAATCTTTTCGCCAGTGCCATCAGAGCCGCAATCATTCCAAGCGTGAGCAGCGCCAGCAACCCAATGGCGATAGCCACGAGCGCGTTTTGCAGCGCGCCTGGGTCGAGCGCCGCCGTCAAGATGGCCATTCCCCCGCTGATCGAGTTCCACACGCCATGAATCGCCACGGCCAGCGCATACGTCAAGAGCAACCGCAGCCACTTGCGCTGCGTCCGCGCCTGTCCCCAGCCCCAGCCCGTCAGCCCGGCGGTGAGGCAGTGCATGGCCGAAGAGCCGACACGCAGCAGCGCCACCGTGGCCCAGGCGTCGGTGCTCAACCCGGCGTTGAGCATCCCCTCGACGAGCGCGAATCCTGCCCCACCGGCCACGCCCCACAAAAATAGGCGCGTCACCGAGGGCGTGTTCCACGCGCCGGCTAACGCAGGCACACATGACTTGACCGCTTCTTCCACCAGCGGCACGACCAGCCCCACGCCGACCAACAGCATGACGATGGTGACCGGCTGGCGGAGCAGCGAGCGCATCAGCTCCAAAGCGGCCGGGCTATCCGGCGTGGGCAAGTGCGAGAATCTCTCCATCTCTGGCGTCACGGCAATGACCATCGCCACGGCGACAATGCCGACCAATACCAGTACCGCTTCGATCAGGAACGCCAGTCCCAGCGAGCCGAACGCGCCGCCCAACCCGGCCCACATCTGCCGCCACGTGTAGTGTGGCTCGCGCGCCAGCGCCGCCGCTCCCCACAGCAAAAGCAGCGGTGGGAGCGCGAGGGCTGCGGCGTGAAACGGCGGCAGCGTCAGGGCCGGAGCCAGTTGCAGGCTCAGCACAGCCTGGCCGCCTGCAAGCGCCGCCAGGTACATCAAAACGAGCGCCAGCCCCCAGGCAAGTGGCAACGCAAAGCGGCGGGACGGCCATCCGCTCAACCCGGCGACGGCCTGCCACGCCAGCGGCAATCCCAGGCCCGCTCCGGTCACGGCGAGCGAAAAGATTGGCAGCGTCAAGAGCGGGGAGAGTTGTCGGCCTCGGATGAGCACCAAGAGCAACCCAGAGGCCGCAAGCGCCGCGTTGCACAGGAACGCGCCCAGCCCCACGATTAACGCCAGTATCAGCCCGGCTTGCCGCCAGCTTTTCGGAGGTGAGGTGTTCATGGATGATTAGCGTGATGCGCCCACTGCGCGCATCGCGCATCACGAGCTACTTTTCTTCGATGACCACCGACTGGATCGCATCGCCAGGCGGCGCGCTGGGATCTTTTTGCGGGTCGCGCGGCGCGAGTTTCTTGACCACATCCATTCCGGAAACGACGCGCCCAAAGATCGTTTGCTTGCCGTTCAGATCGGGGCGCGGGCCGAGCGTGATAAAGAACTGGCTGCCGTTGGTGTTCGGGCCAGAGTTGGCCATGGCCAACGCGCCTTCATTGGCGAATGTCAGCGTCGAGTCTAGCTCGTCATTGCAGGCAAAGCCGGGGCTGCCCAGCCCGGTGCCGCTGGGGTCGCCCGCCTGCGCGGTCAGCGCGTCCGCATTCGGCAACACGCTATGGAATGTCAAACCGTCGTAGAACTTGTTCTTGGCCAGGAACACAAAGTCGTTCACGGTCGTCGGCGTGCGGTCGGCGAACAGTTCCAACACAATATCGCCCTTGGCCGTCTTGACGGTCGCCGTATACTTTTTGGCCGGGTCAATCACCTTGTCCGGCACGGCGAACTGCCTGGGGTTCGAAGTCAGCCAGCCCAGCCAGGGGATGAGCACGTCGAGCGCGCCCAGGTACTGGAGGGGGATTTGGATGCCGTTGAGGAAAACGGTCGGCGTGCTGTTCACTCCGATCTGGGAAGCGTCATTGTTGGACTTTGTGATCTTGTCGGCAAACTTGCCGCTATCCAGGCACTGGTTAAAGTTGGCTGTGTCCAGCTTGAGGTCGGCGGCAAACTTTTTCAAATTGTCCTTGCTGAACGCGCCCTGGTTTTCGCCATTTTGGCTGGCGAACAATTTGTCGTGATAGTCCCAGAATTTGCCTTGCTCGTTGGCGCATTCGGCGGCTTCCCCCGCCCATTGCGATTCCTCTCCCAGGAAAGCCATGTAACGATAGACGAACTTGATCCTGCCCGTCTTGATATACTTTTCATTGAGCTGACGTAACACGTCAGTGGCAAACATGCCGCAGTAGGGTCATTGAAAGTCACTGTACCCGTACATCGTCACGGTCGCCTTGCTGTCCCCTTTGACCTGGTCGGTCGGCAGGCTCGCGGGAAAGCCGGGCAACGGCTGGGGTGGTCTTTCCAGCTTGCACATCCCCGCCGGGTCGAGCTTGGGGGCAGGGGCAGCGCCGGCCGGCGTGACGGCCAATCCGCCGCCGGGTTTGGTCGGCGCAGGGACTGCCGTCGGCGGCGGGGCGGCCTGGGTCGCCGTCGGCGCGAGGGCGACCTTGGCGGTTGGCACGAGAGTCGGTGTTGCGGTAGGCCCGCCGCACGCGGCTACGGCCACTGCCAGGCCGATCAACAATACAATTCTTAATCTTGACATGACCTCTTCCTTTCTCCTAAATCTATACGACTCGGGGCAGAGTATAACACGAAGGCCACTCTGCAACAAACGCGCCCATCTTCCCATCGAGATACCGCAGTAAATCAGATGTGAAAACTCGATCCAACTGAGACGCCTTGGGTG
>CAYHAR010000115.1:0-12352 GCA_964354595.1 uncultured Anaerolineae bacterium | reverse complement strand
CTCGCCGAGCCGCAAAGTCTCAATCCCGACTTGCGCAACGATGACGCCTCCGTCATCGTTGCCAACAATCTCTTTAACCGGCTCGTCACGGCGGACAGCGCAAGTAGCAATGCGAACGACTACGCGGCCAAAGGCACGAGCCGGAGGTAGTATGAAAGACCGATTACACAACTTGCTCGATAGTTGGTTGATGGTCAACGCCACGAGTCCAGAAGAAAAGCAGCGCGGGCTGCTTGCCGCTGTCTTTATCTCAGGGCCGTTGGTGGTCGCCCTAGTGATCACGGTCATCAACCTTGCCGAATGGATAGCCGCCCCCACACCCCGTAGGGCCTTTTACGTGGCCGCCGACATACTCGTCGCGCTCCCTCTTTTCGGCTTGTGGAGATTGAACCGGAGCGGGCGCACTCGTTGGGCCAGCTACGTATACCTGTTTTTCCTCACCCTCGCCGGTTCGGCGGCCTTTCCCGCAAAAAACTTGGATCGGGTGTTTATCTTTTACGCTATCCCGACGCTGACGGCCAGTTTTCTCATTGGGCCAGGCGGCTCTTTTGTCTTGGCTTTGTTCTCTGGATTAGTATACTCCCTGGTCTATTTTGCTGGTGACAGAGTGACGAGCTACAACTATTTGTCTGTGCTCGCCTTGCTCGTGGTAGCGTTCGTTGTGTGGCTGGTTGCCAGTCGCCTGGAAAAGCGCGCTGCCGAGCGCAAGCAGGCGGAGGAGGCGCTGCGAGAAGCGGAAGTGAAATACCGCGCTTTGGTGGAGCAGAGTCCGGCCGTCGTCTACACCGATGCGATTGATGAGACCAGCTCGACTCTCTACATTAGCCCGCAAGTGGAGGCGATGTCGGGATATTCGCCGGAAGAATGGAAAGCGGTTCCCGAGCTTTGGCTCAGGCTGCTTCACCCCGACGATCGCCTGCGCGTGCTGGCGGAAAACGCTCACACTAACGCGACGGGCGAGCCGTTCAAGTCGGAATATCGCCTGGTAGCTCGCGATGGGCGCGTCGTGTGGGTGCACGACGAGGCGATGGTCATGCGCGATGGCGCAGGCCGTCCCCGATGTTGGCAAGGCGTCATGCTCGACATTACCGAGCGCAGGCGGGCGGAGGCAGCGCTGCGCGAGAGCGAGGAAAAGTACCATGCTCTGTTTGAGGATGCCATCCTCGGTATCTTTCGGTCAACCCCGACAGGAACGTACCTTGACGTTAATCCGGCGTTTGTGCGGATGTACGGCTATGATTCGCCGGATGAGATGAAACAGGCCGTCACCGATATCCAACGCCAATTGTACGCGCGCCCCCAGGACCGCGATACGATCAAGCATCTTCTCTCGACCGTTGGGGAGATCAGGAACTTTGAAGCAGAGAATCGCCGCCGCGACGGCCATTCGATCTGGATCTCGATTAATGCCAAGGCGATTCGAAACGATGCGGGAGAGATTCTCGGCTACGAAGGAACCGTGGAGGACATTACCGAGCGCAAGCGAGCCGAAGAGACGTTGGCGCAAGAGCGCAATCTGCTGCGCACCTTGATAGACAACTTGCCCGATCACATCTTTGTCAAAGACGCCGAGCGCCGCTATATTCTCAACAACGTGGCCCACTTGCGCTCGTTAGGCGCGGCCACCGCAGACGAGGTGATGGGCAAGACGGTTTTTGATTTTCATCCACGCGAGATGGCCGAACAATACGACGCCGACGAGCGGCAGGTCATCCAAACCGGCCATCTCCTGCTCAACCGAGAAGAGCAGTTCCTGGACCAGGCGACCGGCCAGGAGCGCTGGGGCCTGGCGATCAAGGCGCCGTTGAAGGATAGCCTCGGCCAGATCGTGGGGCTGGTCGGCATCGGCCACGACATCACTGAGCGCAAGCAGGCGGAAGAGGCGCTGCGCCGCTATGCCGATGAGAATGTGCGGCTATACGAAGAGGCGCGCGCGCACTCGGAACAGCTCGAATTGTTGTACGACGCCGGACTGGCCCTCAATCGCGTGCTCGAGCCCCGCACGCAGTTAAAGCTCTTGTTCGAGATCATGATGAAAGCGTTGCGCGCCGACCGCGCCGAGTTCTTTCGCTACGACGCGGCGCGCGGCGAGATGCAATTCGAATTTGGCGTTGGCTTTAGCGGGTCAACTCATCAATTGCGCCAGCTTCGGTTCCAGATCGGCGAGGAGCGTGGCGTGGTGGGCCGGGTCGGCCAAGATCGCGCGCTGCTGTATATACCGGACGTGTCTTCCGATCCGGATTGGGTGGTCATTGATCCCGCCATCCGCTGCGGGCTATGGGTGCCGGTCGAGTACGAGGCGCAGTTGCGTGGCGTTCTGTCGGTGCTGAGCCTGCGCCCGAATGCGTTCACACCGCAAGACCAACGGTTGTTCACGCTGTTTGCCAACCAGGCGGCCATCGCGCTGGAAAATGCCCAGTTGTTCGAGGCGGCCCACCGCCGCGCCCAGCGGTTGGCGACTCTGAATGAAATCGGCCGGGCCGTCACTTCGACGCTAGACCTCGACGGCGTGCTCTCGACGCTGCTCGAGCGCGTGCGGCAGACCACCGAGGCGGAGGCCTGTTCTGTCGCGCTGATAGAGCCAGAGACCGGCGATCTGGTGTTCCACCAGGCGGCCGGCTCGTCGGCGCAAGCCGAGGCGGCCAGCCGGACGGTGATCGGGTTTCGCCTCAAGCCCGGCCAGGGCATCGCGGGCTGGGTGGCCACGCACCGGCAATCGGTGTTGGTGCCGGAGGCCGCTTCTGATCCGCGCTTTCATGGCGACGTGGCCCGCCAGACTGGCTTTGTCACGCGCAGCATGGTCTGCGTGCCGATCGTCGCGCGCGAGGCCGTCGTCGGCGTAATCCAGTTGATCAATCGGCAGACCGGCACGTTCGGCGCAGAGGACGTAGAGTTGCTAGAGGCCGTCGCGGCGCAAGCGGCCATCGCCATCGAGAATGCGCGGCTGTTCGAAGCCGAGCGCGCCGGGCGACAGCGACTAGAGACCTTGTATCGCATCGGCCAGGCACTCAACTCGACGCTGGATGCCAGGGCGATCTTTGACCAGTTGACCGACGAAGCGATGCGCGCCACAGGTGCCACGCATGGCTCGGCGCTCATTGCGCGTTTGGATCGGAACTGCTTTGAGCGGCGCTCGCTGCGCGGCTATTCGCCGCAAGTGGCCGAACGGGCGCGCGCTCAGCCGTTGCCGTTGGAGGGCGGCTTGAATGGCCGCGCTTTTCGCGCCCGGCAGGTAATCTGCGTGGACGACGTGCGGACCGACCCGGACTATTTCCCGCTGGTCCCGGAGACGCGCTCGGAGCTGGTCGCTCCCATCCTGCGAGACAACCAGGTGCTCGGCAATCTCGACCTGCAAAGCCCGCAAGTGGGCGCTTTTCGCGATGTAGACTTGGGCTTTTTACAGACTTTGACCGACCAGGTGGCGATTGCGCTGGAAAACGCCCAGTTGTATCAAGACATGCGCCGCCGGATGGAGGAACTGGCCTTGGTGTCTTACGTGGCGTTGGTGGGCGCGGCCGGGCGGCCTTTCGATGAGACCGTGGCCCGCGCCACAGAAGCTTTAAGCCGGTTGTGGCCGGACGCCAGCGTGATCGAGTTCTTGTTCCTGGACGAAGCGGAGCAAGTGTTGCGCCTGCATCCCGCCTACAGGGCCTCGTTCGCCAAGCCTGTGAGTACCACTTTTCCTGTGAGCCAGGGCCTCACGGGTTGGGCAGCGCGGGAGCGGCAGCCCATTCGAGTCGGAGATGTCACGGTTGATCCGCGCTATAGCGGCAGAGCGGGTATTCGATCCGAAATGGTCGCGCCGCTCGTCGTGGGCGAGCGAGTCATCGGCGTCATTAACGTGGAAAGCCCGCAACCGGACGCATTTTCTGGAGACGACCTGCGGGTGTTGGCGACGCTGGCCGGACAGTTTGCCACGATTCTGGAAAAGGCGCGGCTGGACGCCGCGCTGGAGGCGGAGCGCGCCTCGCTCGCCCGGCGTGTAGCCGAGCGAACCGCCGAGCTGAGCCTCGCCAATGCCGAGCTGGCCAAAGCGGCTCGCCTCAAGGACGAATTTTTGGCGGCCATGAGCCACGAGCTACGCACGCCGTTGAACGCCGTCCTGGGCATGTCCGAGGCGCTGCAAGAGCAAGTCTATGGCCCGCTCAACGAAAAACAGCTCAAATCTCTGCGCACCATCGAAGACAGCGGGCGGCATCTGCTTGCGCTCATCAACGACATCTTGGACCTATCCAAGATCGAAGCCGGCAAAGTGGAGCTGCAAATCGGCCCAGCCTCCATCGGGCCGGTCTGCCAAGCCAGTTTGCAGTTTGTCAAGCAAACGGCCCTCAAGAAACAGATCCAAGTCTCCTCGACGCTGGATAGCCAGGTGACGACCCTCCAGGCCGACGAGCGCCGTCTGAAGCAAATCCTGGTGAACCTGTTGAGCAATGCGGTCAAGTTTACGCCCGAAGGCGGGGCGATGGGCCTGGAGGTGAAAGGCGACGCCGAAAAAAGTGTCGTTCACTTTACGGTCTGGGATACGGGCATTGGGATTGCGTTAGAAGATATGGCGAGGCTGTTCAAGCCGTTTGTCCAGTTGGATAGCCGTCTCTCGCGACAGTATTCGGGCACCGGGCTGGGGCTATCGTTGGTGCAGCGCATGGCCGAGCTGCACGGCGGGAGTGTTTCGGTGGAAAGCGAGGTGGGCAAGGGGAGTCGCTTTACCGTGTCGTTGCCCTGGCCTGAGACGAGTATTCAAGTAGACAAGGAACAAGTAGACAAGAAGGGAGAGGAATTGGGACACCTTGTCACCTTGTCACCCAGTCACCCTGTCACTGTCTTGGTGGCGGATGACAACGAGATTAGCCTGAGCATGATGTCCGAGTACTTGGGGCTCAAAGGCTATCAGGTCATTCCGGCTCGAGATGGGCGCGAGGTCATTCAACGCGCCCAGGAGGACAGACCGGACATTATCTTGATGGATATTCAGATGCCGGGGATGGACGGGTTAGAGGCGATCCGCCGCATCCGGGCCGATGCTGCGTCGGACGTGGCCAAGGTTCCCATTATCGCGCTGACGGCGTTGGTGATGCCGGGCGACCGCGAGCGCTGCTTCGAGGCGGGCGCGAACGAGTATATAAGTAAGCCGGTCAGCCCCAAGGGGCTGGTCGAGGCGATTCAAACACAGCTATTCAAAGGAGACTGACGTGACATACGCCAGCACTGTTCTCATTGTAGACGACGAGCCTTCCGCGCGCGACACCCTGGAGGCGTTGCTGGTAGGACAGGGGCATCGCCTGGTCTTGGCCGCGAACGGCGTCGAGGCGCTGAGTAAAGCCGCCGAGCTGGCGCCGGATTTGATTTTGCTGGACGGGATGATGCCGATGATGGACGGCTTAGGTCTGCCAGTGCCTGCGCGCCGACCCGCTGCTGGCAGAAGCGCCCATTGTCATGGTCACGGCGCTGGACGACCGCGCTTCTCGTCTGCGGGGACTGGAGGCCGGGGCCGATGATCTTGTTTCCAAGCCTTTTGACCGCGACGAGTTACGCGCGCGGGTACGGACGATTATCCGCATACCGACGCAGCGCTGGTCATTCTGCTCAACAGCCCGGAACTGTAGGCGCGGCACATGACCGAGAAGGGTTCGCGCTTTCTCAATTGCCCTCCATCGTGACCAAGACTGGTGCTTTCTTGGGGCTGAAATCTGTGATGGTGTCTGTTGAGCCAGGCCTGGCTGGAGTGTGTCTGGCGCTATCGGCGCGGGGCATCGAGCTGGCGCTGTGGGAGATTTTGGAGAACGCGATCAAGTTCCATCCCACGCAGTCGCCTCAGGTGGACGTTAGCGCATCTTGTAACGGCGCAAGTCAACCCTGCGCTAAAGCCTGCCTCCGAATTGTAGACGACGGAATGACGCTTTCGCCGGGGCAACTGGCCCAGGTCTGGATGCCCTACTACCAGGCCGAAAAGTATCACACTGGCCAGGTGGCCGGGGTGGGGTTGGGCCTTTCGGTGGCCGCCTCGCTGGTGTGGGGGGTGGGGGGAACCTGCCGCATGTATAACCGGGAGGGCCGGCCCGGCGTGATTGTAGAGCTTGTTTTGCCGGCGATCATGGATGCCTCTTCTTGACGGCTTGCCAGACGGACCTCGGACAGGATATACAGGATGGACAGGATAATGGTTGATTCTCGCATTCTTCAATGCCGCGACGCGGCCATGGCAATACAGAACGGCCAATTCAATGTCCAAGCGCCGGTCGGTGAGGACGAGATCGGCCAGCTCGGCCAGGCGTTGATGGATTTGGGCAGCGCGCTGGGACAACGGCTTGATCAGGTGCGAACGTTAGCCCAGGTCACTGCCCAGATCAACGCGGGCCTGACGCTGGACCAAGTGCTGGATCTGGTCTTTGAATCGTTTCGACCTCTCATCCCTTACGACCGGATTGGGTTCTCTCTGCTGGAAGAGGATGGACAGGTGGCGCGGGCGCGCTGGGCGCGTTCCACTGCGCCTCAAGTCAAGTTGACGGTCGGCTACTCGGCGCGGCTGGCCGGCAGCAGCCTCCAGTGGATTGTCGAGACCGGGCAGCCGCGCATCCTGAACGACCTGGAGGCGTATCTACAAGAGCATCCGAACTCGGAATCCACGCGGCTCATTCTCGCCGAGGGGATACGCTCCAGCCTGACGTGCCCGCTGATTGCGATGGGCAAGCCGATCGGGTTCATGTTCTTTTCCAGTAGGCAGCCTTGCACCTACAAGGATGCCCACGTGGAACTCTTTCTCCAGATCGCCGGACAATTGGCGGTCATTGTCGAAAAGAGCCGGTTGTATCAGCAATCGGTAGAGCTGAACCAGTTGAAAAACAAGTTTCTGGGGATTGCCGCCCACGACCTGCGCAGCCCGATTGGCATAGTCAAGAGCTATGCTCAACTTTTCTTGAATGACTACCTCGGCGATGTCCCCGAGTCCCAGCGCCAAGTGCTGCAAAGAATGGACAAGAGCTGCGAGGCAATGCTGGTTTTGATCAATGACCTTTTGGACGTCAGCGCCATCGAGTCAGGTCATTTGGAATTAAAGCTGCGCGAGGTGAACCTGGCGGCTTTTCTTCAAGAGTGTCACGCGGCGAATGCTCTCTTGGCTAAAGCCAAGGGTATCGAGTTGGCGCTGGACCTTGCGCCAGATTTGGCTACTGTGCCGATGGACCCCGACCGCATCAACCAGGCGATCAACAATCTCATTACCAATGCCCTCAAATATTCCTATCCCCAGACGGTCGTCACGTTGCGAGCACGCCGGGCAGGTGATGAGGTAACCATCTCGGTGCAGGATCAGGGGCAGGGGATTCCGGCGGCAGAGCTTTCCAGGCTGTTTACCGATTTTGGCCGGACGAGCGTCCGCCCGACCGGAGGGGAAAAGAGCGTCGGCCTGGGCCTGGCCATCGTCAAGCGGATGGTTGAAGCGCACGGCGGGCGCATCTGGGTGGAAAGCCAGGTCGGCGTCGGCTCGATCTTTACGTTCGCGCTGCCGCTCAAGACCTGACAGAGGTGACATTCTACGTCGCCCTTTCACGCACGAAAATCCACAACACGCCAAACGCCGCGACCGACGCAATGACCGAGGCGACGGCGTTCGGCTCCAATTTCCCCATCCATGTAAAAAGGGCTGTGCCGCTGACCGAGCCGATCATGCGCGCAAGCGTCATCGCTGCGGCGTTGGCCGACATGGCGGTTGCACGCGCTTCCGGCGCAAGCCCAGAGACGAGCGGCAGGCTCGAAACGAGCGTGAACTCAAAGACGACGAACAATACCACCAGCCCACCGATCGCCCATTCCAATCTTTGCCCCAGTGACGGCAGCACTCCATAGCAAATCCCCAGCAACGCCAGCCCCACCAGCACCGCGCGCCGCTTGCCCAGCCGATCCACGAACGCCGCCGAGCCAAACTCGCCGGCTGCTTCTGCGACGCCGATGGCAATCGAGACTACTCCCAACGAGACCACGCTCAAGCCGAAGCGGCTTTCCATCCACGCGCCGTAGACGATAAAGGTGAGTTCGTTCGCCAGCATCAGGAGCAAAGTCACCAGGAGCGCGGCGAGCAAGTTGCGATTGCGGAACACCACGCCCAGTTGGAGTGTTGTGTTGGTATGCTGAGCGATGGGCACGTCACGCGGGAGCAGCCACGCAATGAGCGCCAACCCCGCCGTGCTCAGAACTGCCAGTAGTGCGAATGGCGCTTGCCACCCGGCGTGCGCAATCAGCCATCCGGCGGAGGGTACCCCGACCAGCCACCCGCCGGACCAGGCCAGTTCCGTCACGCCAATCGCCCGTCCGCGCCGCTCGTAGGGCACGCGGTCGCCGATATAGGCCTGCATCGTCGGATCGTAAATAGCCTTGGCAATGCCGAACAGGACGAACGCCACCATGAACGCGGCATACAAAGGCACCACGGCGCAAATCGCCGCGCCCATGATGAGCAGCACCAGGCCAATCAGCATCATCCGCTTGCGTCCGTAATGGTCCGAGAGCGGGCCAAAGATCGGGCTGACCAGTCCGCCGCTCGCGCGCGCGGTGACGAGCAATCCCGCCGAGGTCAAGTCCACGCCCAGCCCGCGCGCGATGGCCGGCAGGAATGGATAAGTGATCCGGAATGCCATGTTCAGCGTGATGCGCGCCAGGAGCATCGCGGCAAGGGTCAGAGGGAGGTTGAATTCGGTTCGTTTGTCGTTGGTGGTGGTCATGGGCGAATTTTCTTCCAGACCTGTCAGGTCTGCATTACTCTGCCATTTTCTCTAGGACCTGAACGAGCAAAGGCTGCCACTCCCGCTCGTTGTAGCGTGGGAGGATGACCATCCGCCGCGTGACGCGGGCGGCTTCGCCCAATCGCCGCTGCAAGCCGATGCGATCCACGCCTTCCAGCCGCTCGGATTTGATGACCAGTTGCCCGGCCTCGGCGCTGATGCTTTCCGCGTTGGCTTGCTGCGCCAGCACTTTGATCCGCAACTGGAACATTAGATTTTGCGCGGGCTGGGGCAGCGGGCCAAAGCGGTCTTGCAACTCTTGCTCTATCTCGGCAATGGCTTGGTTGCTTGCAAGTCCGCCCAGGCGGCGATAGAGTTGCAAGCGCAGCGTCTCATCCGCCACGTAATCGGTGGGCAGGTAAGCCGGAAGCGGCAAATCAATCGTGATGCCCGAAATCGGCGGCGGCGGCGGCGCTTGGCCCTCGCGCACCGCGCGAATCTCTTCCACCGAGCGCGCGAGCAGCCGCGTATAGAGGTCAAAGCCGACGGCGGCAATGTGCCCGCTTTGCCGATGGCCCAATAGCTCGCCCGCGCCGCGAATCTCTAGATCGCGCATCGCAATCGAATAGCCCATGCCCAGCTCGCTGGCTTCGCGGATGGTTTCCAGCCGCTTGCGCGCATCGTCGGTCAGGCGTGACTCTCGGTCGTATAAAAAATAGGCGTACGCGCGTGCCGCGCCGCGTCCCACACGCCCGCGCAGTTGATACAGTTGCGCCAGGCCAAACCTATCCGCGCGGCTGACGATGAGCGTGTTGGCGTTGGGAATGTCCAATCCGCTTTCGATGATGGACGTGCAGAGCAACACATCCACGCGCCCGGCCACAAAATCCACCATCACGTTTTCCAGCTTGTCTTCTTCCATCTGCCCGTGGCCGATGGCGATCTTGGCTTCCGGCACAACTTGCGCCAGCCGCCGCCGAATCTGTTCGATACCCTGGACGCGATTGTGGACAAAATACACCTGGCCGCCCCGATCCAGCTCGCGCAAGATGGCTGAGCGGATCAGATGACCGTCGTACTGACCGACGTAGGTGGTGACAGGCAAGCGTTCTTCCGGCGGCGTGTCAATCGTGCTAATGTCGCGCACGCCCGTCAGCGACATGTAGAGCGTGCGCGGGATAGGCGTGGCGGTCAGCGTGAGCACGTCCACCTCGGTGCGCATCTTTTTGAGCTGCTCTTTGTGCGTCACGCCAAAGCGCTGCTCTTCGTCAATCACCAGCAGCCCCAGGTCTTTGAATTGCACGTCTTTTTGCAACAGGCGGTGCGTGCCGATGACAATGTCCACCTGGCCTTGGCGCAGCCGTTCCAGAATGGCACGCTGTTCCCTGTGCGAGCGGAAGCGGCTGAGCATTTCCACGTTGGCGGGGAAAGGAGCCAGCCGCGACTGGAACGTGCCGAAATGCTGTTGCGCCAAAACCGTCGTCGGGACGAGCACGGCCACCTGCTTGCCTTCTTGCACGACTTTGAACGCCGCGCGCAGCGCGACCTCGGTCTTGCCATAGCCCACATCGCCGCAAATCAGGCGATCCATCGGGCGCGGCCTTTCCAAATCGGCCTTGACTTTTGTGATGGCACGCAACTGATCGCCGGTTTCCACGTAGGGGAACGACGCTTCGAGTTCTTGCTGCCAGGTCGAGTCTTTCGGGTAGGCGTGACCCACAACCAATTCGCGTGCGGCATAGAGATCGAGCAGCTCTTTGGCGACCTCGGCGGCGGCGGCTTGCGCGCGCGCTTTGACGTGTTCCCACTCTGCTGTGCCCAGCCGATGCAATGCGGGCGGGCGCTCGTCTGAGCCGATGTATTTGGAGAGCCGGTCGGCTTGATGGATGGGGACGTACAGCCGGTCGGCCCCGGCGTATTGCACGGTGAGGTATTCGCGGCTGACGCCTTCGAGGGTCAGCGTGACCAAGCCCTGAAAGATGCCGACGCCGTGCTCGATGTGAACCACGTAATCGGCCGGCTGCAAATCGGAAAAGAACGCTTCGGGCGTGACGGCGCGGGGTTTGGCGCGGCGGCGCGGCTGCGGGCGCACCCAGCCGAATATCTCGCCGTCTGTCAGGACGTGGAGGGTGGAGAGTGGAGAGTGGAGAGTGGAGGTTTCGCCTTCTCTCCATTCTCTACTTTCCACTCTCAACGTCCACCCGTCGGGCAATGCGCCCTGGACGAAAGTAACCTCGCGCTCTGGCGGCGATTCCGCAACGTCGGACAGCGGCGCGTGATAGTGCTCGCGCTCGGCCCACAGTTCTGCCAATCGCTGCGCCTGGCGGCTGACGACGATAGCCGTGTCGCCCATCGTGCGCGCCTGCGCGATGTGATCGAGCACCGGCTTGAGCTGCCCGCCGAATCGCGGCGGAGGCGCAAAGGCCGCGCTCAATGCTTCGCGCTCCTCAAGGTTTTCTTCGCCGCCGAGCGTCAGCATCCTGTGACGCGCGAGCGTCTCTTGCCACTCGTCCCACGTGACGTAGGGTAGCGGGTAATTGGGCGGAAGCGTGCCGGCCTCGGCGGCGGTGTCGCGCAGTTGAATGGCCTGCTCTTCCAGTTCGCTCCACACGTCGGTGATTTCGCCCGGCTCGTCGAGCACGACCAAGCCTTCATCGCCGAGATAGTTCAAGAGGCTGGCGGATTCGGAATAAAAATACGGCAGATAAAACTCGATGCCGGTGAATGGATCGCCGCTGCGCAAGCTTGCCATGTCACGCTCAAAGGCTGACGCGATATCCTCGGCCAGATGGTCGGTGTTCCATCTGCCGATGCGCTCGATGGCTTGCGGGCCGTGACGCGCCAATGCCTCGCTGGCGGGCGAGATGACCGCCTGGTCGAGCGCGTCCTGCGAACGCTGCAAGCCAGGGTCAAACCGGCGCAGGCTTTCGATTTCTTCACCAAACAACTCGACGCGAATCGGGTAGGGCGACGCGGGCGGAAAAATGTCCAGGATGCCGCCGCGCGCGGAAAACTGCCCCGGCGCTTCGACGACCGTCGCGCGCTCGTAACCCATCCCGATCCACGCCAGCAATGTCTTTGCCAGTGCGATGGTTTGGCCTTTCTTGAGCGTCCGCAAATTGGCGCGGAACGAGCGCGGCGAAAGCGTGCGCTGCATCAGCGCGCGGACAGACGCGACGACGACGGGCGCTGGGGCAGGGGGAGAGGCAAGCGTCGCCAGAGCTGCGAGTCGCTCGCAGACCGTTTCCCTCGGCCAGGGCGCGCGCTCGTAGAGCAGAACGGGCGGCTCGGGGAAACGCAGCACGCGCGCCGGGTCACCGGCGTACGCGCGCAGCGCATCCACCAGCGCGCCGGCGGTTTCCACGCGGCCCGTGACGACGACGAGTGGTTGTTTCAGATCGCCAGAGAGCGCGGCGAGCAGGTAGGGCCGCGCTGCGCGGATCAGCGATAGTGTCCGCTCGCCGCTGCGATGCGCGCGCAACTCGTCCTGCAGTTTTTGGTACGCTGTGCTTTGCGTCAGCAGAGGTAAGAGGCCGGATAGGTTCATAGGCGTTTCCAGTGATCAGTGATCAGTAATGGGTGTCGCGCACAAAGTGTGCATGAGCAAGTTGCCAGAGGTTTTATGATACCACAGAATG
>CAYHAR010000114.1:0-12403 GCA_964354595.1 uncultured Anaerolineae bacterium | reverse complement strand
CAAATCCTGGCCGCCAAGGCGCTGCTCGACCGCGAGCCGAACCCGACCGAAGCGCAAGTGCGCGACGCGCTTGCCGGCGTATTGTGTCGCTGCACGGGCTACGTCAAGCCGGTGCAAGCTGTGTTACAAGCCGCCGCCGTTTTGCGCGGCGCTGCCCCTCTCCCCACGGGGGAGAGGAAAGACACTCTTTTCCCCCTCGTAGAGGGAAGGGCCGGGGGTGAGGGTGTGGGCGACACACTGACTCAGACCCGCGTCCTCCCCCAGATGGTCGTCGCGCCAACGCAAACCGAAACACACATTGTGGGCAAACCGGAAATCAAGGTGGACGCGGTCAAGCTGGCGCAGGGCAAGCCCGCGTTCACGGACGACATTGAGCTGCGCGGGATGCTCTATGCCAAGATTTTGCACTCGCCTGTGGCGCACGCGCGCATCAAGCGCATTGACGCCAGCCGCGCCCGCGCTTTGCCCGGCGTGGCCGCCGTGTTGACGTGGCAAGATATTCCGCGCGTGGCCTATTCCACCGCCGGTCAGTCCGACCCGATCCCCGGGCCGCTGGACATGTTCAGCCTGGATAACAAGGTGCGCTTTGTGGGCGACCGCGTGGCGTTCGTCGCCGCCGAGACGGAAGAGATTGCGACTCGTGCGCTGGAACTGATTGAGGTCGAATACGAGGAACTGCCCGCTATCCTCGATCCACGTGAAGCGATGGGCAACAAGACGCTCATTCACGACGAGCCCGAGTACGTCAACTTTGCCGACAGCGAGCCGCATCAAAACATTGCGGCGAAAATCCGCATTGACATCGGCGACGTGGAAGCGGGCTTTCGCAATGCTGACCGCATTTTGGAAGACGAGTACACTGTTCAAAAAGTGCAGCAGGCTCACATCGAGCCGCACGTCTGCGTGACGTACTGGGACGAAGACGACCGGCTGGTGATTCGCACGAGCACGCAGGTGCCGTTCCACGTCCGCAGAATCCTTGCGCCCGTTTTGGGATTGTCGCCCAAGCGCATCCGCGTGATCAAGCCGCGCATCGGCGGCGGCTTTGGCGGCAAGCAAGAAGTCCTCGTCGAAGACGTGTGCGCTCACCTGACGATTGCCACCGGCCGGCCCGTGCGACTGGAATACACGCGCGCAGAAGAATTCACCGCCTCGCGCTCGCGTCACCCGATGCGAGTCCGCGTCAAGACGGGCGTCAAGAACGACGGCACGATCACGGCCAACGAGATGATCGTGTTGAGCGACACGGGCGCGTATGGCTGCCACGCGCTCACGGTGACGGGCAACACCGGCCACAAGGCGATGGCGCTCTATCCGGCCTACGGGATTGATCGAGGCGATGGCGTTGCGCCGCCGGAGGTCTCGCCCAACGTCCGCTTTTACGCCGACATTGTCTACACCAACACGCCGCCCTCGGGCGCGTTCCGAGGTTACGGCGTGCCGCAGGGATTCTTTCCGGTCGAGACGCACATGGAGCGCGTCGCGCGCGAGCTGGGACTCGACCCGCTCGAATTCCGATTAAAGAACGCATTGCGCGCAGGCGAGGAGCATCCCTTTAGTCGCTCGTGGAGCGAAGGCCGCGAGCCTCGTCCCGAAACCATTCACACTTGCGCGCTGGCCGAGTGCGCCGAGCAAGGCGCGGCCGCGATTAACTGGGATCGTCTTCGCTCCACTCTCCACTCTCCACTCTCCACATCCGAGAGCGATTGGCGTGCCGTCCCTGGCAAACCCTGGTTACACAAAGGATTAGGCGTCGCACTCGTCATGCAAGGCACAGCCATCCCGTACCTGGACATGGGCGCGGCGTCCATCAAGATGAACGACGATGGATCGTTCAACGTCCTCGTCGGCGCAACGGACCTGGGCACGGGCAGCGACACCGTGTTGGGGCAGATGGCCGCCGAAGTGCTCGGCGTCCCGCTCGACGACATTCTGATGTATTCGTCGGACACGGATTTCACTCCGTTCGACAAGGGCGCGTATGCCTCGTCCACGACGTACATCTCGGGCGCGGCGGTCGTCAAAGCCGCACAGCAGGTGGCGGAGCAAATCAAACAGGTCGCGGCGGAAATGTTGAATGACGGAAGACGAAAGACGGAGGACGGGGGCATCGGTCATCCGTCATCGGTCATCCGTCCGCAGGATGTACTTTTGCGCGACAGGCGAGCCATCGCCCCAGATGGACGCTACGTCACACTTGAGGACATTGCGCTCGAATCACTGCACCATTCGAACCAGCAGCAGATCATGGCCGTCGCGTCGTACATGTCGCCCGTCTCGCCGCCGCCGTTCGCCGCCCAGTTCGCCGAGGTCGCGGTGGATACCGAGACGGGCCAGGTGACGGTGGACCGGCTCGTGATGGCGCTCGACTGTGGGCGCATCGTCAATCCGGCCACCGCCTCGGGGCAAATCGAGGGCGGGATGGCGCAAGCGTTGGGCTATGGCGTGTGCGAGCAGATGATTTTCGACGGCAAGGGCCGCGTGCTCAATCCGCGTTTTGACGATTACCGCATCCTGCGCGCCGACGAGATGCCGCGAATGACGACAATCTTTGTCGAGACGAACGAGCCTTCGCACCCGTTCGGCGTCAAGGCCGTGGCGGAAATCCCGATGGACGGCGTCGCGCCGGCCGTGGCGAACGCGGTGTACGACGCCGTCGGCGCGCGCGTGAAAGACTTGCCGCTCACGCCGGAAAAGGTGTGGAGGGCGATGCACCACACGGATTATTGACACGGATACACGGATTGAAAGGTTTTTGTGGTTGACGCCCGCGCACGACCTGGAGGAGCAACAAGATGAGCAAGCTGGTCAAAGCGCCGCATGAGGACATTACGTACCGCATCATTGGCGCGGCGATGGCTGTGCATCGGCGGATAGGGCCAGGACAGAAAGAAGTCGTGTATCAACGTGCGCTTGAAGGCGAATTTGAAAAGGTGGGACTTGCCTTTGAAGCGCAAAAGAATCTCGAAGTATACGACGAGGAACGGCTGGTCGGCTATTACATTCCTGATTTCATCGTCGAAGCGCAAGTCATTGTCGAGATCAAGGCGTTTGCCACTCTGCATCAAAAATACTTGGGGCAAGTGATTACGTACCTGAACCACACAGGTTTGGCGATTGGACTATTGATCAATTTTGGCGAGCGTAGCTTGCGGCCTCGGCGTATTTTCCCGTCGCCCCAAGCCGCCGAGTTCCGAGTCAATCACCAATGGCTGTTTGTTCCCAACTGGCTCAAAGCCGAACTCGGCTTATCATCGTGATTTGCGCTCGATACACTCTCCGTGTAATCCGTGCAAAATCCGTGTGGTGCAATTTGCCGCTCACGCCGGAAAAGGTGTGGAGGGCGATGCGGGACAAGTGAGCTGGCCGCCCTCGTCGTGCTCATGGTGTTGGCGGGGTGCGGGCCATGGGAGCGGGTACGTCCCTAACTGCGCTTGGTACAGCAAGTCGCATTGTGATATACTTGTGCAAGTTGCCTGACCAGCAACTGCCAACAGTCTGTTTTCATAGTAGCCAAGCGTTCGGGAGGCTGACATGCCCGACAAAGCCAAGACGCCATCAGAAGCGCTGACCCAACTGCGCCAGAATCTCGCTCAGCATTTCAACAGAGAAGAACTGCGCACACTCTGTTTCGACCTGGGCATAGAGCATGAGAACCTGCCAGATGCGAAAGACAGCATGGCCCGAGAGTTGGTGGCGCACTGCGATCGCATCCAGCGTATCCCCGAACTGGTCAGAAAATGTCGTGTGCTCCGCCCAGAGGTTTCTTGGGCAGGCCTGCCGGCTCGCCTCTTTATCTGCTACAAGCGCAACGTTGACCCCGATCAGAAGCTAGCTGCTCATTTGCACGATTTCCTCACTGCTCAGGGCCATGATGTTTTCATAGACGCCACCATGAGAACGGGTGCGGCCTGGCTCGAAGAGATTGATCAGCAAATCAGGTCCAGCGATTTCTTGATCGTGCTGTTGTCCGAGTCATCGGCTGATAGCGAGATGGTGCAGGCCGAAGTCAGCCGCGCCTACGAATATCGCCAGTCGCAGGGACGGCCCCTTGTCCTGCCTATTCGGATCGCTTACGAAGGGCCGTTGCCTTATGCCCTGCACGCTTTCTTGAATCCCGTTCAATACGTCGTATGGAACGGCGAATCGGATGACGAGCGCGTGGGCCGTGAAATTCTGGCTGCCACCGAGGGCCGATTGCCCAAACAGCCGCCCATTCCAGCCAGACCTGTGGCCGGCACAGGCGATGAACCGTTGCGCCCGCCGCCAGTGTTTGACCCTCGTTTTCTAGAAGACCTGAGAGCGCCAGGCGGAGCCATCAAGCCGGGCGACAGGTTCTATATCGAGCGTGAGGCGGATGCTCGCCTCAGGCGCGAAGTGGAGAAAAGAGATGTCACTGTCACTATCCGCGCGGCGCGACAGACGGGCAAGAGTTCTCTCTTGGCACAAGGCGTGCAGCATGCCTATGAGGCTGGTGATCAGGTCGTTTACTGGGATATACAAGCCGTTGGCAGCGACCGCCTGGCTTCGCCCAACGTTTTTCTGCGCGACCTGGCCGAATTGATCGTCGGCAAGCTGCATTTCGATCTCGAAGAAGTGGAAAAGCAATGGCGCAGCTCATCAGGGTCACTAACCAAACTGACTGGCCTGCTGGAGAACTATGTCTTGCCGGAAAGCAAAGCCCCCATCGTCCTGGCGTTGGACGAAGTGGACCGTTTACTGCAAACTACTTTTCACAACGACTTTTTTGGTTTGCTGCGCTCGTGGCACAACAACCGGGCTGGCAACCCTGTGTGGGACAAGCTCAAGCTCCTTATGGTCATCTCCACCGAGCCGCACTTGCTGATCACGGACATACAGTCGCCCTTCAATGTGGGCCTCGTCCTCTACCTGGAGGATTTCTCCGAAACCCAGGTGCGTGATCTGAACGGACGGCATGGCTCACCTGTGCAAGAGGGGGACGTGCCACGGTTCATGAACTTGCTGAGCGGCCATCCTTATCTCACGCGCAAAGCGCTTTACGCGCTCGTGACCGAGCGGTTGACTTTTGATGACCTGTTCCGCGTCGCGCCCACCGATCAAGGGCCGTTCGGCGATCACCTGCGGCGTCTACAATGGCTGTTGCGCGATCAGCGGGATTTGAGAGACGCGCTAAAGGAAATCATTCGCCGCGAGCGTTGCGTAGAAGAGGAATTGTTCTTCCGGTTGCTGCGGGCGGGCCTGGTGAAGGGGAGCGGCGATGTCTGCAAGTGCCGTTGCGACTTGTACCGAATGTACCTGGAGGACAAGCTATGAACGCGGATACGACGGCCTCCGAATTCTTTGTCGCTGGCGGCACGCTGCGTCCCGATTCACCCTCCTACGTCCAGCGTCCGGCGGACGATGACTTGTTCGGCCAGGCGCTGGCGGGCAAGTTCTGCTACGTGCTCACGGCCCGGCAGATGGGCAAGTCCAGTCTAAGGTTGCGCACGGTTAGGAGCTTGAATGAGAAAGGTGTCAGCACCGCCAGTATTACGTTGGACGAGATCGGTACCGTCACCATTGACCAATGGTACCTGGGCCTCCTAACTCGGCTCAAAGCTGACCTCAAGCTTTCGGTAGATCCGGAAGCCTGGTGGACACAGCGATCTGCGTTGGGCGCGGTGCAGCGCTTCAAGGGTTTTTTGCGTGAGGTGGTGCTGGAAGAGATCAAGGGACGGGTCGTCATCTTTGTGGACGAGATTGACTATACGCTCCGGCTTGACTTTGCCGACGACTTTTTCGCCGCCATCCGGGCCATGTACAACGCCCGCGCTGGCGATCCAGAATTCAACCGCCTGACTTTTGTCCTGCTCGGCGTGGCCGCGCCCTCCGACCTGATTAAAGATCGAAGCCGAACTCCTTTCAACATCGGCCAGGCGATTGATCTGCGAGAGTTCAGTCGTAAAGATGCCGACGTGCTCCAACAAGGATTGAACGCCGCCTGCCCCGAACAGGGAGAGGCCATCTTTGCCCGCATCTTTTACTGGACAAACGGCCATCCTTACCTGACCCAAAAGCTGTGCCATGCCGTGATCGAAGCCAAAGACGAAAGTTGGCACGACGAGCGAGTTGACGAACTGGTAGAAAGGCTGTTTCTTTCCGAAGAAGCGCGCAAAGAGACCAACCTGCAATTCGTGCGGAATAGTGTCGCGTTCAGCCCTGAGCGGCGCAAACTGCTCGGCCTGTATCGCAAAGTCTACGAAGGCAAGGCTGTGCCGGAGGACGAAAGGTCACTCGACCAGAACCGGCTCAAGCTATTTGGCTTGGTGAGCGCCGAAAAGGGCGTGCTGAAGATACGGAACGAGATCTACCGTCGAGCATTCAACCTGGACTGGATCAAGGCAAACGCGCCGGTTGATTTGACGCGCCGTATCGCGGTTGTCTCGACAGTGGTGGTTCTCTTGTTGGTCAGTTTCATTGCATATTCTGCCTCTCGGCAGAAGCAACAAACGATTGAGGTTCAATCGCAAGTTTTTGTCCAGAACTTTCAAAGCACTGGCAGTGCTGAAGTACGTATCACCAGCCTGGCTGGCTTATTTGGCCTCTCTGGTTATGAAGGGCAAGCACGTCAACTCTTCCAGAATCTTTCGCCCGAGGATCAGCTTGCACTGTTCAACTTGGCTGACCCCAAAACGGTGGCGGGCCAGTTGAATACCGTGACGAAAGGGTTATACACAGACCTGGAAAACAACGAGCAAGGCAATGGCTTGTTAAGTGCTATGGCTCAACCCTTGCGCAGGCTGGATGATCCGATAGCGACAAACCTGGCGACCGAGATCAAACAATGGCTACAGGGACGACTATACTATCGCCAAGGCTATAATCAGGATGCAGTGAAGGCGTATGATATTGCTATCGGCCTGAACGCTCGTAATCCAGGTACCCACTTTGACCGCGGATTGGCTTATGCAGGCTTAGGTGATCCGGATCAGGCGCTAGCCGACCTGGAAATGGTGTTGAACTTGAATTCGGACAAAGTCTGGCAGGATCGTGTGCGGCAAGTGGTAATCAGCGATGACCGACTCTATTCAGCGGCCTGGAAGGACAAGAACGATTACAAAGCAGTGGTTGCACTGATTCCTGCGCCGACGGCTACACCTATTCTATTGGTCACTCCTCGCCTAACAGTGATTTCCTTTCCCGCACGTACTCCAACGCAGATCGCCGAGTTTGTGCGTCCTCGAGACCACATGGCCATGGTCAATGTGTCTAGTGGAGCCTTTCTAATGGGAAGCAAGGATGACAGGGACGCCAACAATGACGAGTTCCCCCAGCGAACCATTGTACTCGATTCGTTCTTGGTTGACAAAACTGAAGTGACGAATGCCCAGTATAAGCTGTGTTTGCAGGATCAGTTGTGCAAGGCAAAGGAATCCAAGTACGCCACGAACCCCAATCTCAACGGCGATGGTCAGCCGGTGGTTGGAGTGGATTGGAACGATGCAATGGCTTATTGCCAATGGGCGGGCGCAACTTTGCCGACCGAGGCGCAATGGGAAAAGGCCGCGCGGGGGCCGGATGGTCGAATCTATCCATGGGGGTATCAACCTGCGACCTGCGAGTATGCGGTGATGGACGAGGGCAATGGAAAAGGTTGTGGCAAAGGAGTGGCACCGTGGCAAGTGGGCAGTAAACCTAAGGGGGCCAGTCCCTACGGAGCACTGGACATGGCTGGCAACGTGTGGGAGTGGGTGCAAGATTGGTACGACTCCTACCCGAACGCTCCGGAAACGAATCCGACAGGCCCGATTAAAGGAGTGGGCAAAGTGCTGCGCGGCGGCAGTTGGTTCTACGATCAGTTGAGGGTCCGCGCTGCTATGCGCAATAACCTCCCGATTGATTGGCGCGATAGCGGCATCGGGTTCCGGTGCGCAATGGCAGTGACATTCTTCAAATAGAATGGCTGTCTGTGACAGTTGCTGTTGTCAAAGTGCGTGGATGCTCATCGACAATCAATAACGGCGAGGAACTCCCCACTGCTTTCGTCGTTCGTCATTCGCCGTTGCCATGGATCTGCTATCTGGTCACACTTGCCAGTGGGGCAATCAAGATGTTGGGCCGCCACTCGGCTTGCTCGACGACGCGGACGCGCTTTTGCATCTGCACATATACCAGCAGAACAACGGCTCAGCTCGATACCGTCTGTCATAGCCGCCACCATTTGCGCCTGTCCCCCCGTTGGCACCCGCTCGATCTCGATAGTTCGGAGTATTGGAAATTATCTCTCTACCGGGCCGCTGTCTCTCCACTCCCCTGAAAACGACCACGTCGCCAGCGTGCCCAGCCATGGGAACCACTGAATCACTGAAACCCACTGAGCGCACTGATTCAGTGGCCTCACTCATTCAGTGCCTCAGTGGTTCAATTCCCTGCGTCGCCGTGGCGCGAATCTTTGCGAGACTTTTAACTGCGCCTCGCCATCCGTCCTCGGTCCTCCGTCCACGGTCGCTGCAGCGGCGCGAACCACTGAACGCGCACTGAGCGCACTGATTCAGTGCCCTCATTCCCTTTCAGTGCTTCAGTGATTCAATCTCCCCCTCTCCACTCCCCGGAAAACAACCACGTCGCCAGCGTGCCCAGCCACTCAAATACCCGCGTGCCCCAAGCAAAAGCCGCGATGAGGATTGCAAACAGTCCAGGCCCGATCCAGCCGATTGTGAGCGTGCCCTGGTCGTTGCTTGACCCGATGGGCGTATTGATGACCGCACGCGGCGTTGGGCTGGGCGGCACAAGCCGCGTGGAGGTGGGCCAGGGCGGGGCGGTTTGCTCCGGCGGCTCGTCTTTGCACGTGATGGATTGCCGCTCCCTACTCGGTTTCGGGATAGACCCGATGATACGCGACGGATGTGGCGGCGACGGCGAACCCGACCGACTCGTACAACCGCACCGCGCCCGTGAGGTTTTCCGCGTCCACGTTCAGGCCGACAGCCGCGTGCCCCATCTCGCGCGCCTTGAGCAGCGAAGCGACCAGGAGCGCGCGTCCCAGCCCGTGCTTGCGCCAGGTCCGGCGCACGAATAGCAGGCCAACCCAGCCCCTGTTTTGGCCTCGCCGCACGGCTGCGGCCGGCCCCATTTCGTTGAGCACGCCCCCGGCGATTTCGTTTCCATCCCACGCGATGTAGCTGCGCTCTCGATTCACCCGCCCCGAGTTGACCCGATGCTCGAACAACTCGAACGACTCGGGCTTGTTGCCCCAGTGATCGGCAAAAGCTTCTTCCGAAGCAGCCCAGATGGCGCGATCATCGCGCTCGGCCCACGGCAGCAATAAAAGGCCGGACGGCAATTGCGGCGCCGGAATTGCGTTCAAGTCATGGCCCATTTCGAAAAAGTAGCGCGCGGGCCGCATCGAGAATTGCTCAAACAGCGCCAGCGCATCGTGCCGAGTGGTCAGCGCACGCGCGCCCAGGATGATGGAGGTGGCTTGCGATGTCGCGAGTTCCTGCGTCCGCGCCCACAGCCGTTCGAGCAGCGCGCGGCCAATGCCCTGTCGCCGAAACTCGGGCTGGATGAAACACCACGTCCGATACATCCACGCGCCCGGCCCGCCGCGCACTTGGCCGTCGGCATAGGCCGCCACACTTGCTCCTGCGACCTCTGCGACGAACACGTCCTCGCGCGGATCAATCGGCCAGTCAACCGCGTGCGGCGTCACCAACCGGTCCCGCAAGTCCGCTTCGGAAAGGAACGGCGAGTCGCCGTCAACGCGCGCGACAGCGTTGATGGTCGCCAGAACGCTATCGAAATCGGCGTCGCGATAGGCGCGGATTGAACAAGACATGCGCTTTTATGCCTTGCGACGAGCGGGTGGGGGCGCGGCGACCAGACCCGTCACCGCCGCCTCTGCCGGTTGGCCGTCCAGCCGGCGATGAGCGTAGATGAACAGATCGCGAGCAATCGCGGCGACCGGAGCCGCCAGAACGATGCCCAGCAGCCCAAAGGTGTACCCCATTGCGATCACTACCACCGTCAGAATGGCGGGGTGAATCCCAACGCTCCCGCCGATGATGCGCGGCACCAAAAAGCTGTTTTCGATTTGCTGGACGACGATGTAGACGAGCGCCACAAAGAGCGCCGTCGTCGGCGAGATGAACAGTCCGATCAACACGCCGGGGATCATGCCCAATGTTGGGCCGATCACCGGAATCAATTCGGTCGTGGCCGAGATGACCCCTAAAAGCAGCGCATAATTCATTTGAAATCCAACCAGTTGCAAAATCAACATGCCGGCGCCGATCATGACTCCGATGATCAAACTGAGGGTGAGCTGCCCGCGCACGTAACCGCCCATGGCGTGGTTGGCAATGTCACACACATTCCAAAAATCGGGGCGGAGGCGCGGGTGCAGCAAACCGTCCACAAGAGTGCGGCCTTGGGCCTGGTCGTTGAGCACATAGAACAGCCAAATCGGGACGATGAAAAAGCCGACCAGGAACGAGACCGTGTTGAGTACTTGAAGCACTTGGTTCCATACGAACCTTCCGGCTTCTTGAGCGTAGCCGGCAATATTGGCCTGAATCGTGCGCAATACATTGTTCAAGCCCTCGTCTATGGGCTGCCGGATGGCAGGCGGCACCCGGCTCTGGTATTGCTGCAAGAGATCGCTGCCCATCGCCTGCAACCGGTCAACCGAGGGAAGGCTGGCGATCAATTGTTGCACCTGGGCGGCGACCTGCGGCACGACGATGGCGATCACGCCGACGACCAGCGCAATGCCGCTGACATACACGATCAGGATCGCTAGCGGGCGTGGCACGCGCCGGGCGAGCGCGTTGACGATGGGCAGCAACAGATAAGCCAGCGCCAGGCCGACGACAAACGGAATCAGCGCCGACCGCGAATTCCAAAACAACCATCCCACCGCCCAAACGGTGAACGCCACCAACAGCCAACGCGCCAGTGTGCGCGGGGGAGGATACCAGCGTCCCTTGTGTTTCTCCTCTGCCATAGCTCTTTTCTCCATCACCTCGGCGCGGCTCGAACGACGTGCGCGCAAGGTGGCTATATTATACCCGACACTGGCTACGGCAAAAACCTGCCCCTGAACGTAGGGGCAACCCTGGTGGTTGCCCGCGCGTTGGGCCGGCTCAAGACCTGCCCCTACGAGAAGGCGGACAGGATTTTATCCTACCCCAAGCACCTGGGAATTGGCGCGCGGGAACAAGGCATTCAGCACCGCGTCGGCCTCGTCCTCAGCCCAGCAATCAGGATAAAACGCTCGCAGCTCGGCCAGCGACCGGTATCCGAACAACAGTTGCAGGAACACGAGCGGCGGAAATGTCGCGCCTTCTTCCGCGCCGTCGGCGGGCTGCCACGGCTCGATTGCGCTGAGCTTGCCCCGTTCCAACACCAGCCGGAATCCGCTCTGGAATTCATTGATCCTCAGCTCGCCCGTATGACCGGACAGCGGTGAGCGAGCCAATCGCGCTTCGAGCGCCGGCGCAATATGCCGCAGAAAAGCCGGCACATCAGCCACGCGGATGTACCAACCGTAAGGCAGGTGGGTCTTTTGAAAGAGATCAGGTACCGCGTCAAAGACCGGATGTTCATGGCCCAGCTTAAAGTACAGCGTGCTCACACTCTTGTTCTGCGCTGCCGCTTCTGCTTCGGCCATCACTTTGAGCGCACGCATCACGCTGGGCATGGCTGCGCGAAGTGATTGTCCTTCGATGACTGCCAACTCGATGATGCCATAAGCGTTCCACATCAGGTCACGATCCGGCGTCACGTATCCAACCGCGCGCCCGTCGGCGGTTTCAATGATCTGATACGGCCTCGCCTCGGGCGAGTTGCGAGAGTACCATACAAGCAAACACTGCCACAGCCAATCCGGGCGCGGACAGGCGACGAGCGAGCGAGCGCATTCGCGCTCGTACAACGGCTTGACGAACGGCAGATCGTCCATCGTCATCGGACGCAAGCGATACAGTTCGGATTCGCCTTCTTTCGGCGCGGCGATGTTGACCAGGTACGCCATGCGCCCGCCATCCAGGTCGAGCGCGTATTCGTACCCGAACTGGCGATAGTACCAGGGAATGCCCGTGATGCACTGGACGTGGTGGCCCATCGCCGCGCTCTTGGCGTGCAGCACGTCAAATTGCGCGCGCACCAGTCCGCGCCGCCGAAAAGCCGGGGCTGTTCCCACCACCTCGGGCCGCCCGACCTCGAACGGGATGCCTGCATACGTCCACGTCTGCGGGATGAGGCACATCGTCGAGACGATCTGGTCTGTCTGTGTGTCTTTGACGAGCGTGACGTTCGACGGCCCGCACGTCGGATGCGCTTCCGACATTAAATCGCGCGTGTAGGCGGCCACGAACTCGTTAAAGCGGTCGCGCCCGTGGAGGTGTCCGTTAAATTGCGCCAGCGGCTCGGCGTCGGCGGC
>CAYHAR010000113.1:0-12439 GCA_964354595.1 uncultured Anaerolineae bacterium | reverse complement strand
GTACAGCACATCGGCTTCCTCGTCGTAATCCACCCAGAATCGCTTGCTGGGAAATCGCACAAGCATACTACCCTACCGCCACAACATGTGGGTAATTGAGGATCCTGCTGTCGGACGTTACGAGTAGACAGCCATACACCCTTGCCGTCGCCACGATAATCTGGTCAGCCGGGTCGCGATGGAACTCGCCGGGCAACTGTGTGGACTCGATCGCTATCTCGGGCGTTAGTTCAAGCAGATAGATACCTGGATAACTCAACGCCTGTTCAAACCATTCCATCAACGAGCAAGGCAACTCGAGTCGCCCGCGTTCAACCAGCTTGGCTATCTCCCAACACGAGATGGCGCTCACGCCGATCACGTCTGACTCGTTGGCTTGGAGAGCTTGCGTTTGAGCCGGCGAGAGCCGTTGAGCATCGTGTACCCACCAGACCCAGGTGTGTGTATCGAGGACGATCATTGCAGCGATTCCCAATCGTCTTCGGCGACGCTCTCGAATGGCTCTATGTAGCGAATCGGCTTGCCACGCAAAGGATAGCGCTCTCCGCTCGTCGGCGCACGCTTGTCGCTCACAAGGACTTGGACCTTATCGCCCACACGGAAAGGCAATCCTGCAATCGTGAGTGTCCTGTCGCTGGAGACGGTCGTTTCCGTGCGATACGGCTGGCTCACTTTGACCTGCAGATAGGCCTGGCGCGCCTCTGCAACTTGCAGCTC
The DNA here is from genome assembly GCA_964354595.1 of uncultured Anaerolineae bacterium. Taxonomy (GTDB): domain Bacteria; phylum Chloroflexota; class Anaerolineae; order Fen-1058; family Fen-1058; genus JBGLNJ01. Next base: position 11,722 of record CAYHAR010000113.1, on the reverse strand, counting down.
TGCGCGTTGATAGTGGCTCAGGCGTTGACGGATGATCTTGATCAACTGCCTCTGTTCGTCCGGCGACAGTGCGTGGACCATCTCAACGGCTTGCTGCAAACGAGGAGAAACCGGCGCGCTCATGTGTAGTTTACCTATCGAGTTGAAACATCCAGAATGGTGATGCCCACCAATTGCTTGCCTCGGTAACGCAAGAGCACGCCGTCATCGCGCATTTTGCTATCCGTCGCCTTCTGCGGACGCTCAAAGCTGATGTACAGCACATCGGCTTCCTCGTCGTAATCCACCCAGAACTCGAAAGGCTCAGTAAACCTCATCGTGCGTGCCAACCGTCAACAGTAGAATTTTCTCTTCGCCTGACTCTGGACTCTGGGCGAACTCGAAAAGGATACGATTGTCATAATCCACTGTGCAGGCCCAAATGCCCGCCAACTCGCCCTTCAGCTTGTGAGTATGGAGTGTAGGGTGGAAAGGGTCTTGCGGCAACTGCTCAAGGGTATGCACGACCCTGTCACGCAATTCTGGGTCACGCCGAACGATGCGCTTGTAAGCTCGCACAAATGACGTGCTCCAGACCAGGGTTTTCATTCGTCCAACTCTTTCATCAGGTCGGCCACTGTGCCACTACGAACATTTCCCTGGCGGTAAGCCTTGCGCGCTTCAGCGACTTCTGCTACCAACTCGGCACGTCGGTACTGAATCAGGTGCTGGCGGATGATTTCGATGAGCAACAACTGGTCATCCGGCGGCAAAGTTTCGACAGTTTCGATAACCTCTTGAAACTGAGAAGAGACTGATTGACTCACGAGTTTCACCTCCTGCATCAGCTTCATCTTAGGCCATTTGCTTTGCGCTGTCAAGCCTTGCGCAACCGCCGAGGCAATATCGGCGCCAGCGCCGCCCGCTCCTCTGGCCCAAACGCGCCCAGAGCCATCAGCACGCCAGGATAGACGACCAGCCCCGCGAAAAGCCCCAGCGGCGCGCTGATGCGGCAGAGGGCGAACATTGCCGCAAACATCGCCGCGCCCGCGCCGGCCACGCGCCAGAGCAGCCCGGCCCACGGCACCGGGCCGATGCTCTTGCGGATGTACCAGTAGAACGCGCTGCCTTCGACGATTTCGGAAAGGATCGTGATGATGGCGGCGGCCTGGTACGAGTAAAGAGGAATGAAAATCAGGTTGGCGATGACGTTGAATCCCAGCCCGATGAGGAACGCATGGGTCAGCTTGCGCTGCTGGCCCAGCGCGATGAGGGCATAGTTTGTCACCGAGTTGATCCAGCCAAAGGGGATGCTCCAGATCATGAGTTGCAGCGCGATGGTCGAATCCGGCTGAAAGCGCGGGTCGCCAAACGTGATGATGGTCGTCAGCTCGCGCGCAAAGAACGTGGTCAGCACCGCCGTCGGCAGGGCCAGCATCACCAGCAGCTTGATCGCCAGGTGGTACGAGCGGCGCGCGGCGTCTTTATCTTCTACAGCCTGGCGAGAGAGCACCGGGAACAGCGCAAAAGTGAAATACGCCGGAATCACGTTGAGCGCGTCCACCCACTTGTACGCCTGGTTGTACCAGCCCACCACCTTTTCGCCCTTGAGCGGCTGGAGCAGCGTCACGTCCACCTTGAAGAACAATGCCGAAAGCAAGTTGTTGATCATCAGCGGGAACGACTCGCGCAGCATCGAGCGTTGCAGCGTGTGGTCGCTTTCCCAGCGTGGCTTGAAGAACATGCGCATCGCCAGCACAGCCAGGATGCCCAGCGTGATGGTGTTGACGACGATGGAAACCGCTGCGATGCCGACAATGCTGCGCGTCAACACCAGCACCGGCACGCCGATGGCGATTTTGATCAGCACGGTGACGACGGTAATGGCCGCCGGGTACTCGGCTTTTTCGTAAGCATAGAACAGGCCGGTCAGCCCGGTCGCCAGGCTGATGGGCAACATGCCCACGTAAAGCAGCGCGATGGCCGCCAGAGTATCCGGCGCGAGTTTGTTGGGCGAGACCGACTGAAATACCACCAGGAATCCGGCCAACACCGGGAGGCCGACCAGCCCCAGCCCCACGCGCAATAGCGCGGTGTTGAGCAGGTAGCGATTGCCCTGCGCCCGGTCGCGCGCCACCTCGCGCGTGAGGAGCGTCTGCAAGCCGAACGACGTGAACACGTCGAACCAGGCGTAGACGACGACGGCAAAGTAATAGCGTCCCACGCCTTCCGGCCCCAAGAGGCGCGCCATCAGCATCGCAAAGGCCATGTCGAGCGCCTTGGTCATCAGGTTGAGCGCGATGGCCGTAAAGCTGTTCTTGGCCACGCGCCGCGCGGGTGAGTCTTGCGCGCTTTCGCGGTAAGCATAGCGCCAGACGTAGACGGCCATCAGCAATACCAGCACCATCGCCGCAATGAACGTGGTGAACGCACCCAGCTTCCACGAGAGCGGACTGTATTTGAAGCGCACTGTCCACGCGCCCGGCTCGAGCTGCACGGCGCGGAAATTCCCATCCGCTCGCGTGATGCTCAGTTCCTTTTCTTGTTCTTCGCCGGTGCTCCACGGTCGCGCGTAGGCGACCCAACCAGGGAAATACGAATCGCCCAGCACCAGCCATGCCGGCGCATCAACCTGCACGTCAATCCAGACTTCGTTCGACTTGTACACGGTGACGGGCGCAGGGCGGAGCCGAAGGCCCCCTGCCCCCAGGGCACCCTTAAGGGGTGTGGGCAGGGCGCAAGTCGCATTTCCTAGCCCCTGATCCCTAGTCCCTGACACCACAACATATTGACGTGGATCATACTTGCCCAGCGCTGCTAACTCGTCATCCGCGTAGACCGTGCAAGACTGCGGCAATGTGAACGCGCGTGGAGCGACCGCCTCGTTGCGATAGACTCTGACCTCGTGGTTGTAGACGAGTGCGAATTTGGTGTTCGGTATCTCGTCTTCGGTGATGACGTACTTGACGTTGAGCAGATCCAGCATCGGGCTATCGAGCGAGCGCGCATCGCGCACCGGGCCGACGCGGTTGTAGAGATAGTCGTCCTGCTTTTCAATGGTCTGAATGTAGCGCAGGTATTGCTTGGGGAACGTGGAATCGTAGCCGCGCACATCTTGCAGGCTGTTCCACCAGCCCGAGTTGGCGTTCATCGTTTTGAGGCCGCGCGGGTCGTAAGTGGTGAATCGCCACAGGCTGGCGTCTTGCTTGAGAAAATCCAAAACCGGCGGGCGATAGTCGAGCAGCTTGGGGTCAACGGCGGGATTGAACCCGTAGCCGTAAGCAAACAAATCAAGCGCAATGACGGCGACGGCCAGCAGTTCCCAGATGGGTCGTCGCCTGAAAGGAATGTAAATCGGGCAGCGCGAGACGCGCACGACAATGCCCGACGCCATCACCATCAGCCCAAAGATGAGCAGCCACGGAAACAAGTACGAGTAAAACATCCGCCCGTTGGCGAATGTCGTATCGGCTTTTGCCAATCGCGCGACGGCGGCATCGGCCAGGCGCAGCGTCAAATCGGGGAACGCAAAGCGGGACAACAGCAACAAGACGATCAAGGCCAGCCCGGCCCAAAACAAAGCCCATGCGATCAACTTGATGCGACGCTCGTGGGACACGCTTTGCGTGTCATCTTGCCCTGCAATGTCTCTTCGTGTCCGGGCGAGGAAATCCGCGCCGAACCCAGCCAGCACCGCCATCGAGAGCGTATACGGGAACACCCAGCGGAACGGCGTGTGCAGTTGGCCCAGACCGGGTAGCTTGTAGATGAGTGCATACAGCCCGGTCGGAAAAACGAGCGCCAGCGAAAACAGCGCCAGCAGCGTAAAGAACGGCACATACGGGTGGCGCAGCCAATCCAGTATGAATCGCCAAGACGCCAAGAACGCAAAGCCTTTGTTTGATTCTCTTGGCGTCGGCTTGTCCCTGTCAGGGGATTGCGTCTTGGCGGTAAAAATTCCCAGCATAGCCAGCACGAGCGGCAGGATGCCCAGGTACGCCGCGCCTTCGACGGATTGCTTGATGCCCCACCACACGTACTGGCCGTCAGAATAAACTTTGGCGGGCAGCGTTTGCCACGAGAACACGTCGAGGTAAGCATGATGCGACTCGTTGCCAAAGAAATTTGGAATGAGGAACGCGATGAGGCGCCGCCAGGGATACGACCAGCTCAACACCTCGCGCAAGCTGGCTGAGCCTTCTCGAAAGTTGAGCAGCAACGCCTCCAACATCGGCAGGAACTGCACTGCGCCCAGCGCCAGCCCCAGCCCGACCATCACTGCCAGCCACATCACCGTAGAGCGTAGAGCGTAGAGTGTAGAGCGCGCTGCGGCACGATGCCCAAGTCGCCAGAGAGCGAATATCCCGACCACAAACAACGTGTACGGATAGATCATCTCCGGGTGGCCGGCGAGCATGGCCATCCCAAGGCCCAATGCGCCGAGCACGACCCACGGCGCGCGCGCGGGCCGTCCGCCGAGCGCAGGCTGTTGGCGAATGACCAGCTCCGTCATCGCCAGGATGAACGGCAGCCACGCGGCGGCGGCGATGATCATGGTGAATACAATGCTGAACACAAAGAACGCCGAGAGTTGATACGTCACCGCCGCGATGACGGCGGACGCGCGACGCAAACCCAGCACGCGCGCGAAGAGATACATCCACACGCCCACCAGCCACAATTGCGATACGGTGAACCAGCCGTAGGCTTGCGGGAGCGGCGCGCGAAGCGCGTAGAAAATCAAACTGAACGGATAGAGCGCGCTGTGCTGACCGTTAGCCAGGAACGGCTCACCGGCAAATGTGTAGGGATTCCAGAGCGGGATCTCGCCTCGACTCAGCGACTCGACGATAAATCGCTTCCAGGCATAATTTTCGAGCACGAGGTCGGCGACGAGGTGATTTTGCGGATACGAAACGCCCAACTGCGCGGCGGCGGATTGCCAGGGCTGGAATCCAAACAGCGCGTCGGCGGGGATGAGCGTCTTGCCGCCGAGCGTCTGTTGCCACAAGAGCGCCAGCGGCAAGAGGAACAAACCGAGGACAATCAGGAAAGTGACGAGTGACGGGTGACGAGTGACAAGTGTTGTTTGCCTTTCGTCCTTCGTCATTTGTCGCGCAAAGCGGCCATTCATCATCGGAGGGGGCGAATGGCATGGTGTCGCCACCACACCTGGAACACGCGCAGCGCCGCTTCCACCTTGACGGGGATCGTCATTTTGGATTGGCCGATGCGCCGGTCTTTAAAATAAATCGGCAGCTCGCAGATGCGCAGCCCCAGCCGCTCGCTGATATACGTCATCTCGACTTGAAAGATGTAGCCGTTCGAGCGAATGCGGCTCAGATCAATCGCTTCCAGCGCCGAGCGTCGCCAGCACTTGAAGCCGGCGGTAGCATCGCGAGTCTTGAGGCCCAGGATCGCGCGGGCATACGTGTTGGCCCACCAGCTCAGCGCGTAGCGTCCAATGCCCCATTGCTCATCCACGCGACCCCCGGCCACGTAGCGCGAGCCGACGACCACGTCGTAATCGGCCACGCGAAGCGTTTCGACCAGGCGCGGCACATCGGCGGGCGCATGTGAAAAGTCAGCATCCATCTGCGCGATGGCCTCCGCGCCATGTTCGAGCGCCCAACGAAACCCATCCACGTAAGCGCGACCCAGTCCGCGCAGGCCCGTACGATGCATCACGTCCACGCGGCCGGGCGCGCGCGCAGCCAATTCTTTAGCGAGTTGGCCCGTTCCATCCGGCGACTCGTCGTCCACGATGAGCAGATGCAGATCGGGAACCGGCAGCGCCAGCAGCTCGCTGACCAGCGCGGGCAGGTTGTTGGCTTCGTTAAAGGTGGGAACCACAATAGTAAAGCTCACGTCATTACTCCGTGACGACCGATTATACTGTGAGCGGGGGGCATGGTCAACACTTGGCGAAAAAAAGGCCCTCCCGTTGGGGAGGGCCAGGCCTTGTCCCAGGCATCAATTCACGGCTCGTAGAGAGGAGCGCACAGCGGCCAGGAGCGCATCCATGTCGGCAAATGGGCCGTTTCGCTCACCGAGGACGCCCAGCAGTATCTTGATCTCGGGGCGCTTGCCAGGCAGCTTGGGCTTGCCCTCTTCCTTGAGGGGATAGAAATATCCGACAGACTGGGAGAGCCGCGTCGCCAGCCTGTCGCGCAAATCTCGCACGTGCTCCAGGTCAGTGATGAGCACGAAATCAGTCTGACCGACCTGGCCGACGAACGCTTCTTCGCCGCCGCATTCTTGCGCGACGTTGCTGAGGATCAGCGCGACGGCTCGCAGCGCGTCGTCGCGCGCCACAAAGCCATACGCTTCGCCGAACGCCTCCACCCCGGCCACGCCCACGCCCACCAGCGCCCAGTCGTGCTTGGAAAGCGCCGCACTCACTCGCTCGCGGACGAGCGGCTCGGCGGGCAAAGCGGTCACCGGATCCGTCAGCGTCTCAAAGCTGGCGCGGCGCAGCGCATTCCGCACGCGCAGCCGCAGCTCCTGGATGTCGAACGGCTTGGTGATGTAATCCACCGCGCCCAATTCCAAGCCCTGGAGCTTGTCCATCCGCTCGCGCTTTTCGGTCAAAAAAACAATCGGCGTGTCTTGTGTGCGCCGCTGTTGGCGCAGCCGACGGCAGACCTCGTAGCCGTCCATGTCGGGCAGACGGATGTCCAGCAGAATCAAATCGGGCAGTGTGTGGGCAATTATCTTGAGCGCATCCTGGCCCCAGGCGGCCTGCAACACCTGGTACCCTTGCGATTCAAAGTACGCCGCCAGCATTTCGGCCGTGTCGCGTTCGTCTTCGACTACCAGGATGCAGGCTTGCTCAGCCATGTTTCCTCCGAGGGATCGGGGAATGAGAAGACATCCCGGGGAGAGCCGCGCGGGTCTGTTGCGGCGCTCCCCCTGCCACGTTATCCGACGGGCTCTTTATAGATTAAGAAAGTGCACGCCTGATCGCCCATGCCGATGCAGGTGGTTTCGTCCACGCGGAATTCTTTGCCGCCGCTCAACCAGCGCAGCCCTTCTTGCAACAGGCCGGTCGCGGCAAAGCATACGGGCTTGTCGGTCTTGCGGCCCCAACACACCGGGCAGCGATCAATGTAGTAAACAAAGTGATCTTGTTTTTCTTCCACGCGGCTGATCTGGTCGCTGAACTGGTTGAACACGGCGGCCATCATGGGCAGGCCCAGCTTGAGCTTGGTGCCCAACGGCAAGACTTTGAAGGCCAGGTCGCTCGCGCCCACCAGGGCGCCAAAGCCCTGCAATCCGCGCGCAAAGCCCGCCCGCCCGGCGCGCAACGCCAGGCCGCGCCCGCCGCGCGGGCCGTACATTTCCTCCAGCGCCGCGTTGAGCGCCGTAAAATCGGAAAAGTCAAACTTTTTCTCCATGTCTTCGGGCGGATAGTTGTCAATCAACTGTGAAAGCTTGGCCATGTTCAAGACGGCATTCAAGCCGTTCTTGCCCATGATCTCTTCCATTGCCAAAATATAATAGCGGACGATTCGATCGGTGTAAAAATACTGGCCTTGAGGACCCGGCATGTCACGCCTCCTGCCTGAGGGGATGATAGAGTCGAATTCGTTAGACGATCTTGGTCAGTTCCTCGGCGGAGCGCCGCATGTCGAGGAACAACAGGCCCAGCTTGGCTTGAGCGCGTGCCAGCACGGTGAGCACGGCCTCTTCACCCACAGACATCAGCAACACGTAGCCGTGCTCGCCCTTGATGTAAACCTGGTCGAGGACGCCGCGTCCCAACTCGCTGGCGATGCGCTCGCCCAGGCTGAGCATGGCGGCGGACATGGCCGACACGCGATCCTCTTCGACTCCGGCTGGCAGCGACGAGGCCATGATCAACCCGTCCACGCTGACGACGGCGGACGCTTCAATATCGGGGGTGCTTGCCTGCATGTCGCGCAGGCGTTCAACCATTTGCTCCGTTCGCGACTTGGCCATCAGTAGCTCCTTCGTTGGTGATGTGCGGACTTGTGTGTACCTCGCCCGTCAGCGGGTTCACGCTTGCGTGTTACCATCGAATGCTGATCAATGGAGGAACTGGGGCGGCAGATACCTCAGTATGCTTATTCTGCTCAGAGTTTACCTTGATTGCAAATCCTTGTCAAGCGCAAATCCTGTCTTTTCCGCGCAGAGGCGGCGGCGAGCTAAATTGTACCCGTTTGTCAAAACTTTGCAACTGGCAGCCGGCATGGCCGACCAGAGAACTAGCGGCATTCGGGACAAATCACCGTATAGTAAACGGCTGCGAGAACGATGGAGAGAATCACGCACAGCCAAAAGGCCGGCTGGAACGTCGCCTTTTGAGTTTTGTGGCGGAAGAGCAATCGCCCAATGACCGCGCCGATGCTTCCCCCCAACGCCGTCAGCGCGAGCAGGATGGCTTCCGGCGCGCGCGAGGTCCTGGTCGGCGCGATGGCTTTATCGTACCCCAAGGTCAGGAACGCCACAATGTTGATGGCGATGAGCCAGGCAAAAACCACGTCCCAACGAGAGAAAAGCGAAAGTAGGCCAAAGGTAATTGACAACGTCAACAACAGCGCCAGGAGGGCGAATCTGCGGTAAGGATTAAAGCCGGGCGCTCGGTCGTGGCTAGAGTGCATCTTGATCTCTCACTTGAATGTTTGCGGCGACCACCGCCGCGTTGCGCGCCAGTCCTTCGCGCCGGGCGCGGCGGATTGCGGTGTGGGCAAATTGGGCGCGGAACATCTCATCACTCATCGTCGCCAGCTCGCGCAAGTCGAGCGTGGCGTGACGCGGCGCGAACGCCGGTTCCTTCGTCGGGCGCGCAAAGCGATTCCAGGGACAGACCTCCTGGCAGGCGTCGCACCCAAACACCCGGTCGCCGATCAACGGATGCAAGTCGGCCGGAACGTCGCCGCGCAGCTCAATCGTCAAATACGAGAGACAGCGACTCGCGTCCAGTGCGCGATCCGGCAGGAGGCAGCGTGTGGGACACGCCTCCATGCACCGCGCGCACTTGCCGCAACGGTCGGCGGAGAAAGGAGGATCATAGTCCAGCCCAAGGTCAAGCAACAACTCGCCGAGCGCGAGCCAAGACCCGACTTGAGGGGCGATGAGGTGCGCGTTCTTGCCAATCCAGCCCAGCCCGGCGCGCATGGCCCACTCGCGCTCCAACACGGCGCTGGTGTCCACGCAAATCTTGTGCGCCACAGCCTGGCCGACCTCCGCCTTGATGAAGGCGGCCAACTGTCGCAGTTTGCCGGTAATGATCTCGTGGTAATCGTCGCCCCAGGCGTAGCGGGCTACGACCCCCACCCCCACCCCTCCCCCGCGAGGCGGGGGAGGGGTCGGAGGTGGGGGCTGATAGTAATTCATCGCCACGACGACGATGGAGCGGGCGCCTGGCAAAAGCGCTCGCAGGTCGGCGCGGCGCGCAACCGCCTCGGGCCGCGCCAGATATTCCATTGCCCCGTGATAGCCCCGCGCGAGCCAATCCACGTATCGCGCGTGCGACTGGGCCAGCCCGGCTTGCGCGATGCCGACCAGGTCAAACCCGATTTCGCGCGCCTGGCGCTTGATTTGTCCGGTGAGCGTCATTGCCAGAAGTATAGCTCTGGAAAGCCCAAAGCGCAATGTGTCACCCGTCACGCTCTAACTATGATGTCTGTAGTTTGACTTGGCCTATCTTCGGTGTTATACTAAAAATCAGAGGTGTTACTCTGCCCCAAAACAGGGCAAAAACGACAACAGCACGGCATTTTTGTCCAGTCCACCTGCTTTTTCTCTTCGCCCCAGTTTTCCCACCAGGGCGCGTTTGAAACACAGCAGCATATTGAGGAGGTGAACAAGTCGCACTCTTCCCGAACAATCCCTATCGGGCTTGCGCCCGCCAAATCCATTTTACCTAAAAAAGGAGTGTAATCATGGCTACAAACAAGCCAATAGAACTAGATCTTGCGGACCATCATCACATCGGGATGTCTTCCCTCGATCCCAAGACCAACCCGTTCTTGATCGCACAGACTCAGCTCGCCGGAGCTGCCGAGATCCTCAAGCTCGACAAGGCCACACACGAGATGCTGCGCTGGCCGCTGCGCGAGCTGCACGTTACGTTGCCCGTGCGGATGGACGACGGCAGCTTTAAAGTGTTCCAGGCTTTTCGCGTCCAGTACAACGATGCGCGCGGCCCGTGCAAGGGCGGCATCCGCTATCACCCGGACGAGACGGTTGACACCGTCCGCGCGCTGGCTGCGTGGATGACGTGGAAGACCGCTGTGGTAGATATCCCGCTGGGCGGCGGCAAGGGCGGCATCGTCTGCAACCCCAAAGAACTGTCGGTGGGCGAGCTGGAGCGATTGAGCCGCGCTTACATCCGCCAGGTAGGCCGTATCATCGGCCTCGAGAAGGACGTGCCCGCGCCGGACGTTTACACCACGCCGCAAATCATGGCCTGGATGATGGACGAGTATGCGTTCATGAAGGGCTATAACGAGTTCGGTATGATCACGGGCAAGCCGCTGCCGTTGGGTGGCTCGGCCGGCCGTGGCGATGCGACCGCGCGCGGCGGCATGTACACCGTGCGCGAAGCCGCCAAGGCGTTGGGCGTCGAATTAAAAGGCGCCAAAGTGGCGATTCAGGGCTATGGCAACGCAGGCTATTTCGCGGCCACGCTCTCGCGTGACCTGCTGGGCTGCGTCACCGTTGCCGCGTCCGACTCCAAGGGCGGCATCTACAAGGCCGATGGGCTGGATGTGGACGCGCTGATGAATCACAAGAAAAAGACCAGCTCGGTGGTCAACTTTTCCGGCGCCAAGAACATTACCAATGACGAATTGATCGAGCTGCCGGTGACGGTGTTGTTCCCCTCGGCGATGGAGAATCAGATCACGGCGGCTAACGCGGGCAACGTCAAGGCCAAGATCGTGGCCGAGCTGGCGAATGGCCCCACGACGCCCGATGCGGACGAGATCCTGCACAAGAACGGCGTGTACGTGATCCCCGACTTTCTCTGCAACGCCGGCGGCGTGACCGTCTCGTACTTTGAGATGGTGCAGAACGCTTACGATTACTATTGGGATCTGCCCACCGTCCAAGAGCGGCTGGACAAAAAGATGACGGCTGCGTTCCACGCCGTCCACGATATGAGCATAAAGTACAACGTCCCCAACCGCTTGGGGGCTTATCTGGTCTCGGTGAATCGCGTTGCCGAGGCGATGAAACTCAGGGGTTGGGTATAAGAACCCATAAGCCGTGTAGCCGACACATCCCAACGCGGTAGCAGTCGGCGACCGGCACAGCGCGAAGCGGCTAACCTGCGGGTTTTCAAATAGACTGTAAGCAGGTAGACAGGGTTGTGTTGACAAGTTTGGCATGTTCTGAGCGCAATCAAGTGCTAACTTGTGTGTGTTCACCACATTGATCTCCGGCGGTCGGCAACGACGCTACTCAAACCGATATTGCACAGATCGTGTTCCACAAGAGGCCAGCCTGGGCGTATTGCCCGGCTGGTCTTTTGCACTAACGGTGCTATACTAGTCCGTGCTGGAGGATTCATGCACACACTCGCTGATTCATTTAACTCTGAACCCGTTCCACCCCAGCCGACCCGTCACCCGGTTGACCTCAGCGCCTGGCTGGCTCTCGCGACCGACCTGATCGGGACCAGCGGACCGGAATCATCGTCTGACCTGCCGGCTACATTGGATGCAATGCTGGCCCGCCTGGCGCAGTTGCTGCCCCAGACTGACTTGGCGTGGCT
>CAYHAR010000112.1:10651-12527 GCA_964354595.1 uncultured Anaerolineae bacterium | reverse complement strand
ATGCAATGCTGGCCCGCCTGGCGCAGTTGCTGCCCCAGACTGACTTGGCGTGGCTCTTGCCGTACGATCCATCCAGCAAGTGTTTGCGCGTGCTAGCGGCCAAGGGCTACGACACGGAATTGATGCGCCAAATCGCGGTCAAGGAAGGCGAATCTATATTTGGCACAGTATTTCAAGAGGGCCGGCCCTACCTGCTGGAAACACGCCAGGCCGTGGCGGAGGCGATGGGCGACCTAGCTCCCCATAACCGTGAACTCTTTGCCAAATTGACGGGTGGGCGCATTCCCCAGAGCGCGCTGGCTGTCCCTTTGACAATAGGCAAGCGTCGTTTAGGTGTGCTGCTCATGCAAAGCCTGGACACACCCGGGTTCACAGCACAAGACCAACTGTTTGCACAAGCCGTTGCCGCCCTGCTCGCTCTGGCAATTGACCGGGTCCAGCTACAGGATGAGGTCAGGTCCATGAGCGCTGATGAGAAGGTCAGCCAGACTCGCGCCGACATTCTCTCGGTCATCTCGCACGAATTGCGCACGCCGCTGGCTTCGATAAAAGGGTATAGCACAGCCTTGTTGCTGGATGAAGTTGAATGGGATGAGACGCGCCGCCGCGTGTTCCTGGAATTGATTGACGAAGAATGTGACACGCTCGAAGAAATCATACGTGATGTCTTGGATGCCGCGCGGATTGGCGCCGGCCGCCTGGAAATCGAGTGGCAGCCGGTAATGTTGCCCCGTCTAGCCCAGGCCGAAGTGGAAGGTATTTCGAGCCGCACGACGACTTGCAACTTTGTGTTGGACTTTTCCCCGGGCTTTCCTGTCATAGATGCCGACCCCATACGCATCGGCCAAGTCTTGCGCAACCTGCTCGACAACGCAGTCAAGTATTCGCCCCAGGGCGGCTTGATTGTAGTGCGCGGCGTGGCAAAAGACGATGAGGTGGTCATCAGCGTATCTGACCAGGGTGTGGGGATCGCGCCGCAAGATCTCAACCAGTTGTTCGATCAGTTTTTCCGTGTAAAGGCATCGACAGGGCATCATGTGTCTGGATCAGGTTTGGGCCTGCCCATTTCGCAAAGCATCGTCGAGACGCACGGCGGGCGCATCTGGGCTGAAAGCCAGTTAGGGCATGGCGCCACGCTCCATTTCACTTTGCCACGCACCGGCCTGAGCGCCGACCTGGACAAGGAGTAATCATGGCAGGTGAACGCATCCTGGTGGTAGATGACGAGCCGCGCCTCGTGCGTCTGATCAACGAAATCCTGCGCGCCACCGGCTATAACGTGATCTGCACCGGTAACGGCGAGCGGGCGTTGGAACTCGTTCCAGTCGAGCAGCCCAATCTGATCTTGCTGGACCTCGTTTTGCCAGGCAACCTGGACGGGTACGAGATCTGCCGGCGCGTGCGCGAATACAGCAGCGTGCCGGTGATCATGATCACTGCTCGGGCGCGCGAAGCCGATCTGTTGCGCGGTTTTGAGGTAGGCGCCGATGACTATATCACCAAGCCATTCAGCGCCAAAGAACTGCTGGCGCGTGTGCGGGCAGTGCTCCGGCGCAGTCAAGACCAGCAGGCCAAAGAAGAAACGCAAGTCACGTGCGGCGCGTTGCACGTAAATTTGCTTCAGCGCCGGGTGTTCTTGCGCGACAATGAGGTCCGCCTGACGGCCACCGAGTACGAGTTGCTGCGCCAGCTCGTGCTCTATCGGGAGCGGATTGTCTCTCAACAAGACCTGCTGGCAGCCGTGTGGGGACCTGAATACCGCAACGACACAGATTACCTGCGCGCCTACATTCGTTACTTGCGGCGCAAGCTGGAAGACGACCCGGCCAACCCCAAGCGCATCATCACAGTATCTGGAATGGGTTACATGCTCACC
>CAYHAR010000112.1:8056-10551 GCA_964354595.1 uncultured Anaerolineae bacterium | reverse complement strand
CCTGCTTTCGGCTCTGTTGGCACCGCCGATCGAGGTCTGGCCGCGTGAGGTACAGGTAGGGGCAAAAAAGTTGACACTTTTGACATCGAGAGTTGCGCTCAGAACATGCCAAACTTGTCAACAAAATCTTGTCCACCTACCTTGTCCCTTTACGGGAAGAGGCGGAGGAGGATAATCCTCCGCCTCTCTTGCGTTGGCGATCCGCTAATTCCTGCTGGGAGACTCTAAAGGTCAGTTCGAGCTTGGTTTTTTTTCACACGCTTTCTATATTTTCCCGGCCTCTTTTTACGGCTTTCTCATTCAGTTTGCGCTACACTGAGAATGAAAAGGTTCCCCGGCGAAAGAGCCGAACAAACAGGAACCAAGCTCTAACGACAAGGAGTGCAAGATGACAATCAAGCAGATGAATCGCGACATGACCGATCAAATGGTTGAAGCGGCGCTCTCCTTTTGTGCCCGCCAGGCGTGCGTCGGCGATGCCGAGCAAGCGCGGCAGGCTCTGCATCAGGGCCAGTGCGACGTGTGCGATTACCTGTGCTACAGCCTTGCCAAGCAGGTTGGCGAGTACCTGAGCCAGATGGATGAGACTGTCAAAGCAGTCTATGTGTTTGAGCCAGAATACGCCTGGGATGGCGACACGGCTGCAGCTCGCCGGCCATCGGGCATCAACCTGATCGCCTGGGTAGATCGCAAGAGCGCGTCGCTGGATGCGCTGGCGGGAGCGTTGGGCACTGCATTGTCCGAAAGCCGGCGCAATAAACTGGGTTGCGTCAAGGCCACAGCGCCCTGCAATGCCCTCAATGTGCATCTGGTAGACGATGCCGATGTGGAGAACCGGCGGGGCTACGGCGCGATGGTTGACAGTCTGTACATCCGCCCGATAAAGGTCTGGGCGCGCGTCGCGTGATGCATCACACAACGCTCACTTGATAACAAATGTCAGGCCGGGCAGATCGCCCGGCTGTCCTTTGCTTCAACCGCCAAGTTTTGCATTGTGTGTCTCATCCCTCCGTGGAGCAAATCTATGAAGTTGCCTGTCAGCGAAATCAACGACATCATCAACCGGGAGGCGCAGGGCGAAGGCTCGCTGATTGCCGCGCTGGAAGAGATCCAGGAGTGCTACCATTACCTGCCACCTGAAGCGCTGCTCCTGGCGAGTGAGCGGTTCGACGTGCCGCTGGCGCAAGCCTACAGCGTTGCGACGTTCTACAACGCCTTCAGCTTGAAGCCCAAAGGCAAACACCGCCTGCACGTCTGCACGGGTACCGCATGCCACGTGCGGGGTAGTCCCCAAGTGCTTGACCGGCTGCAAACCAAGCTGGACATCAAGCCCGGTGGCACCACGCGCGACCGGCTGTTCACGCTGGAAACCGTCAACTGCCTGGGCGCGTGCGCCCTCGGTCCAATCGTTGTCAGCGATGGTGAGTACTCTGGACAGATGACGCCTCAAAAGGCTGACCAACTCTTGAAAAACATCACACGGGCTGAGGCGGAGGCAAAACGATGAACCGTCTGGAGTCTGTGGCTGAATTCCAAGAGTGGCAGGCCGGGCTTGCGGCGGGTTGGGATGAAAGCAAGCCGTGCCTGCGCGTGTGCGATGGTACTGGCTGTCGCGCGCTCGGCAGCCGCCAAGTGCTGGCTGGCTTGCGTGAAGAACTGAGGAAAACTCGATTGGAAACCCCGATTGAAGTGGTCGGCACAGGGTGCCCTGGCTTTTGTGAATGCGGCCCACTGATTACGATCTATCCGCAGCGTCTGTCGTACCAGAAAATCAGGCCTGACGATGTGCCAGAGATCGTTCACAAGACGCTGATCGGTGGTGAGATAATTGAGCGGTTGCTATACACCGACCCGCAGACCGGACAACACATCCACACCGAGCCTGACCTGCCGTTCTACCAGAAGCAAAAGCGGCTGGTGCTCGACTTTAACGGACGCATCGATCCGACGCGCATCGAAGATTACGTGGCGTTGGGCGGATACACTTCGCTAGCCAAGGCGCTCGCCACAATGACGCCCGAGGAGGTCATTGTCGAAGTCAAAGCGTCCGGTCTCCGTGGGCGCGGCGGCGCGGGCTTTCCTGCCGGTCTCAAGTGGGAACTCTGCCGCAAGAACGTGCAGGCCGTTGGGGCAGGCTACATCATCTGCAACGCCGACGAAGGCGACCCTGGCGCATTCATGGATCGCTCGGTGATGGAAGGCAATCCACACCGCGTCATCGAGGGCATGATCATCGGCGCGTATGCCATCGGCGCGCGCCAGGGATACGTGTACATCCGCGCCGAATACCCGCTGGCTGTGAAGAATCTCAAGATCGCCATCCAGCAAGCCGAACAGGCAGAGCTCTTGGGTAAGAACATCCTGGGCAGCGGGTTCGACTTTTCGCTGGGTGTCCGGCTGGGAGCCGGCGCGTTCGTGTGCGGCGAAGAGACGGCGCTGATGGCGTCCATCGAGGGGCGCATCGGTGAGCCGCGCCCGCGCCCACCCTACCCGGC
>CAYHAR010000112.1:0-7956 GCA_964354595.1 uncultured Anaerolineae bacterium | reverse complement strand
CCCAAGGGCAAGCAGTTCAAAGCCGCGCAACTAGGGGGACCTTCGGGTGGCTGCGTCCCTGCCGCACACCTGGATGTGCCGATTGACTATGAATCGCTGACGGCCTTGGGTGCGATCATGGGTTCCGGCGGCATGGTTGTCACCGACGAAGACACGTGCATGGTGGACTTTGCCCGTTACTTTATGGCGTTTATCCAAGAAGAATCGTGTGGCAAGTGCGGGCCATGCCGGATGGGCACCAAGGCCATGCTGGCGACACTCGAGCGCATCTGCGCCGGCAAGGGTCAGCCCGGCGACATTGAATATCTGCTGGAGCTGGCTGAAGAAGTCAAACGTTCGTCGCTGTGCGGCTTGGGGCAGACCGCGCCCAACCCGGTGCTTTCCACCATTCGCTACTTTCGCGACGAATATGAAGCGCACATCTTGGACAAGATCTGCCCGGCCAAGGTGTGCAAGGGATTGATTACCTACTCGGTCATTCCAGACAAATGCACCGGTTGTATGGTGTGCCTCCGCAATTGCCCGGGCAATGCCATTACTGGCACGAAGAAGCAAGTCCACGTGATTGACGCCGGGCAATGCACACGCTGCGGCATGTGTCTGAGCGTGTGCAAGTTCGATGCGATCTTGGTGCAGTAACTCCATAGAGGTTCAGAGCCTATGATTCACCTGACCATCAACGACAAACCGATACAGGTCGCCGAGGACCGGACGCTGTTGGAAGCGTGCCGCGAGCACGGCATCCACGTGCCGACGCTGTGCTATCACCCGGCGCTCGAACCTTACGGCGGATGCCGATTGTGCATGGTAGAGCTGCAGCAACCGCCTCGCCCCCCGCGTCTGGTCGCCTCGTGTGTGTACCCGTGCGAAGAAGGCGCAGTGGTCAAGACTGACACTGAGGCAGTGCGGCGCAGCCGGCGCATCAACGCCGAGTTGCTCTTGGGCCGCGCTTACCACACGCCCGAAATGCTCGCACTCGCCGAGGAGTTGGGCGTCCAAGAGGTTCGCTACAAGATGCCCGAATCCGACGATTGCGTGCTATGCGGCCTGTGTGTGCGCGCGTGCCAGGAAATCGTCGGCGTCAGCGCGATTAGCATGACCTATCGAGGGATCGCCAAACAAGTCAGCCCGCCGTTTCAGGTGGCATCTTCGCGATGCATCGGCTGCGGCACGTGCGTGCTCATCTGCCCGACCGGCGCGCTCAAGCTGAGCGACGTGACGGGCTTGCGCAGCGTGCACCCGCTGGATTCGGACTATCGCCGCGTCTATTGCCAGGTATGTAACGATGCTGATCTCAGCCCACATTTCGTCCAGGACGTGGCTGAGCTGCTCAAATGACGAATGTCGAAAGACGAGTGACGAATGAATGAACACACAGCACCCCACCACCCAACATCCGATACCCCATCTCTTCGCGTAGGAGTCATCATCTGCGAGTGTGGCGGCAAGATTAGCCAGGTATTCGATACGGAGCTGTTGCGCCAGCAAGCCGCCGCGCTGCCAGAGGTCGTGTACGCCGCGCGTGATGCCTACCCGTGCAGCAAGGACGGCCAGGCACGCTTGCGCCAAGCCATTGCGGAACAGAGATTGGATCGGGTGCTGATTGCCGGTTGCGCGCCGCGCCTGGTTGAAAAGCTGTTCCGCCGGACGGCGCAATCCGCCGGGCTGGATGGCGGCTATCTGGAAGTGACCAATATTCGCGAGCAGTGCGCCTATGTTCACGGCGATGGACCGCTCGCTTTACAAAAAGCCGCCGATCTGATCGAGATGGGGGTGGCGCGCCTTGGCGCCACGATGTCGCCCACAACGCACACCGGCCGCGTCGTCAAGTCGGCGATGGTGATCGGCAGCGATTTGAGCGGGTTGACGATGGCGCTCTCGCTGGCTGACAACCACGTCCCCGTGACGCTCGTCGAGCGCGCGGACACGTTGGGCGGCTTGCCATACGGTCGGGCAGGCTCCGCACAAGAACTGACTGCGGAGCGCATCCAGGCAGCCTCACGCCATCCGCGCCTCACGACCATGCTGGGCGCGCACGTCACACAAGTGACCGGCCATCCGGGCGATTACGAGGTGCAGGTGGCCCAGAACGGCCGCACGACGACGTTCGCCGTCGGTGCCATCATCGTGGCGACCGGCGCGCGCCAGCAAGAATTAGACGTCAATCGCTGGCACGATCGCTCGCGCGTGATGACGCAGGCCAAGTTCGAGCAAGAACTGGACACTGGCAAGCTACTCGCGCGCGACATTGTGATGATTCTGTGCGAACAGCCGGCCGAACAACGCTGCTCGCGAGTATGCTGCGCCGACGCCATCCGGCAAGCCGTCCGCGTCAAGCAGAGCTTGCCTGACGCAAACGTCACAATCTTGTTCCGCGCTTTGTGCCTGGGCAACGAGCACATGGACGAGTTACAGGAAGCGGTCAGGCTGGGCGTGACGTTCTTTCGCTACAGACAAGACCCGCGACCCCAGATCGGCGACAAGACTATTGACGTGCACGACCCATTGACCGGCGAGCCGCTGCGCCTGCCGTATGACTGCGCGGTGATGGCAACGTCCCTCGTGCCCGAAGACCATGCTGCACAACTCGCGGCGCTGTTGCGCCTGCCCCAGGATGAGGCCGGCTTTATGATCGAGCCGCGTATCCGCTTGCGGCCAGGGCGGTACACCGACGATGGCGTTTACGTCTTGGGCGGCGCCCATCAACCGACCACCCCGGCTGAGGCTCTGTTTCAGGCCTATATGGCCAGCACACGCGTGATGCGCTTTTTGAGCCAGGACTTGATCCAGGTCCAGACGCCGGTCGCTCAGATTGACTCTAAACTGTGCACCGGCTGCGGTAACTGTGTGCAAGTCTGCCCGATGGCCGCCGTCGCGCTCGAAAAACAAGACGGGGTGCTCTCGCTGTCCGAAATTGACCCGTTGCGCTGCACCGGCTGCGGCAACTGCGTCGTCGTCTGCCCGGTCAAGGCCATCACACTGCCCGGCTGGGACGATGCCGAAATCCTAGCCCAGATCAGCGCCGCCTTGCGGCCGCGTCACGCGGAGGGTGCAACCGCGACAAAGGTTGTGGCACTGGCATGCGAATGGAGCGCGTACGCGGCTGCCGACATGGCGGGCGCGCAACGATTCCCCTCTCCGCATGGTGTGCGCATCATCCGCATGAATTGTTCGGCGCGCTTTGACCCGTATCACATTCTGTGGGCGTTTGTCAACGGAGCCGATGGTGTGTTCCTGGGTGCTTGCCCGCCCGGCGAATGTCACTATGGCTTTGGCAATCTGTATGCCCAAGAGCGTGTCGAGGTGCTCAAGAAACTGCTTGCCGAGCGCGGCATTGATCCGCGCCGCTTGCGCCTGGAATTCATTTCTGGCGACGACGGCAAGCAGTTCGCCAAGATCATGACAAGCTTTGTCAACGAATTGGGAACCCTGGTCGCCGATCCATGGCGACTAACCGTCAGGCATTAATTCAGGAGGACAGTTATGGCGAAAAGATTGGAAGCAGAAGTCTGGTCGCTGAACAACTGCGCTGGGTGTGGGCTGTGCGTGGCCGCTTGCTCCAAGCAGGTGCTCTGTTGGGATGGAGGCGACCACCCGGTGCGAGAACAGCGCATCAAGATTGTTGGTTATACCAAAGGGCCACTCGATAGCTGCTCGTTCTGCCAGAAATTCTGCGAAGAGGTCTGCCCGCGCTTGGAGCGCTGGGTTGGCCTGGAGCCCAAGGTGACGCTGGCGGCAAAGGCGCGCGGGCCGGTTCAATCGGGCGCGCCCAACGACGTGATCCGCGCGATCTTGGCCGCCGGGCGCAGCGCGGGTCTACTCGACGGCGTCTTGATGCTCGACCTGGACCCGTGGGAGCTCAAGCCGGTCGCCCGTGTCGCGTCTACGGTCGAAGACATTGTGGACAGCGTCGGCCTGCAGTACCTGTGGGCGCCAGTGTTTGACGCGCTCAACGAGGCGATCTTTGACCGGCGCATGGAAAACGTTGCCGTGGTTGGCACGCCGTGCGCTGCGCAAGCCATCCGCAAACTCAGGAATTCAACGAACCCGCGCCTGCGACCCTATCAAGATGCGATCCGGTTGAGCATTGCCGTGTTCTGCACCGGCATTTACAAACCCGAAATGATCGAAGAGGTGCTGGTCAAGCGCATGGACGTCCCGCGCGATCACGTCAAGCGACTGGAAATTTCGCCCGATCGCGAGTGGATGCGGGCAGTGCTGTGGGATGGCAGCGTGCGCACCATTCCGCGCCAGGAGGCGGAACGCTACACGCGTACCGGCTGCGGCAGTTGCGACGATTACCTGGGCGAGTCCGCCGATCTGGCAGTCGGCACGCTGGGCGCGCCCACGGACGCTTCCACGGTGATCATTCGCACTCGCATGGGTGATGTGTTCATCCGCAACGCGGTCCAGATGAATCTGCTGGAAGCCGGCGGCGAAGTGGACACGGCTGCTCTGGCTGCCGCCGCCAGCGAAAAGGACAGGCGCGAGCGCGCGCAGGCGTTCAAGGATTTGCAGGTCTTGATGCTGGACGCGCTGGCCGACCCGCTCAAGCGCGGCGAGGCGATCCAGCAGTTCGTTCGACTGTATCGGACGCCGGTTCGTTCTGGCGCGCCGGAAGCCAGCCGCGCCGGATGCACGGGATGTTAGCCAACGGGGGTGAGCGATGAAGACAATAGATGCAAAAGCCAAAGACCTCAAAGCAGTGAACAACTTGTTGCGGAAATCCGTCAACGGCCAGCCCGTGGCCGTCAAGAACGTCAGCCACGTGCACGGGCTGGCCGCCGGCCTGAAACACGGCCAAGTGATTGTCCAGGGCAACGCAGGCGATTACCTGGGAGCGCTGAACGACGGCGGCACGATCAAGGTGACCAAGAACGCGGGCAAGTACGTCGCCGATAACATGACCTCGGGCACTATTATCATCGAGGGCAACACCGACTATGGCGCAGGTCAGTACTGCTATGGCGGCGCCGTCGTCGTGCGCGGCAACGCAGGCGATTTCACGGCGACGATGAACAAGGGTGCGGCAATCATTGTCTGCGGCGATGTGGGGAACGAAGTCGGCACGTATATGCTCAAAGGCGACGTGATCGTCGTCGGCAATGCCGGCGAGAATCTTGCCAACTATTTGATCCGCGGCCAAGTCTACATCAGCGGCAAGTGGAAGAGCCTGGGCAACAACGCCCGTGTCGAGCCGCTGACCGACGCCGACACCGCCAAGCTGCGGGCCTATTTTGAGACATACCAGATCAAAGCCGATCCGACAGCGTTCAAAAAGATTGTGGCCGCGTCGGAGAAACCTTTCTACAAGTGAGAAGAGCGGGGATTGCGGACGGGTCTCTATATTGATCGCCCATCTCCAAGCTCCAAATTGAGGAGGAAAACATGGCAGTAGTAGGCGCCTTTTGTGTGAGTGTTAATCGAGAAGTGTGCATTAACGCGCGTATGCCCGGCAAGTGCGCAACGTGCGCCGAAGTCTGTCCGCATGGCGTGTATGCGTTGGACACCGTCACGGGCGAGATGGAAATTGTGAACTATAATGCCTGTGTGGGCTGCCGCATCTGCTCCGAGTTCTGCCCGGCAAACGCGATCCGCATCAATCCCGCCGAATCGGAATACGTCAGCCGCTATCCCTGGACGCTGGCCGCGGTAGAAGAAATCCACTACAAGGCGCAGACAGGCGAGTACCTGCTGCGCGGCTTTGGCACGCAAGGTCCCACGCCGCATTTCGACATGATCACGGTGGTGCCCAGCCAGATCGCCAGTGCTGCACCGCTCGACAAGTACCGTGAAGAATGTGACATGCAAGTGGTGATCGGTGAGGACACGTGCAAAGAGCCGGTCCGCCTCCAGGTGCCGTTCGTCTGGGCCGCCATGTCGTTCGGAGCGCTGAGCAAAGAAGCCAAGCTGGCATTGGCCATCGGCGCTGCCATGGCCGGCATTGCCAGTAACACTGGCGAAGGCGGCCTGGTTCCCGAGGAAGCCTATTTCGCGAAGGGCTATACGGACAAGGAGCGCACCCACAAGAAATGGGAACCTGGCGGCTATATGATCATCCAGTGGTCAACTGGGCGCTGGGGTGTGTCGGTGGATTATATCAACGCGGGCGACGCGGTCGAAGTAAAGATCGGCCAGGGCGCCAAACCCGGCATGGGCGGCCACCTGCTTGGCGCCAAAGTCACCGAGGATGTCTCGCGCGTTCGCGGCGTGCCAATCGGCTCGGACGCGCTCAGCCCGTGCCGTTACTATGACGTGCAATCGTTAGACGACATGAAGCGTATGGTCGCCTTTTTGCGCGACGCGACCAATTACCGGGTGCCGATCCTGTTCAAGCTGGGGCCTTCGCGCCCGTACGCCGACGTGGCGGCGTGCATCGAAGCGGGCGCAGATGCTATCAGTATTGATGGTCTGACAGGTGGCACCGGCTGCTCACCCGACATTGTCACGCAGGGTGTAGGCATTCCAACTATCGCGTGCATCCCACCCGCCGTTCAGGCGCTCAAAGACTATGGCGTGCATCACAAGGTCAAGCTGATCGCACTGGGCGGCATTCGCAGCGGGCTGGACGCCTTTAAAGCTCTGGCAATGGGCGCGGACGCGGCGGGCTTTGGCAGCGCGGCGGAAATTGCAATGGGTTGTCGCGTGTGCTATGCCTGCCATAAAGGCAACTGCCCCTACGGCATCACCAGTCCCAAACTCGAGTGCCGCGCGCGGCTTGATCCAATCGAAGTCGGCAAGCGGTTGGCGAACTTTATCCACGCCAGTGCGGAAGAAGTCAAGATCCTGACGATGCTTTCGGGCCACCGTCGCACCGTGGACCTTTCACCCGAAGACCTGCGGGCGATGGACTTGAACACGGCCGCCATCACCGGCCTCAAGCTGATCGGCTACGAGCGCCCACTGACGATGTGGGAGCCGGGGTATCAGCCTGCGTTGACTGTGTCGCACAACGGGAATGGACACAAGAAGCCTAGCAAGAAGCAAGGAACAAGAGGCAAGAGGCAAAGAGCAAGGGTTCTGTAGTTTTGAGTAGGGGACGGAGCAGCACTCTGCTTCACACGGTTAAGGCCAGCCTGGGCATGTTGCTCGGCTGGCCTTTTTGCTTGCCCGGCTTAGCCTCGCGCCGAACGCAACACGCGCCAGGCGAAACGCAGCAGCGCAAGCTGTCGCCTCCAACGCCACGGCTCGCAGTAGAGGCGATGCAGCCACTCTAGCCCCAATCGCTGCACCCACATCGGCGCGCGTTTGGCCGCTCCTGAGATAAAATCAAACGCGCCGCCCACACCCACCGCTACCGGCGCTTGCAAGCGCGGCTGGTTGCGCGCGATCCACACGTCTTGCGCCGGAGCGCCAAAGGCGACGAACAACACGTCCGGCTGTGTCGAGCGAATACGCTCGACGAGGGCGTCTTGTTCCGCGAGCGCAGGCGAGCCGGCAAATGTCCCTGCCACAACTAGCCCAGGATAGCGCGATTGCAAAATTGCGGCGGCCTTGTCTGCCACGCCGGGCGCAGCGCCGAGAAAATAGATCCGCCAGCCGGCGCGAGCTGCGCGCGCGGCCATCTGCTCGACCATGTCCGAGCCGGCTACGCGCTCGCGCAGTGGATGCCCCAGTCGCCGCGCGGCCCACAAGACGCCAATGCCATCGGGCAAGCATACCGCCGCGTGATTGATGACTTGTCGAAACGTCTCGTCCCGCTGCGCGGCCATGATGAATTCAGGATTGACGGTGCAGAGCTGATGCGGCGCGCGCTCGGCGATGAACTGTTCGACGAGAGCCAGCATCTCGTCGCCGGTCACGTCGTCCACGCGGACGCCGAGGATGTGGAGAGTGGAGAGTGGAGAGTGGAGAGTCGTCATTGGCGCGTCGCCGATTCGAGGATGGAAAGGACGCGAGCAGCGCAGGCGGCCCACGAAAATTTTTGCGCTTGGGTGTAGCCGCGTTCGACGAGCG
>CAYHAR010000111.1:7115-12690 GCA_964354595.1 uncultured Anaerolineae bacterium | reverse complement strand
GCGACGCCGAACAATGCGCCCGTGATCGTGCGCAGCAGCCAGGTGCTTTCGCGCGGCACAAAATCGGGAACGATCGCCGGCAGGAGGTAACTGATGAACTGGCTGCCACCATCCAGTCCCATGGGAATGACGCCGACAAGGATATAAGCCCAAAAGGGCAGCGGCCTGATCCGCGAGCGAAACAGGCCAAACACCACGCCGCCGAGGAGCAACGCGCCATAGATCGCCAGGTCGCGTTCGCACAGCGCCACCTTGTATCCCACCTGCGCGTTGCCGTTGAACGGCTTGGGCCAGGGATACAAGGGCAAGTTCTCCTCGCCCACGCGATCCGCCAGTTCTTGAAGCGAGTACGTCTGCTTTTCGCCGTAAAGAAAATACGATCGCTGCGGCAACTGGTGACACATGGGCGCATAGATCGTATAGAGGGCGTCCGCCACGAACGGAAAGCCAGACTTGATCATCACCGGAGCCAGGAACGGCAAGCCCGTATACACCGCCAACACCGTATTGACGAGCGCCAGCCAGTGACGCGAAAGCCAGACCACAACGCGATCCGCAATCACAGACACACGACTCGGACTGTTATCAGATTCCACGCAACTCTCCCTGTAGACGAAGGACGAAAGACCAACGACGCATGGCCTTTCCGTCCTCCGTCCTTCGTCATTCGTCCTGTATCAAGCGTCATTTGGCGCAAGCTCATTGACTGGCGGCCTGGCTCACCGCGCGACCGCC
This sequence comes from uncultured Anaerolineae bacterium, assembly GCA_964354595.1. Taxonomy (GTDB): domain Bacteria; phylum Chloroflexota; class Anaerolineae; order Fen-1058; family Fen-1058; genus JBGLNJ01. The sequence continues at coordinate 11,955 of CAYHAR010000111.1, read as the reverse complement.
CAGGTAGCCAATGTACGCGGGAACGAGTGGCAGCACGCACGGCGAAAGGAACGAGAGCAGCCCCGCCAGGAACGCGACCAACAACGTCGGCGTGATGGCTGCGCCACTCCCTTTGGTCGCGCTCACGTCCAGGTACAAGCCGCGACTCAATGCCCACCGGCTCAAGCCCTGGATAGAAGGGACCCACGCCGGAAACGAAAACGTCCAATCCGCGCCGAACCACTCGCCGATCTGCGACACGACTTGCGGCACAGAATCCACCAGCAGCAATACGCCGATGAGAATCAGCAACACTGCCGTCGCCATCTTGATGGCCGACATGTACCGGCGCGCGCGGCGTAGTAGCGTCGTCGCTCGATCCACCGCCAGGCCCGTCAGCAGGAACGGGATGCCCAGGCCCAGCGAGTAGCTCACGAGCAGAATCACCCCCTGCCCCACCGTGCTTTCGTTCAAGCCCAGCGTGAGGATCGCGCCCAGCGTCGGCCCGACGCACGGCGTCCATCCGGCGGAAAAGAACACGCCCATCAGGAACGACGAAAGGTAGCCCAGGTCGCGCCCGGCCCCACCCTGATAGCGCGTGTCGTATTCCAGGAACGGGAGGTTGATCCAGCCGGCCGTCGCCAATCCAAAGAACACGACGACAATGCCGCCGATGAATGCCAGCCAACTGCGCGCGTCATACAGCAATTGGCCGGCCGCCGTCACCGCCGCGCCGAGCGCAACGAACACGACGGAAAAGCCCAGCACAAAGGCGACGGCGTGAGTAAAAGTGGTAAAGCGATTGCCCACTGAAGACACTGGATTGGTTGCAGTCATAGTTTTTGGTCCTAGGGACCAGGCCCGCTACTTGTCTTTCTCGACTAATGCCTCTAGCGCCTCCAAATCCTTTTCCAGGTTGCGCTGGCGCTGGTTGAGTGTGAGCACGTAGAGAAACGTGCCAAGCCAAAACACACCATAAGCCGCCACCAAAAAGATTGCGTTCTTGAAATTCATCCAGTCTGACATTGTCTCCTCCCCATAAACCCAAAGGGTTTCCAAAACCCTTGGGGTCTTTAGCCAACGATTTCTTGTTGCAGCCGCGCCACTCGATCCGCCATCTGCTCCAGCCGGATGCGCGAGCGCAGCAACGCGACGTACACCACCGTGAACGCAATGACGCAGAGCATCAGCGTCATCCCCATCCGCGCCGAGCCTAGCCCGGTCTCGAACTGCATCCGGCCCTGCGCCTCGGTGCTGGCCGCAAACAGCGCCGGGTGAATCGTCCGCAGGAAAAAGACCGAAGCGAACGTCAGCGGCACGGTAACAAAGCTGACGATGCCATACACCGCCGAAAACCGCGCGCGCCGCTGCGGATCGTCAATCGCGCCGCGCAACATCAGATAAGCCAGATACACCAGCCAGGTGATGGCGACCGTCGTCAGCCGCGCGTCCCACGTCCACCACGTGTTCCACACCGGGCGCGCCCACAGGCTGCCCGTCACTGCGCCCATCGTCAGGAACAGCGCGCCGATCTCGACCGACGCCGCGCCGAGAATGTCCCACTTGCGGTCGCGCGTCCGCAGATACGCGATGGACGCCACGAGCGTGACAAAGAACGCCAAAAAGCCCACCCAGTCCACCGCCACGTGGAAATAGAAAATGCGCTGGACTTCTTTCATCGTGATTTCGCGCGGCGCCCACAGGAACACTAACGCCAACGCCGTCACGACGAGCGCCGCGCTGGCGATGGTCAATACACTTCCCGCTACGTCTATCTTTGGCCTCATACTCCTCCTTGCTCTGACGAAAGACGGAGGACGGATGGGTCCTTCGTCCTCCGTCTTTCGTCATTCCTCCACCACGTACTCGAACACCATGAACGACACCGCAATCAAGATGACGTCAAAGACAATGAGCAAGGTAAGCCACTGCTGCCATTCTGAGACGGGCAAGCCGGCCATCGCGCCGGCGGTGGCTTTGACCGCGGCGACAAGCTCCGGCATCGCTACGGGAAACAGCAGGATGGGCAGCATCACTTCGCGCGCGCGCGTGTTGACGGCCATCGAGCTGAGCAGCGTGCCCACGCCCGCAAAACCGAGCGTGCCCAAGACGACAATCACTATCACCCACGGCTGGATCAGCGGCACGTCGAAAAATACGACGAACAGCGGCAGAACGACGACCTCGACCACGAGCATGAACAGCGCGTTGCCCAGCGCCTTGCCGAAAAAGATGGCGCTGCGATCCACGGGCGTCAACAGCAGGCCATCCAGGCAACCCTTGTCCAGCTCGACGGCGAGCGAGCGGTTCAGCCCTAGCATCCCGGCAAAAATGATCGTCACCCACAGCGCGCCCGGCGTGGCCGTCAAAACAATCTGCCGGTCGGTCAGCTCGAGCGCAAAGTTGAAAACGATGATGACCAGGATACTGAACACGCCCATCGAGCTGAGCATCTCGCGCGTGCGCAGCTCGGCGGCAATATCTTTGGCGATGATGGCGGCGACTTGACTGAGATACATCATTCGAGAATAATGCCTTACGCACTACGCAACACGTATTCCGTATTGCGTACTAGGCGTCATTGAGTGTGCTGCCGATAAGCTTCTTTGAACGCTGCCGTGTCCAGGTCTAGACGATTCGCCTCAAACGCCACGCGGCCTTTCGCCAAAATCACCACACGGTCGGCCACAGCCAGCCCACGCTCCAAATCGTGCGTCGTCATGACGACGGTGCGCCCTTCCGTGCCAACCGTGGACATGACGGTCTCCAATCGAGCAGCGGCGTCTTGATCGAGTCCGGTGTATGGCTCGTCGAGCAGCATCAACGACGGGCGATGCAGCACCGCGCGCGCGATAGCAAGTCGCTGTTGCATTCCGCGCGAAAAAGTCCGCACCGGGTCACGGCGGCGATGCGCCAGCCCGACTTGTTCCAAGACCTGAATGATGCGCGCGTCCAAGTCGGACACATTATACATCCGGCCATAAAAGCGCAGGTTCTCTTCGGCAGAAAGGTCGCCATACAGCAGCGTTTGGTGGCTGACCAGGCCAATGTGACGGCGAACCTCCGCCGCGCCTTGAGGCAGCTCGCGCCCACCGATCTGGACGACGCCTTGCGTGGGGCGCGAGAGCGTCGCCAGGATGCGCAGCATCGTCGTCTTGCCTGCGCCGTTGGGGCCGACGACCGTGACGAATTGATCTTCTGACACGGACAAGTTCACACCGCGCAGCGCCATCGTCGGGCCGAATGATTTGACCAAACCCTTGACGTGGATCATCTCGTAATGTCACCCAGTCTGCTGCATCAACTCGACCAGTTCCGCCTTGAGTTCCGCACGCTCGCGGCGATAGTCTGATTCGCGCACACGCCCGACTTGAAAGTCGTCGTCCAACGCGGCGAGGGCATCGAGCAACTCTTCGCGCCGCGCGTCCACGTCCTCGACCTCTTCCTCGACCAACTCACTGGCTGCTCGCTGCTGCCGCAGCCAGACAAAAGCGACAATGCCGGCTGCCACGAGCAACAGAACCGCGCTGGCAACAAGAAGAGGCGATACTCTTCCTGTAGGCGCTTCGGTCGGAGCAACCGTGGGCGCTCCGCTGAGTTGCAGCGCAAGCGCCTGCCCGGCCGCCAGATTCCCGCCGACAAAGTTGAGCATGTTGCCGCCCTGCGTGGCGCGCGTCCCGACGGCGCTCAACTGCGCGCTGCTGAGATTGACGCCTCCCTCCGGCACCAACACGTTGACGCTTCTGATCGGATAACTCGCCGTGAGATTCAGGTCGAGCTTTTTACCGTCGTAAGGCACATCGTACGAAAAGAGAACCTGCGCCGCGCCAACGCCGGGCAGCACCGGCTCGGTATCCGCAAAGCCGCCCGCCACCGGCTGATACCGGTCACCCAACGCGCCATCCTCAAAGCTGACGTTCGCCGCATTCGGCGGCAGTGGAAAGCGCGCGGACGTGCCATCGGCGGCGATATATGTCCGGTCGCTTGAATTGCTCACGATGAACAACTGGCTCACCGTCGCACTGCCCGGCACAAAATCAAAGAACAGGTGCATCTGCTCAACGAGCAAGGCGCTCGCATCGGTCGTCGTCTCATAGACGGTGATCGGCACGGTCAGCGTCAGACCTCCGTGCGCAAATGTCAGCAGGTCGCTGATGTAATTTGCCTTCAGGTACTCGGCCTGAACCGCGTACAATGTCATCGGCGAAGGATCGAGCTGGTCGAACACAAAATTGCCGCCTGCGTCGGACGTGACGGTGCGCGTGAACATGATGGCGCTCCGATCCGGCGCGACTGCATAGAGCATCAGAGACAAGTTGCCCGGTGATTGAGCGCCTGCGGTGCCGTTGACCAACGTTCCGGCGATGGCCCCCTGCCCGGCTGCTGGCTGACGCACGGAAGGCGTGATCACCACCTCGGTCAGCTGAATGACCGGCGCAATCGTGGGCATCGCTGCCACAGTGGGCATTGGGACAATCGGCGTCACCGGGCCTTCTGGCAATTCTCCGGCCAGGTTACAAGATGAGAGCAAAAAGAGCGCAACAAGACCCACGCCAACAACAGGCCAACGAGTAAAGAGTAGCGATTTCAATGACTCGCCTCCACCGTCAACGCTGCGCCGCACTTGCCACAGAACCGGTCGGCCGGATCAACCGGACGGCCACATTTGGGGCAATTCGGATTTCGGATTTCGGACTGTGGAATCTCTCTCGCCGGCCCCGCTGTTTTTTGCGGGTTTAGGGAGTCACGGATTGAGGGCTGACGACGAGCGCGAACAGCCACTTCGATTTCATCTTCGGACGATCTGGCTTTGCGCCGGGCTTGCACAGCCGCCTCAACGTCATCGGCAACCTCCGACTTC
>CAYHAR010000111.1:0-7015 GCA_964354595.1 uncultured Anaerolineae bacterium | reverse complement strand
TTGCATCAAGCTGCTTGAGAATCTCGACGCCGCGCGCCACATACTTTTCCCGCATCGCGCGATAATCCGTCTCTAGCAGCTTGCCGGTCTGGAAATCAAAATCCCAATCGCGAATGCTCACATAGAGCGCATCACGCTCAGACAGCAATTTCTCGCGCGGAGACTCTGGCGGCGAAAGCGCGCGCGACTTGGCGACTAGCGGCTGCGCGATGTAGGCCACGGCGGCAACCAACATCGCCAGCCCGATGATTGCGACAACGATGTCCATACTGCCTCTACTTGGCCAATGCCTTGCTCAACTGCGCGATCAACTCGGCTTCCGAGATTGGCGCGATCTTGAACCAGACAATGTTGCCTTGCCGATCCACCAGGAACGATTCCGGCACGCCCTGAATGTGATACTTGGGCGCAATCTTGACGCCCAGGTCAGGGCCGTTCGGATAGGTGACACTGAAATCCTTCAAGTATTGAAGCGCCGCCGGCTCGGTATCCACGTAGCCGATGCCCACAAAGACGACGCCCTTGCTGCGATATTGCTTCCATACTTTTTCCAGCACGAGTTGCTCGTCGCGACATGGCACGCACCAGCTCGCCCAAAAGTTGATGAACACCGCCTGCCCGCGCAAATCCGAAAGCTTGATCTGCGGCTTGCCCAACCCGCCATCGTAACCGGGATATACTTGCAGCGTGAAATCGGGCGCAGCGCCGGACGTGGGCTGCGTGGCGTTCCGCGCGCGCAACGCGAATGCCAGCACCAGGACAAAGCCCACAACAACCAAGAGCGCGACAATCAACCAGACGGAACCAGTTTGTCTCTTTGCAACTGTGTCATTCATATTTCGCGTTCCAAACTAATCACTGATCACTTGATCTCCTCAAGCTCGCGCTCAAGCCGCTGGCGATATTCGTCGGCTACAGGCGACGCCTCAGTCGTCGCATCCACCGCCACAGACCGAGCAGTCATCCGCCGCAAGACGACGACGAGAATCGCCACACCGGCGATCAGCCCGACAAAGGGCAGAATCCATATCAGCGCGGTAAAGCCGGAGCGCGGCGGCTCTTGCAGCACCCGGTCGCCATACGTGTCGCGAAAGTACGCAATGACCTGCTCCGGCTTTTCACCTGTCGCCAGCTTTTGACGGATCAGGTCGCGCCACTGCGCGCACGCCTGCGTCTCGCACACATCTAGCGGCACGTTCTCGCACACCGGACAGTTGAGCTTCTTGGCGACCGCGTTCACCTGATCGTCCGTGACCGTCCCTCCTTGCGCCGCTACGACTCCGACTACGAGCAAACTCGCCAACACGCCAACCCACAAAGTGATGACCAGTCGCCCTCCTGCGACCTGCATCTTGCGTCTTGCCTCCTGCATCTTGCCTCCTGCTACCTCGCTACACCGGCCGCGCTCAACGCTCCACGCTCTACACTCAACGCTCTACGCTCTTCCGTCGCACTTGGCCACGCCGCCACCAGCGTCCCCAGGATGAACACAATCCCGCCCAGCCACAGCCAGTTGACCAGCGGATTGATAAAGACCTTGAACGTCGCCAGTGATCCATCCGACTCGAATCCACCCAGCAAGACGTACAGGTCTTCTTTCATCGAGCCAAGAAGCGCCGGCGGCGTCATCCGCTCGCCATTCGTGTACTGTTCCTGGAAAGGGCGCATCGTCGCTAATGGTTTACCGCCTTGAGAAACATCTACACGCGCCGAGATGATCCTTTTATCCGCTTGACCTGAAGGCACCAACTCGAGTCGGCGGAACGTGACCTGATAATCGCCAATCGAAAGTGATTGCCCGACAGCAAGCGCCTGCTGCGTTTCTAGTTGATAGACATGCGTGCCGATGACGCCCACGCCCATCAGCACGACACCCGCGTGGACAAGGTATCCGCCGTAACGCCGCCGATTGCGCCCGATCAGATTCCACAACGCCGCCAGCCAGCTTTCACCCGTCGAGCGATGCCGCGCCCGGACGCCGCGGACATATTCGACCACGATGATCGTGCCGGCGTAGACGATGAGCGTCATGCCCAAGAGCGCCCACGGATTGCGAATACCCAACGCAAACAAGATGACCACCGCCGCCAGCGTTACCGGGCCTGGGATGGTGAGTGCAGTCCGCCCCAACGCCTGCGGCGACGCCGCGCGCCACGAGATGAGTGGCGCGATGCCCATCAACAAAATCAACGGCGCCAGCAGCGGCCCCACGACGTTATCATAGTACGGCGGGCCGACCGTGATCTTGTTGTTCGCAAACAACTCGGAGAAAATCGGAAAGTACGTGCCGATGGCGACGGCCAGGTTGATGATCAAAAAGAGCGCATTTTGGGCAATGAACGCCGACTCGCGCGAGAGCATACTATCCAGCTTGTTCTCGCTCTTCAAATCGCCCAGCCGCGCAAGCAGCAGCCCGACCGACCCGACCAGCATCACGCCCGTAAAGACCAGAAACGGCACGCCAATGGACGACCGCGCGAACGAGTGCACCGACGAGATGACGCCCGTGCGCGTGATGAACGTGCCCAAGACCACCTGGGCAAACGTGAGGATGATCAGGAACATGTTCCAGATTTTGAGCATCCCGCGCTTTTCCTGGATCATCACCGAATGCAGAAACGCCGTGCCGGAAATCCAGGGCATGAGCGCCGCGTTCTCCACCGCGTCCCAACCCCAGTAGCCGCCCCAGCCCAGCACGTCATAAGCCCAGCGCGCGCCCAAGAGCAGACCGATGCCCAGGAACAGCCAGGCCATCAGCGTCCAGCGGCGCGTCGTGCGAATCCAGGCGTCATTCGTCTTGCCGGTGATGAGCGCGGCCATGGCAAACGCATACGGAATCGTAAAGCCGACAAAGCCCAGATACAGAAACGGCGGATGCGCCACCATGCCGGGGTGACGCAAGAGCGGAGCAAGCCCCTGCCCATCGGCCGGCGTGAACGGTAGTGATCCAACGGGCGCAAACCAAGTCTGAGCAATGCCACTGAGCCCAATGCTGCTCAACGTGGCAAATAACGTGCTCGCGCCAAACACCGCGCCGACAATATCACCCGTCGGCGTCTGCCACAACTTGGCAAAGGGGTTGGCGAACAAAACAACCAGCGCCAGAAAGAAAACCTGGATGACCTCAGTAACCGCGATGACGTATGGCATCAAGTCACGATTCTTGTCCCACTTGCGAAGCATTACGCCCGCGGCGAAAACGGACATCAGCCACGACCAGAACAAGAGCGACCCATTCTGCCCGCCCCACAGCGCCGTGATCTTGAGCGCAGTCGGCGTGGCCCGGCTGGAAACGTGCGCGGTGTATTCCAGCCTATAGTTGCCCACGAGGTTCGAGTAGACAATCATCAGCGAGGCCAACGTCAGCAGCGGCGCAACGACGAGCGCCGCATTGCGCGCGCTCGTCACCCAATCATCGCGCCGACTCTGCGCACCATACACCGCAGCGACAATGGAATAGATGCCGGCCGCAAACGCCAGCAGGACTGCAATCAACCCAATGTCTGTGACCATTCACTATCTCCACACACAATAAAACGTGAAACGTAGTGCAAGGTTACGTTTCACGTTTTATGCTCGACGCTTTACGCTATCACTCTACTTGGCCGATGGCGTTGGGGTCGGAAGCTGATCCTCGTAACGAGTCGGGCACTTGAGCAACAGATTGTTTGCCGTGAATGTCCCATCAGGATTGAGCTTGCCCTCGGCGATGGCCTGGGCCTCGTGCTGGAGCAAGTCCGGCTTGGGACCGGTGTAGAGAATCTTGATCGTGTCCACTTTGGTTGTGGCGCTCAGTTCCTCGTGAGTATCTACAATATCAAAAGACAGGCTAGATGCCTGTGGGGTGTAGGCAATACTGTCCCCCACAACGTAACCAGAGACGCGCAAGTTGCGCCCCGCCATCGCTTGACCTTTTCCACGCAGCTCTTTGACCGTGAGATAGTATTGGGCCGAACTGCTGATGCTCGAAACGATCAGATACACGACTGCCGCAGCGACGACCACACCGCCGATGATAAACTTGGCTCGCATGTTGCTCCTCGTCTATACAATAATTGACTGTGATTGACTATACCACAGGTACAAACCCGTGTCAAAACGCGATTGTCGTCGGGTGCAGGCCGTGCGGATTGCCTACCCTCGATGGGTATAAACACCCATGTTATCTGTCGCACTGTGACAATTGTCACTTTTCATATCGCCAAATGTCACTTTACAGTGCTGAATTACGTGCTATAATATGCGCACTCCCCCATACGATATGGGGGATACTACCCATACAGCAGGCATTTTGGGAACAAGTGTCCACAAGCAACACCGAACGAGAAGGAGAGCAACATGGCAGGACACACAAAACATTACAGCGTCCTCGGCGTGTTGGCCGGGTTGATGGCATTGGCCCTATTGCTCATGGCAAGCAGTGGCGCCTCCGCCAGTGGCGGCACCCGCCCGACGATTCAGGCCCCGCCCGTCACACCCTCGGCTCCACCGGCGGGCGCGAACAACCAAGTCTGCCTGGGCTGTCACTCGAACCCGGCCCAGCAGATGAAGGCAACCAACGGCGAGATCATCTCACTCTACGTGGACCCGGACGCCTTCAAAGCCTCGGTGCACGGCGCGAAAGGCTTTGCGTGTGTCGTGTGCCACACCAACATCTCGGGCTACCCGCACCCCGAGTACAAGCCGGCCGACCGGCGGCAGGTGACGCTCGATCTGTATACGGCCTGCAAGCAGTGCCACGCGGACAATTATCAAAAGGCGCTGGATAGCGTCCATCAACGCGCGCTGGCTTCGGGCAATCGCCTGGGCGCAGTGTGCGCCGACTGCCACGGCGCGCATGACGTGCGTCCGCCCGAGCAGCCGCGCCGCCGGGTCTCGCTGACCTGCTCCAAGTGCCATGCCGCGATCTTTAACCAATACAAAGACAGCGTCCACGGCTCGGTTCTGCTCAGCTCTGATGATCCCGACGTGCCGACGTGCGTGGATTGCCACGGCGTCCACAAGATTGAGGACCCGACCACGGCAGCCTTCCGCCTCCAATCACCCACCGAGATGTGCGGCAAGTGCCACTCTGATCCCAAGCGGATGACCAAGTTCAAAAAGAAGGATGGCTCCCCCATTTCGACCCAGGTGCTCAACACTTACGTCGCCGATTTTCACGGCACGACGGTGACCTTGTTCCAAAAGCAGTCGCCTGACCAGATCACGAACAAGCCAGTCTGCTTTGATTGTCACGGCGTGCACGACATCGCCGACACAACAGACCCCAAGGCAGGCTTGCAGATCAAGTCCAACATGCTCCAAGCGTGCCAAAAGTGTCACCCCGACGCCAAGACAGAAAGCTTTGCCGCTGCGTGGCTCAGCCACTATGCGCCTTCGCCGCAGAAATATCCCGTGGTGTACTATGTGGACCTGTTCTACAAGATTTTCGTCCCGACGGTGTTGGGAGGTATGGTGTTGTTGATTTTACTGGATGCGGTGCGGCGATTGATCAACCGCGTAACGCGCAAGGAGGCTTGAGGTGAGCGCTCAAACCAAGACATCTGCCGAAATTGCGCGCGGGCGCTATCTGCGCTTTGACCTGCTTCAACGCCTGGAACACGTGATTCTGCTCGTCTCGTTCAGCTTGTTGGGCATCACCGGCCTGCCTCAGAAATTCGCGGCCAGTCCCGTCTCGGAGGCGGTCATTCGATTCTTTGGCGGCATCGAGGGCACCCGCACCATTCACCACATCTCGGCCATCGTCATGATCTTGCTGGCGGTGTACCACGTCGTAGTGGTGGGCTATCGTGTCTTGGTGCTTCGCCGGCGGATGACCATGCTGCCTGGGCCGGGCGACTTGGCCGACGTGTGGAATGACATCCGCTACAACCTGGGGCTGATCAAGAATCGCGCCAAGTATGGACGCTACACCTACGCGGAAAAGATGGAATACTGGGCCATGCTGTGGGGTACAGTGGTCATGGGCCTCACCGGCTTTATGCTGTGGAATCCCATCGTTACCGCCCAGCGCGTTCCGGGCGAATGGATTCCGGCGGCCAAGGCCGCGCACGGCGCTGAGGCGATCCTGGCCGTGCTGGCGATCCTGACCTGGCACTTGTACCACGTGCACCTCAAACACTTTAACAAGAGCATGTTCACCGGTTACCTGAGCGAAAAAGAGATGGCGCACGAGCACGGCAAAGAATTGGAAGGCATCACTCGCGGCCTGACTGAACGCAAGATCGAGCCGGGAGTGCTGCGCTCGCGGCAGATGATTTATTTCCCTGTCGCTTCCATAATAGGGGTAGCGTTGGCATTCGGCGTTTTCAAATTCGCCACCCTTGAAAACACGTCGCCGATCACAACCGTGCCCAACCCGGTGAGCGTGGCCGTGCTGGTGACGGCCACGCCGCAGGCGACTCCGACCCGCCCGCCGACCCCCGTCCCGACTCTAGCTCCTACGGCGCAGGCTGGAGGCGCAGCCGGCGTGGCATTTGCCGATGTGCAGGCCACGCTGAAAGCCAAGTGCGGCACGTGTCACGGCGAAGGGGCGACGGGCGGACTGAATGTAACCAGCTTTGCGACCCTGATGAAGGGCGGCGCGAGCGGGCCGGTCATCTTGCCCAAGGATGCTGCCAGCAGTCCACTGGTGAAAAAGATGGAAGCGGGCGGCCATCCTGCTCAACTTGCGCCCCAAGAACTGGCCGCGCTCAAAGCCTGGATCGCCGCCGGCGCGACTGAACAGGCTACAGCGGGTGGCGGCGCGCCTCCAGTCGCAAGCGGCAAGCTGACCTTCGTCAAGGACATTCAACCCTTGTTCCAGGCCAAGTGCGCCGCCTGCCACGGCAGCATGGGCGGGCTGACGCTGACGACGTTCGAGAGCATCATGCACGGCGGCGCTTCAGGCCCGGCCGTCACGCCTCAAGACCCGGCCAAGAGCCTCATCATCAAAAAGATGACCGCCGGCGGGCATCCCGGTCAGTTGACGCCCGAAGAGATCGAGTTGGTCCGCAAGTGGATCGCCGAGGGTGCG
>CAYHAR010000110.1:0-12740 GCA_964354595.1 uncultured Anaerolineae bacterium | reverse complement strand
CGGCGCAGGCCAAAGCCGCCGGGCTGATCTATTACGGCATCGGCTGGGGAGGCAAACCAGATTGAAACTCGTCTCCATCGTCGGCGCGCGGCCACAGTTCATCAAAGTGGCTCCCGTAAGCCGCGCCCTGCGACGGCAGCACGTCGAAGTCATCCTACACACGGGCCAGCACTATGACGAGAACATGTCCGCCGTGTTCTTTGACGAGTTGGATATTCCCGCGCCCGATTATAACCTTGGCATCGGCTCCTGTTCTCACGGCGCGCAAACTGGCGCGATGTTGACTCGCATCGAAGAGGTGTTGCTCCACGAACGGCCCGACTGGGTGCTGGTTTACGGTGATACCAACTCGACGCTTGCCGGAGCACTGGCAGCGGCCAAATTGCACGTCAAAGCAGCGCACGTCGAAGCAGGATTGCGCAGTTTCAACCGCGCCATGCCAGAGGAAATCAACCGTGTTGTGGCCGATCATCTATCCGACTTGTTGTTTTGCCCCAGCCAGACCGCCGTGGATAACCTGGCGGCGGAGGGCATTACGCGCGGCGTACACCTGGTGGGCGACGTGATGGCGGACGCCCTGGCGTTTGCCGCCGAGCGCGCGCAGAAACGCTCGAATGTGTTGACGCGATTGGGCGTGGCTAAAAGCAGCTATTTACTGGCGACGGTTCACCGCGCCGAAAACACCGATAACGCGGCGCGCCTCCGCGACATCCTGGCGGCGTTTGACGCGCTGGATGAGGCGGTCATCTTTCCCGTTCACCCGCGCACGCGCCAAGTGATCGCGGCGCTGGGATATTCTCCTGCTCCACATGTGCGGCTGATTGAGCCGGTCGGCTATTTGGACATGGTGCGGCTGGAACAATCGGCGCGGGTAATTTTGACGGATTCGGGCGGCATTCAAAAAGAGGCGTACTGGCTGGGTGTGCCGTGCATGACGTTGCGCGATGAGACTGAGTGGATCGAGACTGTGCAGGCGGGGTGGAATGTGTTGGTCGGCGCGGATATGGCGCGCATTGTGAAAACTGTCAAGGCTTTTGCTTGCCCTGGTGCGCGCCCGGTATTGTATGGAGATGGACAGGCTGCAGTGCATTGCGTGACTCTGCTGAGCCAGGCGCGCGGCAAGTGCGATTCGGTTGAACATGCGTAATTGGCTTTTCACGACTGAACCCAAGCGTCTAGAGTATTACAAAGGCATGTTGATTCACGCTGATATGGGCACGCATGATCAAGCTATTGCTATATTCAAACAGTATGTGCCGGTTGGCAATAGTGTGCTTGATGTTGGCGCTGGAGCAGGTGCTTTCTCCAAACGGCTTGCCGATGCGGGATATCTAGTCACTGCTCTCGATGTGGATGCTGACAAGTGGATTCCTCAAGATGTGCCGTTTGTGAGACTGGATATCAATTTAGGCGTTGCGAACAGCATTGGAGCCAAGTTTGATGCTGTGTGTTGCCTTGAAGTTATCGAGCACGTTGAGAATCCATGGAGTTTGCTCCGAGATGTTTATGCTGTATTAAAACCAGGGGGGCGGCTGATACTGTCAACCCCTAATGTCACTTCTTTTCTGTCCCGGCTGATCTTTCTGCGAACCGGGCGATTTCACCAATTCTCAGATGCTGATCTGGCATACGGGCATACAAGCCCTATCACGGCGTTTGAAACATCAATCGCTGCAAAGCAGGTTGGCTTGAGTCTCCTGGAGACTCGGCCTGGGGGATATTTGCCAATTTTCGATTTCAGTTCGCTTCGCCCCAAGAGTCTTGCGCTAAACATCCTGCGCGGCGTTGCCTATCTAATTGCAGGCGGCGAGAAACGTGGTTGGTGTCTCTTCTTTATCCTGGAAAGGCCACGCGCATGAGCAACACTAGTTACTCTTCATTTCATGGCGAAAAAGTTGTGTCCAAGACTCCATTATGGCACAGTGGACTGCATACCTTGGGAACCAGCATCATCTCGATTCTCCTGGGCATCGCACTTAGTATTGTGATTGCTCGTGTTCTTGGCCCTTCAGGTAAGGGTAGTTATGATTTGGTGTTGGCAACGATCGCTATGCTCGGCATGGTGTTGGGACTGTCTTTGCCTTCCGGCATAACCTATGTTGCAGCACATGGACAGACTGCCCTGTTGCCATTATCACTGCGTCTATTGCCGATTGCACTGCTACAAGGAATATTGTCTGCCGCACTGTTAATGGTTCTTTGGTCCACGAATTATTTATCAGCCCTTCTGCCACCGGCCATGGGAAACCGAGTTATCATCGTAGTATCTGTTTCGCTGGTTCTGGGAGCACTAACAAGCTATGGGCGCGCATGGCTAGTCGGCCGTCAAGAAATTATCCGAGCTAACCAGGTTGATATGCTGGGGCGAATCCTCAGTTTGGCTTTATTGTTAGTCTGGGTCAGTGTTACGACTGTTTCTAGACATCAAGTGGCTGCCATCGAAATTGTTTGGATCAACGTCATAGTGATGATTTTGACGAGTCTTTTGTTCGTGCGAGCCTTGCTTCCTTCACTTGATCCAGCAAATGATGGACCAGGTGGCCTCCGGACTGTATTGGCATTTGCTTCCCCGTGTTATTTGGGCAATCTAGCCCAGTTTCTGAATTATCGTTTGGATGTTTTTATCGTCAGTTTCTTTGTAGGCATCGAAGGAGTAGGACTTTACACGCTTGCAGTGAGCCTGGCTCAACTGATCTGGCTTGTCTCTAACGCTGCGGCGACGGTCTTGTTGCCGCGAGTAGCTTCTCTACAACAGCCCTGGGCAGAGACTGCATTGCAGACGGCACGGATAACTCGTCTTGTCTTTGACGTAAGCGTCTTACTTGCCATCCTTATAGCGCTGCTAGCCCAACCCCTGTTGCCGCTCGTGTATGGCCAAGCGTTTCAGCGAAGCACGGGTGCGCTTTTGTTGCTATTACCTGGCATTGCTATATTTAGCATCGTGAATGTTTTGGCTTCTTATCTTGCGGGCGTAGGCAATCCCCAACTTAATGTGGTTGTGGCTTTAGCCGGTCTGGCTATCACATTGGTCTTGGACTTTGGATTGATTCCCCGATTGGGTATTACGGGCGCAGCCATTGCCAGTACTGTATCCTACACGGCAAGTACCATCTTGACGATAGGATTCTTTATACAGAAAACACATTTGCGTGTAGCTGAGGTTTTGCTTATCACGCCGCAAGATGTCAGTATGGTAGGTTCTCTTCTGAGAATGATTTACCAACGCATCAATTCAGGTTAATATGAGACGAAAAATCCTGATTCTGCCAGCCTGGTATCCTAGCGACGCTTCTCCTGTAAATGGCATCTTTGTCCAGGAGCAGGCCGCGTTGTTATCACAGGAATACGACGTGCGTGCCCTCGTGCCGAGATGGGTTACCTGGCGTGCCATGTTGAAAGGAGATGTCGGGCCAGCGTCTCAAGTTGAAGACCGCGCTGGTTTGCGGGTATATCGAGAACGCGCACTGGCGCCGATACCGCTGCGTATTCCAGGCGCGGCTTATTCGAGCTATTTGCAGGCAGCCAGTCGAGGGTTTGACAAGTTGTTGGCCGAGTGGGGCAAACCAGATATTATTCATGCTCATGTTGTGTTGCCTGCGGGTTGGGCGGCAATGAAGCTGGGTAAACGGCATGGTATTCTGGTTGTGTTGACAGAGCACTCTAGTCCTTTTTCCATGCATCTTCAAAATGGTTATGCGCGGCGTCTGGTCAAGGAAACTCTAGAGCAAGTTGACCGCATCGTTGCAGTCAGTCCTGCGATGGCAGAGCAAATCCACGATTTCTGTAACGATGTCGGCATATTGGTGGTAGGCGAATTGATCAAGACCGAGTTTTTTGTACCCTGGAATGGCGTCAACGTGGCAGATACTCCTGTAACTCATTTTTTGTCTATCGCTTTGTTATCCAAACAAAAGGGCTTGGTTCATCTACTTGAAGCCGCGCGACTGCTGATCAAGCGCGGGATCACGTCTTTCAGGCTAACAATTGGTGGTGACGGACCGGAGCGACCGGCGCTTGAAAAGGCCGTGTCAGTGGGCGGGTTATCTGGCTGGTGTAGCTTTCTTGGCTTGCTCGAACCTGCCGAGGTTAGACGCTGTATGCAGCAATGTGATGTATTTGTACTTCCCAGCTTGCATGAGACTTTTGGAATTGTGCTGGGTGAGGCAATGGCTTGTGGTAAACCTGTGATCGCGACCCGCTGTGGCGGCCCCGAGTTCGTGGTGACCTCTGATACTGGTATGCTGGTGGATGCAGCGAACCCGTTTGCTTTGGCGGATGCAATGGAAAATTTCATCGCTGGGCGGGTCAAGTTCAACCCACAGGTGATAAGGCAACGTGTAGTTGAGCGTTTCGGTGAAGCGGCTTTTCTGAGCAATATATCTCAGATATATAATCACGTAATCGCAAGACCGTAATGTGCGGTATCTTTGGCATCTGGCATCTTGACGGCAAACCGATAGACCTCCAAGCCGTCCGCGCGGCGACGACAATGCTGCGTCATCGCGGCCCGGACGATGAAGGCTACCTGCTCGTCAGCAACCCGGCAAAGCGAATCGTGTCATGCGGCGGCCCAGACACAGACCCTTCGCTCAACGTGCCGGCCATCCATACACTGTCCAACGAAGCGTTTGATCTGGCCTTTGGCTTCCGCCGCCTGGCGATTCTGGATCTCTCTTCGGCCGGCCACCAACCTATGGCCAGCGCGGACGGTCGCTTTTGGATTGTCTTTAACGGCGAGATTTACAACTATGTGGAGCTGCGCCAAGAACTTGGGCCTAAAGGATACCATTTTCACACTGGCACAGATACAGAAGTGATTTTGTGCGCTTATGCCGAATGGGGCGACGCTTGCCTGGAGCGATTCAACGGCATGTGGGCATTTGCTCTTTGGGATCACCGAGAGCAGCGTCTGTTGATCGCTCGCGACCGGTTCGGCGTCAAACCGCTCTACTATACAAGTGACCACACGAGATTTGCCTTTGCTTCAGAGATCAAAGCCCTGGTCGGCCAACACGGAGTGCAGTTCGAGCCAGAGGATGAAGCCATCTATCGTTATCTAACTCATGGGACACTGCCCAGCCCGCCAGCCGGGCAAACCTTCTTCAAGGGTGTGCAATCGCTGCCGCCAGGGCATTGGATGACCGTGCAACACCATACGACCGTCAAGCGCCGATACTGGGCATTATCCGCGCTGACCCGACCGGCCCAAGTCACAGACGTTGTAGAACAATACCGCGACCTGTTCACCGACTCTGTTCGGTTGCGGTTACGCGCCGACGTGCCGATCGGGACTTGCTTGAGCGGAGGGGTGGATTCTTCCTCTATCGTCTGCATGGTCAATCGTCTCATGCTCCAGGGGGGAGTGCCCGTCGAGCAGATCGGTCAGCGACAAAAGACATTTAGCGCAGTGTATGATACAATCGGACCTTACAATGAACGCGAGCACATTGTCCGGGTGTTGCAGGCGACGAACGCAGAAGGAAATTTCGTCTTTCCGACTCTCGAGCGCCTGCGGACAGAGGTCGAGCGCCTGGTATGGCACCAAGATGAGCCTTTTCAATCCACCAGCATCTTTGCCCAATGGTGCGTGATGAGCAAGGTGCGCGAGCGAGGAGTGACGGTTCTCCTCGATGGGCAAGGCGCAGACGAAACGTTAGGCGGTTACCGTCCGTTCCCCATCTTGTTGGGCGACCTGATCCGCCAGGCCCAATACACTCGCGCCCTGGCAGAAGCGCGCGCCATCCAGGATGAAACCGGTTTACCCGCTGCCCCATTGTTGTTGCGCGCGCTCGCGCGACAGTTACCTCAAGCATGGACCCAAGAACTGCGCCAGCGGCGATGGGCTCGCCAGGCCGATGTATCTGCGCTCCAACCTGACTTTGCGTCGAGTCAGGAAACCAACACTGCCAATCAAGTCTTGTCCTGGCCGGACCTGACCAGTAACTTGATTGACCTGGTGCAAGAATCAAGCATCCCGCACCTTTTGCGCTACGAGGATCGTAATTCGATGGCCTTTGGCATCGAAGCGCGTGTTCCATACCTGGACTATCGCCTCGTTCGATTCGCTTTCGAGCAAGCCGCTGACTGGCGTATCCATCAGGGATGGACAAAATGGGTCCTGCGAAAGGCAATGGATGGCATTGCCCCGCGCGAGATTGTCTGGCGAAGGGACAAGGTCGGCTTTGAAACTCCCGAAGTAGCCTGGCTGCGGGAATGGCTTGGCCTTGAGCCCGACTTGTGGGGCAACTGCGCTCTGCGCAAATACCTCAATAGGGAGGCCGTTCTCAAAAGAATCGCATTATGGATGACGAGGGGCGGCGATGCGCGTCCGATCTGGCGATGGATCAACTTGGGAATATGGCTGCAAATCTGGCGACAACCCAGCCCGCGCTCTGCCACACTCTTGAGCGGAGTTTGACTGCAAATGCCCAAGGTTCTGCTGGTAGCGCCCATCTATCCGCCGGGACGCGCAGTCGGGTATGAACGGGTCATCAAATTTGAAAAGTATCTGCCCGAATTTGGGTTCGACACCTGTGTACTGACGGTTGGATCGTATGGGGGCATCCCATCTGACCAAGCCAAGCGGGTTTATCGCGCCTTTGAACCCAGAGCGCTATACCGTCTTGCGACACCGTTCCTATTTCGAACCACGCGAGACGGGGTTCTGGATTCCTGGGCAGAAGAACGCTCTCCCCAAAGCAAAGCGGTCGGTGGGATCGCATTCGACGGCATACGCGCTTGGGTCCTGAATCACCTGGCAATTCCCGACATGCGAATCGCCTGGCTGCCCGCAGCCGTGCCGCTAGGTTTAAGCGTCATACGCAGAGAGCAGGTGGACGTCATTCTATCGTCATCTACTCCAGAGACAGCTCATTTGGTAGCAGCCTGTCTGGCCGCTATAACCAAGACGCCGTGGGTGGCAGATTTCAGAGACGGGTGGGTGTTTGAGCCTCTGGATCCGCTGGTGCGTCTAGCCAAGCGGCGTTATCGAGTCGAGCGGCGATTAGAACACCTCGTGGTTTCCAAGGCCAACGCCATTGTTTCCGTCACCCAGCCGATCACCGAATATTTCTCCACGACTTATGCGGGCTCCCATTCCAAGTGTTATACCATCACCAACGGCTACGATCCGGATGACTGGAACGGTGTCGCGCCAGCGCCGCGAGATGGAACCAAGCTCCGGCTCGTCCACACTGGGGCTTTTGCTGTCAGCAGCATCACTCGAGACCCCCAACCTTTTCTGCGAGCCGTCAAGTCCCTCGCACAAGACATGCGAGAAAAAATCGAGATTTTGCTCGTCGGCGCCCTGAGCGACCGAGAAAAAGACTGGGTCAAAACCCTGGGCCTGGGCGATGTGGTGCGCGTCATGGGCCCGGTGAGCAAACGCGAAAGCCTGGCCCTTCAACTGTCTGCCGATGTGTTGCTCCTCGTAATAGGGAGCGCTAAAAGTGTCGCCACCTCCAAATTGTACGAATATCTGTACGCCCGACGCCCCATCCTGGCCGTCTCGGCAACAGACACAGCCGCAGCAGAGATTATCAGACAAACCCAGTCTGGCTATGTGGTTGACGCGGCGGATGAACAGGCCATATCTAGTTGCCTGACCAGGCTGTTTGTAAGCTGGCAAAACAACGCTCTCAACTCGCAATCCAGCGACATTGAACGCTACCATCGCCGGCGACTCGCCGAACAACTGGCCCACCTACTCGAGGGCGTAATCGGTCAAAGCAAATGAATACGCTCATTACCGGCACATTCTCAGTTGCGCGCTGGCGCGGGTATACAGGACGATGACTAGCCCAAGCGCCAGAGACGACTGTGACGTCTCGGTCATCATCGTCAACTGGAATAATGCTGGCGATCTGGCGGAATGCCTGGGCTGCCTGCGCCGTCAAAGCTGGCGCGATTTCGAGATCATTGTCGTAGACAACGGCTCGACCGACCAGACGGCCAGTATCGTCGCGCCATTTGCGGCGTGCGGCCTGGTGCGTTTTATCTCTGCCCCGCATCGAGGCCCGGCCGCTGCACGTAACGCAGGGCTGGATCAGGCATGTGGTCGTCTGGTATTATTCACGGGCGACGACATGATCGCTCCGCCTGATCTTCTTCGGACGCACGTAGAAGCGCACCAAGCGCATCCCGAACCGGAAGCGGCTATTGTGGGCGATGTGCGCTGGTTTCCGACGCTGCAGGTAACGCCGCTCATGCACTGGCTCGATCATGGTGGGCCTTATTATCACTTTTACGATTTAGCCGATGGCGCGTTGATAGACCACCGCTATTTTGTCACGGCCAATCTCTCACTGAAGCGAGCTTTTGTCGGCGCGGATCGTTTTGATCAGGATTTCAGGTGGGCGGCTTTTGAAGATATGGAACTGGGCTATCGTTTGATGCGACGAGGACTGCGACTGATCTTTAGATCCATTCCTATTTTTCATCTTCATCCGGTCACGTCGGAGGACCTCTTGCGACGGATGGAATATGCCGGTCGGGCCGCCCGGCTGCTGGAGCGCAAATGGCCGAATATTACAGGGCTGGAAAATATTCAGCGCCCGCGCCTGCATTTTGTGTTGCGGCACCGGCGGTTGAGCGAGGTTCTCGATTCTTGTTTGCGATGGGCGGCTGAACAACTAGGGGATCGAACTCCATTGGCTGTGTATCGGTATCTGATCCGCTATGCGCGCTGGTGTGGTTATGTGAGCCAGGTCGAATGAGCGAACGGGTATCTGTGATTGTGGTCTCGTACAATGCGCAAGACTTGGCGCGGGCATGTCTGGCTTCGATCCCGACCGGCCCTGAACTGCTGGTAGTAGACAATGCTTCCACCGACGGTTGCGCCGATATGGTCGCTGCCGAGTTCCCTGGGGCGCGCTTGATGCGCAACATCGAGAATGTAGGATTTGCGCGGGCCAACAATCAAGCTTTGCGGCAGGCGAACGGCGAGCTTGTCTTGTTGCTCAATTCAGATGCGGAACTGCGTCCCGGTTGCCTGGCCGCACTGCAGTCCGCGTTTGCCGCGCATCCCAAGTTGGGCGTAGCCGGGCCGCGTTTGCTCAACCCGGACGGCACATGGCAGCCTTCGTGGGGCGATTTTCCCACACCGGTCACCGAGTTCTTGTTCCAGTCGTATCTCTACAAGATCTGGCCGACGCGCTTTCCCTATGATCGGCACATCTCGCTCTGGTTGCGCCGGGCCTATGGCGTGTTCCAATGGGTGGATTGGGTGACCGGCGCGGCTTTGATGTTGCGGCGTCAAGTCTATGAAGCAATCGGCGGATTGCCGGAGGGCACGTTCATGTATGGCGAAGACGTGGAATACTGTGCGCGGGCGCGTGCGGCGGGCTTTGGTGTGGCGTATGTGCCGACGGCAAGTGTGTGCCATCGTCTGCAAACGTCGTCGCGGCGCGATTACGCTCGGTGGATAGAAAACTATACGCAGGCAACACTGGCCTATTATCGCCAGCATAGCACGCCTACCGAGCGGCGCGCAGTCGCCCGATGGATCATTGCCGGAAGCACACTGCGGCGTCTGCTTTGGATGCTAGTCGGGTTGACGTTTCCCGTTCGGCGGCAAGAAGCGCAGCAACGCAACCAGGGATATCGGCGAGCCAGCTTGCTGGCGAGAGAGGTTTTGCACGCTCTATGAAACTCGCCATCGTCACTCGCGCCTTTCCGCCCGATGTAACCAGCGGGCGCGAGACCGTCATTTACAATCTATGGCGTCAGGCGGCGCAATGCGACGACGTCACGCTCATCAGCGGTTGGCGGCATGACGTTTCTCTATTGCCCAAAACCTGCCTGCCGATCGATCAATCGTCGCCTAGCCGCATCGTCAATTATGCGCGTTTCTTTTTGCAGAGCGCTTATCTTGTCCGGCGCATTCAACCCGATGTGGTGCTATCTAATGCGATAGAGTTGGGACCTGTAAATCGCCCGTCAGTCGTCGTCGTCTACGACTTTAACTTTGGACGCGCGGATGATGAGCGTGGCTCCCAAATGTTCCGGCGAGTCGTAATTGGCTGGCGCTTGCGCGCTTTTGATCGCCTGGTGCCTATCAGTCAGGCCACAGCCGATCAGTTGGCTGTGATGGGTCTTGACTGCAGCCGGATCTCGGTTGTTCCGCTGGGGGTGGACCTCGACAGATTCCATGCTGTATCGGACAGTAGTAGCGAGCGGCTCTGCGTTGTCTATCCTTCGCGCATCACTCGCGGCAAGGGACAACATATCGCCATAGAAGCACTGCGAAGTGTGGACGAGACACTGCGCGCACAAGTAAAGTTGATTATTGTCGGCTATGTGGAAGACCATCATTACCTGCGCCAGCTCGAAACGGCCGCGGCAGATTTGCCGGTAGAGTTTCATACCAACGTAGCAGATATTGTGCCCTATTATCAATCAGCCGATATCGTCATTTTCCCGACCCTGATGGAGGAGGGCTTTGGTTTCACCGCTGCCGAGGCGATGGCGTGCGGTAAGCCCATCATCTGTTCGGATTATCCAGCTATTCGTGAGGCCACTGGCGGGATCGGCGTGCCAGTATCGCCGGGCGATGTCGCAAATCTGGCGCGGGCCATCACATCGCTGCTGCAAGACCCGGAACGCCGCGAGGCTTTGGGAAAGGCCGGCCTTGCTTACGCTCAGGCGCACTATGATTGGACAGGTGTGTATCAGCAGTATCGGCAGATTCTAAGCGGGTTGGCGTCGGATAGACAGAGGAGTTGATCGGTGCACTCAGTGGCGTTTGCAGCCAGTACGGTTGATTGGGCAACGGGTTGCCGGAAGCAGAGCCAGATATCCAGCGTGGTTCGCTCGTGGCTCGACAAAGCCGCCTTGCCGAACCAGCCGGACGCCCGCATCCTGCTCAAGCCCAACCTCAACAACGACCTCTCGGCGCTCACCGGCAACTCGACCGACCTGCGAGTGCTGGCCGCCGTCATCGAGACATTGCAGCAGCGCGGCTGCGCGCGCATCGTCGTCGGCGATGGCCCCAACATTGGCACGTATCGCAAAGGCATAGACGTTTTAGGACGCCTGGGCGTGCGGACCTTGTGCGCGCATTACGGCGTCGAATGTATTGACCTCAACCACGCCCCGACCGCAGAGATTCGGCTGACCACCGGCTCTGCTTGCGTCGCTCGCCTCTGTTTGGAAGCCGACTTTTTCATCCTCCTGCCCAAGCTCAAGACGCACGCCGAAGCGGGCATGAGCCTCGCGCTCAAATCGCTCATCGGCTGCGTCGCGGGCCTTGACAAGCGTAAGGTTCACGCCGACCTGGCCGCCAACATTGTCGCGCTCAACGAGGCCATTCACCCCCACCTCATCATCGCCGATGCGCTGATCGCAATGGAGGGCAACGGCCCCGGCGACGGCGTCCCTCGCCGCGCCGATACGCTTCTGGCCGCGACGAATCCTTTCACGCTCGACCTGGCCGCCGCGCATCTCTTTGGCCTGAATCCAGCCGACATTCCCTATCTCACCATTGCCCGCGAGCGTGGACACATCGCAACGTCCGATCTGGAAGCAGCCGCGCGCCTGGCTCCATTGCTGCGCTTGGAACCGGCCCCGCCTCGCGGCTGGCTCGCGCGGACGCTCGACAACCGCGCGTTGACGCCCCTGCGCGATGTCACGCGCGCGATTCACGGCCAAGAGTGGGCCAGGCAATTGCTCTATCGCCTGCGCATCCTGCAAGATGTCTATGAAGCGCACGACGCTCGCATCGAGCGATTGCGGCTCGACCAGGAACGCTGTACGCGCTGTGGCGTGTGCCTGGATTATTGCCCGCTCGCGCTGCCCATCCTCGATGCCGGCTTTGACTTTCCGTGCATCAATTGTCTCTACTGTTTCCAGGTCTGCCCGGAGCAGGCCATACACATCAAGGGCGAGTTGTGGTATCTGCAACGCCACCTGGCCCGGTACGGTGATCAGGTGCGCCGAGCCGCCCAGGAGAAACACAGATAGTGAGTGCGAAAGCGGTGCTGCCAACAACACTTGGAATCAATATCCTGGGTGTGGCCGTCCATCGCCTCAGCCTGGCCGACCTGATCCGCGAGGTCGCGCAGCGGGCGCACAGCGGAGCCAGGAGCACCGTGCTGTATGCCAACGTCCACGTCCTCAACACCGCCTACCGTGACGCAGACCTGCGCCGCATCTTGAACCAGGCCGACCTGGTGTATTGCGATGGCGCGGGCGTGCGACTCGGCGCGCGGCTGTTGGGCCATCACCTCCCGCCTCGCATGACGGGCGCGGACTGGATCAAGCCGCTGTGCGCCGCGTGCGCCGCCGAGGAGATTACGCTGTATTTTCTGGGCAGCCGCCCCGGCGTGGCCTCTCGCGCCGCCGAGTCGCTGCGAGCCAGCTATTCGTGGCTAAACATCGCAGGCACGTATCATGGCTACCTGGCCGACCCTGCTATATGCGCGGCGGCTATCGCCGCCGTCAACGTGGCGCGTCCACACATTCTGCTGGTTGGTATGGGCACGCCTCTTCAAGAAAAATGGATCGCCGCTCACCGCCACGAGCTGCAAGCGCCGGTCGTTTGGGCGGTGGGCGCGTTGTTTGATTTCGTGGCGGGCGTCCAGCCGCGCGGCCCGCGCTGGATGCTTGACAACGGCCTGGAATGGTTGTATCGTCTCCTCAGCGACCCGCGCCGATTGTGGCAGCGCTACGTCGTCGGCAATCCGCTGTTCATCTTGCGAGTGCTGAGGCAAAAAACTGGCCGTTGAACGCAAGTTGGGTACTCT